>JBFGNS010000079.1:0-20727 GCA_041574955.1 Thermoanaerobaculia bacterium | reverse complement strand
CGCTGGTGGCGCGCGCCACCCTCACCGCCCGCGAGGGCGGCAGCATCGCCGGCGCGGGGACCTTCACCGAGTCGGGCGGCGCGGTCCAGATCGTCGCCCACATCACCGGCGCGCCGGCGGGAATGCACGGGTTCCACGTCCACGAGGTCGGCGACTGCAGCGCCGCCGACTTCACCTCGGCCGGCGGCCATTTCAACCCCACCGACATGCCGCACGGCGCGCCCAGCGACATGGAGCGCCACGCCGGCGATCTCGGCAACATCGAGGTCATGGTGGACGGTACGGCCCACCACGAGGCCAGCTCGACGATGCTGACGGTGGCCGAGGGCGCCGGCTCGGTGGTCGGCCGCGCGGTCATCGTGCACGAGAAGGCCGACGACCTGGTGTCGCAGCCGACCGGCGCGGCCGGCGGACGACTGGCCTGCGGCGTCGTCGAGCTGAGCGGCGCGGCGTACGGCTAGAGAGACGAGGTGGGCACGGGCGGGAAGTCGTGGGCAGCCGGTGCGGCGCTGGTCGCGTGGCTGGCGGCGGGCTGTGGCGGCGCGCCGGTGCCGCCGCCTGCCGCCGAGCAGGCGGGGCCGGTGGAGCTCACCGCCGGCAGGCAGCTCGATCCGCCGGCGGCGGCGGGTGCGCTGGCCCCCAACCTGCTGCTGGTGGGCGAGCGGCTGTACGCCAGCTGGCTCGAGCCGGCCGAGCTCGGCGGCGGCCCCGGCCACCGGCTGCAGGTCGCCTGGCTCGACGGCGATGAGTGGAGTCCGCCGCGAACGGTTGCCGAAGGCGACAACTTCTTCGCCAACTGGGCCGACATCCCGGCGCTGGCGGCCGGCGCCGACGGCTCGCTGGTCGTGCACTGGCTGGCCAAGACCGCCGAGCCGGTCTACGCCTACTCGATCTTCCTGGCGCGCTCGCTCGACGGCGGTGCGAGCTGGAGCCCTCTCGGACGGCTCAACGACGACGACACCGCGACCGAGCACGGCTTCGTCTCCTACGCCGTCGATCGCGACGGCCTGCGGGCCTTCTGGCTCGACGGCCGGGAGATGGAGGCCGGCGGCGCGATGACCCTGCGCACCGCGCTGGTCGGCGACACCGTCGGTGAGCGCGAGGTGCTCGACGAGCGGGTGTGCGAGTGCTGCTCGACTGATGCCGTCACCACCGCCGCGGGGCCGCTGGTGGTCTACCGCGACCGCAGCGCCGAAGAGGTGCGCGACGTGGCGGTGGTGCGGCGGACCGGCGACGGCTGGAGCGAGCCGGCGCTGCCGTTCGACGACGGCTGGACGATCGCCGGCTGTCCGGTCAACGGGCCGGAGGCGGCGGCGGCGGACGGCACGGTGGCGACGGCCTGGTTCACCGGTGCCGGCGAGACGCCCAGGGTGCAGGTGGCGTTCTCCACCGATGCCGGGGCGAGCTTCGGTCCACCGCGGGCGATCGACAGCTACAAGCCGCTCGGCCGGGTGGACCTGGTGCTGGACGGCGCTGGAGGGGCGGTGGTCAGCTGGCTGGCGTCGCCCGGCGACGCCGGCTCGGTGCGCCTCAGGCGGGTGCTGGCCGACGGCCGGATGGGCGAGATGCTGGCGGTGGCGGCTACCGGCGCCTCGCGCAAGAGCGGTTTCCCTCGCCTGGTGCGGAGCGACGGCACCCTGTTCCTGGCGTGGGTCGACACCCTGCCGGAAGACGGCCAGCGCATCCGCCTGCGCGCCGTACCGCTGAGCGCGGTGCCGGTCCCGACCTAGGACCCCACCGCCTGGCGGCCGGCGCCGGGCGTCGGGGTAGAATCGCCGGATACGCCCTGGCGGGCTGCAGCTGGCGTCGAATCGGAAAACGGCCTGCAACGGGGCTTGCGAGGTGCTGTCGAGATGAAGATGGAAGCCGAACTGGACACGCTCGAGCAGGACATCGATCCCGAGGAAACGAGGGAGTGGAAGGACGCCCTCGAGGAGGTGATCGAGCGTGACGGCCCGGAGCGGGCCCACTTTCTGATCGAGGCGCTGGTCGACAAGGCGCGGCGCAGCGGCGCCTACCTGCCGTACAACGCGACCACCGCCTACATGAACACCATCCCACCGCACCAGGAGGAGCCGCGGCGCGGCGATCCGTCGCTCGAGCGCCGGATCAAGTCGATCCTGCGCTGGAACGCGATGGCGATGGTGGTCAAGGCCAACCGCGAGGGGAGCAACCTGGGCGGCCACATCGCCACCTACCAGTCGGTGGCCAACCTGTACGAAATCGGCTTCAACCACTTCTTCCGCGCCCGCGGCGAGAAGCACGGCGGCGACATGGTCTATTTCCAGGGCCACAGCTCGCCCGGCATCTACGCCCGCGCTTTTCTCGAGGGCCGGCTCGAGGAGGAGCAGATCTCGCTGTTCCGCCGCGAGGTCAACGGCCCCGGCGTGTCGTCCTACCCCCACCCCTGGCTGATGCCGGGCTTCTGGCAGTACCCGACCGTTTCGATGGGGCTGACCTCGATCACCGCCATCTACCAGGCGCGGTTCATGAAGTACCTGCACAACCGCGGCCTGATCGATGCCGGTGACCGCAAGGTCTGGGCTTTCCTGGGCGACGGCGAGATGGACGAGCCCGAGTCGCTGGGCGCCATCTCGCTGGCCTCGCGCGAAGAGCTCGACAACCTGGTCTTCGTCATCAACTGCAACCTGCAGCGGCTCGACGGCCCGGTGCGCGGCAACGGCAAGATCATCCAGGAGCTGGAGGCGGTGTTCCGGGGTGCCGGCTGGAACGTCATCAAGGTGATCTGGGGCTCGAACTGGGACCCGCTGATCGCGCGCGACCGCACCGGCCTGCTGCGGCGCCGGATGGACGAGGTGGTGGACGGCGAGTACCAGGCCTACGCCGCCAGCAGCGGCGCCTTCGTGCGCGAGCACTTCTTCGGCAAGTACCCGGAGCTGGCCGAGATGGTGGCCGACATGTCCGACGAGGAGCTGTGGCGGCTGAAGCGGGGCGGTCACGACCCCGACAAGGTCTACGCCGCCTACGCCGCGGCGGTCAAGCACCAGGGCCAGCCCACCGTCATCCTGGCCAAGACCATCAAGGGCTACGGCATGGGCGAGGCCGGCGAGGGGCAGAACATCACCCACCAGCAGAAGAAGATGGGCGAGGACGCGCTCAAGCAGTTCCGCGATCGGTTCAACATCCCTATCTCGGACGAGCAGCTGGCCGATCTGCCGTTCTACCGCCCGGCCGACGACAGCGCCTCGATGCGCTACCTGCACGAACGCCGCCAGAAGCTGGGCGGCTACCTGCCGAGCCGGCCGGAGCCGCCGCCGCCGCTCGAGGTGCCCGAGCTGCAGGCGTTCAGCGCCCTGCTCGAGGGCAGCGGCGAGCGCGAGCTGTCGACCACCATGGTGTTCGTCCGCATCCTGATGACGCTGCTGCGTGACAAGGCGATCCAGGAGGCGATCGTGCCGATCGTCGCCGACGAGGCCCGCACCTTCGGCATGGAGGGCCTGTTCCGCCAGGTGGCGATCTACGCCCCCCGCGGTCAGCTCTACACGCCCGAGGACCGCGACCAGCTGGCCTACTACCGCGAGGACAAGACCGGTCAGATCCTCCAGGAGGGCATCTCCGAGGCCGGCTCACTGTCGTCGTGGATCGCCGCCGGCACCGCCTACGCCAACCACGGCATCCACATGGTGCCGTTCTTCATCTTCTACTCGATGTTCGGCTTCCAGCGAGTCGGTGACCTGATCTGGGCGGCCGCCGACCAGCGGGCGCGGGGTTTCCTGCTCGGCGCCACCTCGGGGCGGACGACGCTCAACGGCGAGGGGCTCCAGCACCAGGACGGCCACAGCCACCTGCTGAGCTCGACGGTGCCAAACTGCGTCTCCTACGACCCCACCTACGCCTACGAGCTGGCGGTGATCGTCCACGACGGCATGCGGCGGATGTACGCCGAGGGCGAGGACGTCTTCTACTACATCACCATCCACAACGAGAACTACCCGCAGCCGGCGATGCCGGAGGGCGTCGAGGAGGCGATCCGCAAGGGCCTGTACCTGCTGCGCGAAGCCCCCCGGCCGAAGAAGAAGGGCAAGGGCGAGCGGCCGCGCGTCCAGCTGCTGGGCTCGGGCTCGATCCTGCGCGAGGTGGTGGCCGCCGCCGAGCTGCTGGCCGAGGAGTTCGGCGTCGCCGCCGACCTGTGGAGCGTGCCGAGCTTCAACGAGCTGCGGCGCGACGGCCTCGCCGCCGAGCGCTGGAACCGTCTCCACCCCGATGCCGAGCCGCGCACCAGCCACGTCGAGCAGTGCCTGGCCGACCGCTCCGGGCCGGTAGTGGCGTCGACCGACTACATGCGGGCGGTGGCCGATCAGATCCGTCCGTGGATACGCGGCCGCTACGTCACCCTGGGCGCCGACGGCTTCGGCCGGAGCGACCTGCGCGAGACGCTCCGGCGGTTCTTCGAGATCGACCGGCACCACGTGGTGGTGGCGGCGCTCAAGGCGTTGGCCGACGACGGGCAACTGCCGGTCGAGCGGGTGAGCGAGGCGATCGAGCGCTACGGCATCGAGCGCGACGCTCCCAACCCCTGGGAAGTCTGAGGCGCGCGGCGGTGGCCAACGAGCAGGTCAGGGTTCCCGATCTCGGCGACTCCGGCAAGGTCGACGTGGTCGAGGTGCTGGTCACCAACGGCCAGGCGATTGCGGTCGACGACCCGCTGATCACGCTGGAGAGCGACAAGGCGTCGATGGACGTGCCGTCGCCGCTCGCCGGCAAGGTGGTGGAGATCAAGGTCAAGGCCGGCGACCAGGTGGGCGAGGGCGACGTGATCCTGCTGGTCGAGGCCGACGAGGCCGCCGCCGAGGCACCGGCCGAGGAGGAGCCGAGCGAGACGGCAACCGCCCAGCCTGGTGCCGAACCGGAGCCCGCGAGCTCCGAGGCCCCGGAATCCACGGGCCCCCGGCGCGAGACACCCGACGAGCCCGCGGCGCGGCCTGCTGCCCTCGCGCCGCCCGACACCGGCGCCGTGATCGAGCAGGCCGCCCACGTCAAGGCCTACGCCAGCCCGGCGGTGCGGCGGTTCGCCCGCGAGCTGGGGGTCGATCTGTCGCGGGTGCAGGGCAGCGGCCGCAAGGGCAGGATCCTCAAGCCAGACGTCCAGAGCTGGGTCAAAAAGACCCTCGCCGAGCCCGCCGCCGCGGCCGGCGCCGCGCTGCCCGAGATGCCGGTCATCGACTTCTCCAAGTTCGGCGAGGTCGAGCGCGTGCCGCTCACCCGGGTGCAGAAGATCTCCGGCCCCAACCTGCGGCGCGCGTGGCTCCACGTGCCGCACGTCACCCAGCACGACGAGGCCGACATCACCGAGCTCGAGGCGTTCCGCCAGCAGCACAAGGGCGAGGCCAAGGCCGAGGGCTTCAACCTGACGCCGCTGGCCTTCGTCCTCAAGGCGTCGGTCGCGGCGCTACAGAAGTTCCCCAAGGTCAACAGCTCGCTCGACCCCGACGGCGAGAGCCTGGTGCTCAAGCGCTACTACCACCTGGGGGTGGCTGTAGACACCGAAGAAGGGCTGGTGGTGCCGGTGGTGCGCGACGTCGACCGCAAGGGCGTCTTCGAGCTGGCGCGCGAGCTGGCCGAGGTGAGCGCGCAGGCGCGCGAGCGCAAGTTGAAGCCCGATCAGCTGCGCGGCGCCTCGTTCACCGTCTCGAGCCTCGGCGGCATCGGCGGCACCGCCTTCACGCCGATCGTCAACGCGCCGGAGGTGGCGATCCTGGGGGTTTCGCGCGCCACCGAGCGGCCGGTGTGGCGCGACGGCGAGGTGACGGGCCGGCTGATCCTGCCGGTGTCGCTGTCGTACGACCACCGGGTGGTCGACGGCGCACTGGCGGTGCGCTTCACCACCTATCTGTGCCAGGTGCTGTCGGACCTGAGGCGGCTCGTGCTGTGAGCGGCGTCGCGCCGGAGGGCGGCAGCGGAGCGAGAGGAGGCGGAGCTTGCCTCCTCCCTCCGCGACACGCCCGCCCTCCCCGCACTCGCCCGACGGCAAGCTCCGCCCCTATCTGGTACGGGCGCGGGCGGGCTGGGTTTCGTAACAGCCGGGGCGGGCGTTGAGCGACGGCGCGCGCGAGGTGCGGGTGCCGGACATCGGCACCGACGAGAAGGTCGACGTGGTCGAGATCCTGGTGGCGGTGGGCGACCGGGTGGCGGTCGACGACGGCCTGGTGACGCTGGAGAGCGACAAGGCGTCGATGGACGTGCCGTCGCCGTTCGCCGGCACCGTCGAGGCGATCCGGGTCAAGGCCGGCGATCAGGTCGGCGAGGGCGACCTGCTGCTGACGTTGAGCGCGGCGGCGGCCGAGGAGGCCGCGGGCGATGCGCCCGGCGACGAGCCGGAGGCAGAACCAGCGGAGGAGCGGCCGGCCGATGGCGACGAGGAGGCCGCGACGGGGGACGAGCCGCCAGCCACCGCCAGCGAGCCCGCCGCGCGCCCGGCAGGCGCCCGGCCGGCAACCGGCGGGCGCGCCGACCTGGTGGTTCTCGGCGCCGGCCCCGGCGGCTACACGGCGGCCTTCCGTGCCGCCGACCTGGGCCTCGAGGTGGTGCTGGTCGAGAAGTACGCCGCTCTCGGCGGCGTCTGCCTGAACGTCGGCTGCATCCCGTCGAAGGCGCTGCTGCACGTGGCACGGGTGATCGACGAGGCCGCCGACCTGGGCGAGCACGGCGTCGCCTTCGGCAAGCCCAGGCTCGATCTCGACAAGCTGCGCTCGTGGAAGGAGTCGGTGGTCGGCCGTCTGACCGGCGGGCTGGCCCAGATGGCCGGCAAGCGCGGCGTCCGGGTGGTGCGCGGCACCGCCCGGCTGACCGGCCCGCACGAGCTGACGGTCGCCGGCGAGGACGGCGAGGCCACGCTCGGCTTCGAGCAGGCGATCTTGGCCGCCGGCTCGCGGCCGGCGAACCTGCCGGGGCTGCCGGCGGACGATCCGCGCGTCATGGACTCGACCGCCGCGCTCGAGCTGGCCGAGATCCCCAAGCGGCTGCTGGTGGTGGGCGGCGGCATCATCGGCCTCGAGATGGCCACCGTCTACGCCGCCCTCGGCTCGCGGCTGACCGTGGTCGAGCTGCTCGACGGCCTGATACCGGGGTGCGACCGCGACCTCGTGCGGCCGCTCGAGCGCCGGCTCGAGCAGCGCTACGGCGCGGCGATCCACGTCGGCACCCGGGTGGACTCCGTCAAGGCACAGAAGAACGGCCTCAAGGTCGCCTTCGCCGGCGACGACGCGCCCGGGCCGGCGCTGTTCGACCGCGTGCTGGTGGCGGTCGGGCGGCGTCCCAACTCCGACCGGCTCGGCCTCGAGGCGGCCGGCCTCGAGCCCGACGAGCGCGGCTTCCTGCCGGTCGACTCCCAGCAGCGCACCCGCGTGCCCCACATCGTCGCTATCGGCGACCTCGTGCCGGGGCCGATGCTGGCCCACAAGGCGAGCCACGAGGGTAAGGTGGCGGCCGAGGTGGCGGCCGGCGAGAAGAGCGGCTTCGACGCCCGCGCCATCCCGTCGGTGGCCTACACCGATCCCGAGGTCGCCTGGGTCGGCCTGACCGAGACCGCCGCCAAGCAGAACGGCACCGCCTACGAGGTGGGCCGCTTCCCGTGGGCCGCCAGCGGCCGTGCCCTGGGCATGGGGCGCGGCGACGGGCTGACCAAGATCCTGTTCGATCCGGAAACCAGGCGCATCCTGGGTGCCGGCGTCGTCGGCCCGAGCGCCGGCGACCTGATCGCCGAGCTGACCCTGGCCATCGAGATGGACTGCGAGGCTGCCGACTTGGGGCTGACGGTGCACGCCCACCCCACCCTCTCCGAGACCGTCGCCTTCGCCGCCGAGGTGTTCGAGGGCACCGTCACCGACCTCTACCTGCCGCGCAAGCGGCGCTGAGGTGACGGTGACCGGGGTCGGCTGACCGCCTGCCGGCCCGGGCGGGAAAGGGAAAGGCCGGGCCCCGGGGGCCCGGGCCGTGAGTTGCCGCTGGCGCGGGGCTCTACTTCTTGTGGATCACGCGGTGTGGGTGTCAGCGGTGTTGCCGAAGACGTCGCGACTGCGCACGACCGCTTCCCCTCTTCTACACCCCTCGGCCGGCGACGGTGCCACCTGCCGGGGTGGGTGCGGGAAGCGTTAGAGTCGCTGCGCGTCCCATGAGAGCTCCAGGGCAGCGTGTTGACGGCGGCGAGCCGCTCGGCGGGTCCGGCCGGTGGCCGCCCGCTGCCGCCGGGCTGCTGCTGCTGGTGGCCTTCTGGCTGGCGGCGGCCGGCGGGCACGCAGCCAACGTCTGGGTCAGCCGGGCAGTGGTGGTGGCGGCGGCGGGTCTTCTCGTCGCCTACATCGCGGGCCGGGTGCGGCGGCTGTGGAGCTCGGGTGGTGCGGAGGGCCGGATCCTCCTGGCGCTGGTGGCGGCTTCCTTCCTGGTCCACTTCGCCGGGCTCGGGCACGACATCGCGCACGACTACTTCCGCGACGAGGGCACCTACCGCCAGGCGGCGCAGGAGATCAACCGGGGTCGGCTGCTGCGCGCCTGGTTCATCTACCCGCACCTGCTGTTCTATCTCGACGCCATCGCGCTGTGGATCGCCTCGCTGTTCGAGCCGGTGGTGTCGCTCGTGGCGCGCGCCCTCTACGATCTCGACAACCCGCACCAGATCCGGCTGCTGGTCGTCCGCCACGTCACGGCGACGATGGGGGCGCTGACCGTGCTGCCGGTGTTCGCCATCGCCCGACGGCTCGGCGGCACCGCCGGGGCGGTGCTGGGTGGCGCCCTGGTCGTGCTGTCGCCGCTCTACATCCAGGTGGCGCACCTCAACATCTCCGATGTGCCGGCCGCCCTGTTCGCCACCCTCACCCTGGCGGCGGTGGCGGCCCTGGTGGACGGCGAGGACTGGCGCGGCTGGGCGTGGGCCGGTCTGTGGGCCGGTCTGGCCGCCGGCAGCAAGTACCCGGCCGGGGTGGTGGCGGTGGCGATCGTGGCGGCGGCGCTGCGCTCGAGCCTGGTGAAGCGCCGCTTTCCGGCCGGCCTGCTGACCGCGGGAGTGGCCGCGGTGGCCGCCTTCGTCGCCGCCACGCCCAGCCTGCTGGCGTTTCCCGGCATGGTGCTTCGCGGCGGCGGCTCGGACATCCTGTTCGGCTTCCGGCAGTACTCGGGCACGGGTTGGACCGGCGTGGTCTACGCCAGCAACGCCGGCTACTACCTCGAGCTGCTGCGTTTCAGTCTGGGGGTGCCGGTGCTGGCTGGAGGCCTGGTGGGACTGGTCGCGTCGCCGCCGGAAACACGCCGGCGGCTGCTGTGGCTGCTGCCGTTTCCGCTGCTCTACCTGGCCCTGATCCTGCGCATGAACGTCGCCGTCCACCGCAACCTGCTGCCGGTGCTGCCGGCGCTGGCGGCGTTCGCCGGCGTCGGCCTGGCGGCGCTCGTGGCGCACGCCGGGCGGCTCGGGCCGGCGCGGCGGCGGGCGGTGGTCGCCGCCGGGCTCGCCGTCTGCTTCGCAGGCCCGCTCTACCGGACGGTCGAGGAGACGGTGCGGCACCTGCGTGACACCACCCGCGACGTGGCGGCGGCCTGGGTGCACGCCAACCTGCCGGAGGGCTCGGTCTTCTTGCAGGAGTTCTACACCCCCAACCTCGGCAACCGCTGGCGGTACCCGCACTGGCGCAAGAGGTTCGCGACCCGCTTCACCGACGAGGAGCTGCGCCACCCGGGGCACGACTTCCTGTTGCTGGCGAGCGACGCCTACCAGCGCTACCTCGAGCCGGGCAGCCTCGAGCGAGCCGAGTGGGACGACGCCCTGGCCGAGCGCTACCGCGAGCTGTTCCGGACGTTCGAGCTGGTGCGCGAGTTCACGCCCGGGCGCTGGCAGGCCGGGCCGACCTTGAGGCTGCACCGGCTGGATCCGCAGCCGGTGGTGTTCGCCGACGGCGCCCGGCTGGCGGCCGACTCGGCGCTGGTGTCCAACCGGATCATGCAGCCGAAGGACGGTGCCATCCCCCACCGCCATCTCGACAACCAGTGGAGCCTGTTCAAGGCCCATCTGGCGGCGGGACGCTACCGGGTGGCGGTCGAGGCCGACCTGTCCGGGGCTCTCGGCCGGCTGAGGGCCTCGAACCGCGACGGCGCCGAGATCGCGGTTCGCGACATTCCGGCCGGCAAGCGGCTCGAGCTGGAGCTGCCGGCCGACGACAAGTACTTCCTCTACGTCCAGCTGCCGGCGGGCAGCCGGCTGCGCGGCCTGGCGGTGGAGCGCATGCACGAACTGCCGGCGCCGGAGGGAGTCGCGCACGGAGCGCGATGAGCGGCGAGATCCAGAGCTTCCTGACCGGCACCGTCCTGCTCGACCTGGTCCTGGTGGCCGCCCTCCTGCTGACGCTCGGCCGGCGGGCGAGCTGGACCGATCGCGCGGCGAGGCGCGCGGTGGCGGGACTGTCCGCGGTCGCCATCGGGGTGCAGGGGATCCACTTTCTCGAGGAGTGGGCTACCGGCTTCCACCGGCGGCTGCCCGAGCTGCTCGGGCTGGAGCCCTGGTCGGCGGAGCTCTGGGTGTCGTTCAACCTGGCCTGGCTCGCGATCTGGCTCGGATCGCTTGCCGGGCTGGCGGCGGGCTGGCGGGCCGCGCTCGTGGCGGTCTGGTTCCTGGCGCTCGCCAGCGCGGTCAACGGCGTGGCCCATCCGCTGCTGGCGCTGGCCGTCGGCGGCTATTTCCCGGGACTGTGGAGCTCGCCGGCCGCCGGCGCCGCCGGGGTGCTCCTGCTCCGCCGGCTGGCCGCCTTCACCCGGCCGGCCGGCGCGTAGCGCGCCGACAACAGCGGTGAGAGGGTACCCGGGGCAGCCGACGAGCCGCTGGCGTTGACGGCGCCACCTGGCAGCCACCGCCGGAGGGTGCGCCCGCCGGTCGGGGCCCGGGGCGGAGCGACATCACCCTCGCCTTTGGAGCGTAGCCCCGGGTCTCCGACCGGCCAGCGCACCCGGGCCGACACACGTGGGCACAGTAGAATCGCGGCACTCGATGAGCTTTCCGCGCCCGTTCCACCGCTGGCGGCCTCATCCGTGGCACGGCCTCGAGCCGGGGCCCGATCCGCCGCGGCTGGTCAACGCCTACATCGAGATCACGCCGTTCGATCTCATCAAGTACGAGGTGGACAAGGCCACCGGCTACCTCAGGGTGGACCGGCCGCAGCGCACCTCGTCGGTGCCGCCGACGCTCTACGGCTTCATCCCGCGGACCTATTGCGGCGTGCGGGTGGGGGATCTGTCGCCTTCGGCCGCGCGCGGCGACGGCGACCCGCTCGACATCTGCGTCATCAGCGAACGGCCGATCGCGCGTGCCGAAGTGCTGCTGGTGGCGCGGGTGGTGGGTGGCCTGAGGATCCTCGACGAGGGCGAGGCGGACGACAAGATCGTCGCGGTGCTCGACAACGACGAGTTCTGGGCCGGCACCGCCGAGCTGGCCGACGTGCCCGGCGTCCTGATGGAGCGGATCACCCACTACTTCAAGACCTACAAGCTACGGCGCGGCGCGCCCAACGCCATCACGCTCGACAAGCTGCTGGGCCGCGAGGAGGCGTTCGCAGTCATCGCGGCGGCGCTCGAGGACTACCGTCAGGAGGCCGGCGAGGGGAGCTCGCCGGCCGGTTGAGCGATGCGGCTGGCGGTGTTCGATCTCGACGGCACGCTGGCGGATACGCTGGCGGTGGACCACCGCTGCTTCATCGAGGCGTTCCGCAGCGCGCACGGTATCGAGTTCGTCGACGAGGACTGGTCTACCTACGCTGAGACCACCGACTCCGGGATCACCCCCGAGGTGCTGACTCGGGCGTTCGGGCGGCCGGCGACCGCCGCCGAGGTGGACGAGCACAAGCACCGTTTCATCGAGCTGCTGGCGGCGGCAGCGGCCGACGAGCCGGAATCGTTCCGGCAGGTGCCGGGTGCCGGACGGTTGCTCGAAGAGCTCGCCGAGCGGCCCGACTGGGCGGTGGTGGTGGCCACCGGCAGCTGGCACGAGTCGGCGCGGCTCAAGCTCCGGGCCGCCGGGCTCGAGGGCAAACATCTGCCGCTGGCCTCCGCCGACGACGCGCGATCGCGCGAGCGCATCGTCGCCCACGGCTGCACCCTGGTGGCCGCCGACGGCCCGTTCGACGAGGTGGTGCTGGTCGGCGACAAGCCGTGGGACCTGGCGGCGGCGCGCCATCACGGTTTCGGCTTCGTGGGCGTCGCGACCAGCGGTCGCCGGAAGCTCAGCGAGGCCGGAGCGCAACATCTCATCGACCACTTCGCCGACACCGCGAGCTCGCTCGCCGTCCTGACCCGGGCGAGCCGGGCGGTGGCGCGGGCGGCAAGACAGGAGGTTCGACCATGAAGAAAGTCCTGACGATGCTCGCCGCCGTGCTGCTGGCCGCCGGCACCGCCGTCGCCGGCGGCAGCGGCTATGCGATCGAGCTGGATCTGCAGCCGTTGCGGGACAGCGACAACACCTTCGTGGCGGAGGCCCGGGTCACCGAGCTGGCCACCGGCGAGGTGGTGGCCGCGCCGCGCATCATCTTCCTGGGAGGCGAGGAGGGCAAGGTCCAGTCCGGCAGCCGCGAGGGGCTGCTGGTGGAGATCTCGATCGGCGTCGACCAGGCCGGCGAGACCGCCAGCTACCTGGCCGAGCTGCGCGACGGAGGCGAGCTGGTCCACGCGCAGCGGTTGACGGTGCGGCTGGGCGGCGCCACCGAGCCGTGAGACGGGTCGCTGGCGGCGTGCGGCGGAGGCTGGTCGCCGGCCTGGCTTGCCTGGTGGCGCTGCCGGCGGCGGCCGGCGCCGCCGGCCTGACCACCGCCGATCGGGTGCTGCTGTCGGAGGGCTTCCGGCTGGCCGCCGAGCTCGGTGAGACGATCTGGCCGGGCTGGTCGGTGGCGCCGTTCGAGGTGCTGCTGGTAGGCGAGGCGCACGAGTACCTGGTGGGCTCTGAGCGCCGCCCCGAGGGCTTCACGCCGCTCGGCGAGGACGAGCTGCTGGGCGGCATGGTGCTGACCCGCGAGCGCACCGTGCCGCCCGCGCTGCGCGCCGCCTACCCGCTCTTCGGCGGCGCGCCGGTGGTGGTGATCGGCCGCCCCGAAGCGACCGGACTCGATCCGGTGGCGTGGCTGGCGGTGCTGCTCCACGAGCACTTCCACCAGCTCCAGATGTCGGACCCGGGCTACTACGGCGAGGTCGCCGAGCTCGACCTGGAGAAGCACGGTGCCGGCGGCATGTGGATGCTCGAGTTCCCGTTCCCCTACGACGATCCGGCGGTCGGCGAGCTTTACGCCGGCTTCTGCCGGGCGCTACTGGCAGCGCGCGATGGCCGGGCGCCGGCCGCCGAGGTGCGCCCGGCGCTCGCCGCCCTCGAGCGGGCGCTGCCGGCCGAGGCCGGGCGCTACCTGGCGTTCCAGCTCTGGCAGGAGGGGGTGGCGCGCTACGTCGAGCTGCGCACCGCCCGGCTGGCCGCCGAGCGGTTTCTGCCGTCGCCGGCGCTGCGCTCGTTCACAGACTTCCGGCCGTTCGCCGAGGTGGTGGAAGAGCTCGAGCGGAGGGTGCGCGAGTCGCTCGCCGAGCCGCGGCTGGCCGAGCAGCGGCGGGTGGCGTTCTACGCCGCCGGTGCCGCGCTGGCCGAGCTGCTCGACGAGACCGCGCCGCCGTGGCGGGAGCGGTACCTGAGCCACAAGTTCGCGCTCGGCGAGGTGCTGCCGTGAGCCGCGCGATGCCGCGCATCGCGGCGGTGATGACGCCGTTTCCGTACTCGCTCGAGCCGGGCGATCCGCTGGACAAGGCGCGGCGGCTGATGCGCGAGCACGGCTTCCGCCATCTGCCGGTGACCGACGGCGGCCGGCCGGTCGGGCTGATCACCGACCACCATATCCACCGCGCCGCGGCGGGTGAGTCGGGCCGCCAGGCGGCGGTCGGCGACGTGGAGCGCTCCGCCGGCTACGTCGTCGACCTGTCGGCGCCGCTCGATCTGGTGCTCGACGAGATGGCCCGCCGCCACCAGGACGCGGCGCTGGTGGTCAAGGGCGGCAAGCTGGTGGGAATCTTCACCGCCAGCGACGCCTGCCGCGGATTCGCCGAGCAGCTGCGGCGCGAGCACCCGCCGGCCGGCGGCAGCGACGCCGCCTAGCCTGACCTAGGCGGGCGGCGGGATGGTGAAACAAACAAGCCCCCACCGGCGCCCAACCCTCTACGCCGCTCGCCCGGCGGTGGGGAGTTTCCCTCACGCCGACGGGCTGCCGTTGCGGTAGCCTCGGCGGGCGGTATCGCACTGCATGCTCGAACCCGGTCGAGCCCTCGCCCATTACGAGATCGTGAGCCTGCTGGGCCGCGGCGGAATGGGTGAGGTCTACCTGGCGCGCGACCGCAAGCTCGAGCGCGAGGTGGCGCTCAAGCTGCTGCCCGAGGAGCTGGCCGGCGACCGCGAGCGGCGCGAACGGTTCGAGCGCGAGGCGCGCGCGGTGGCCGCTCTGCAGCACCCCAACATCGTCACCCTGCACGCCATCGAGGAAGCCGACGGGCTGAGCTTCCTGGTGATGGAGCGGGTCGACGGCCGCCCGCTGTCCGAGGCGATTCCCGCCGCCGGGCTGCCGCTCGAGCGGTTCCTCCAGATCGCGGTCGAGCTCGCCGACGCGGTCGCCGCGGCGCACGCCCGGGGGGTCACCCACCGCGACCTCAAGCCCGGCAACGTCCTGCTGGACACCGCCGGGCGGGTGCGGGTCCTCGACTTCGGGCTGGCCAAGGTCAGCGCGGTGCAGGGCCTCGGCGCCGCCTCCATCGAGCCCACCGAGGCGCTCACCGGTGAGGGCCGGGTGCTCGGCACCGTCGCCTACATGTCGCCGGAGCAGGTCGAGGGACGCCCGGTCGATCCGCGTAGCGACATCTTCTCGCTCGGTGTCGTGCTGTACGAGATGGCGACCGGCGCGCGCCCGTTCGACGGCGACACCGACATGTCGGTGCTCACCGCCATCCTGCGCGACGAGCCGGTGGCGGTCACCGAGCGCAACCGGCGGCTGCCGCGCGACGTGGGGCGCATCGTCAAGCGCTGCCTGCAGAAGAAGCCGGAGCAACGCTACCAGTCGGCGCTCGACCTCAAGCACGACCTGGCCGAGCTCCGGCAGGCGCTGGCCTCGGGCGAGCTGGCGGCGCACGCCGAGCCGGCGCCCGCGGCACGGCCGGCGGGGCGGGTTCCCAGGCTGCTGCTGGGGGCCGCGGTGGCGCTGGCGCTCGGTCTGGGCGCCTGGTGGCTGGCCGGCCGCCTCACCGGCCCGGACAGGTCGCCGGCCGAGCCGGCCTACAAGGTGCGCCGGCTGACGCCGCGCGGCAACCCCGGGACGGTAGCCGTCTCGCCCGACGGGCGGTACGTGGCCTACGAGTCGGAGGGCGCCGGCGGGCGGAGCCTGAGGCTGCAGCAGGTGGCCAGCGGCTCCGACCTCGAGCTGGTGCCGCCGGCCGGCTGGAACGTCAACTTCACCGAGCTCGAGTTCACCCCCGACGGTGAGTTCGTACGCTACGCGCAGAACGTCTCGGGCGCTTCCAAGACGCTGTGGGAGCTGCCGGTGCTTGGCGGCACGCCGCGGCGCCTGCTCGACGGCATCTTGGTGGGGCCGGCGATCTCGCCGGACGGCGAGCGGGTGGCGTTCGTGCCGGGGAGCGACATGAGCCAGCGCTGGCAGAAGCTGGACGCGGTCGCTCTGGCCGGCGGTGTGCCGCGACGGCTGGCGGAGCTTTCGGGTGAAGCCGACTTCGAGGACCTGGCCTGGTCGCCCGACGGCCGCAACCTCGCGCTGGTAGTCACCGACGCCCAGGGCTACCATCTGGCGCTGCTGCCGGCGGAGGGCGGCGAGTTGAGTTTCCTGCCCACCAGGTTCGCCGGCATCCGAGACGTGCAGTGGAGCCCCGACGGTCGCGCACTGGTGCTGGCCGCCTCCGACGGTGCTTTCTTCCAGCTGTGGCGGGTGGAGGTCGAGAGCGGCACTCGCCGCCGCCTGATCCACGACTCGAGCGAGTACATGGCAAGCAGTCTCACCGCCGATGGCAGGCTGCTCGCCACGGTGCGCAACGAGCTCCGCTCCCAGATCTGGATCGTGCCGCTCGACGACCCGCGGCGGCCGCGCCCGGTCAGGACCACCTCGGGCCGCGCCGACGGCGCCGACGCCATCGCCTGGCTGGACAACCAGACGCTGGTCTACGCGGCGCCGGTGGCCATCGACTGGGATCTGTTCCTGGCGCCGGCGGAGGGCGGCGAGGCGGTCCGCCTGACCACCACCGGGGCCGCCATACCCGCCGCCAGCCGCAACGGCCGGATCGCTTTCCTGTCGGGCTGGCGCAGCGACCCTCAGGTGGGCATCTACACCGTCGAGCGAGACGGCTCCGGCCTGCGGCGCCTGACGTCGCTGGAGCGCTTCGCCACCCGGCCGTCGTTGTCGCCGGACGGCGAGTGGCTGTTCTACCAGCGGCTGGGAGAGGACGGCCTGGAGCTGGTGCGCCGGCCTTGGCAGGGCGGCGAGCCGGTGGTGGTGTTCGACGGCAACGCCCACCTGGTCAGCTTCTCGCCCGACGGCAGCCGGCTCGCGGTCCACGCCCGCAACGCCGACACCGCGAGCTGGCAGACGGTGATCCACCCGGCCGACTTTGGTCCTCCGCTGGCGGCGCTCGACGTCCACTCCGAGTCCTTCTCGCCGTGGGACAGCGACCGCTCGCTGCTCATCGCGCGCACCGTCGACGGAGTGGGCAACCTCTACCGGGTGGATGTCGAGACCGGCTCCGAGGAGCAGGTCACCTTCTTCGCCGACGAGCGGATCCTCGCGCTCGAGGTCTCCCCCGACCTGACGCGCGTCGCCGTCGCTCGCGGCGAGCTGGTCAACGACCTGCTGCTGATCGAAGGGCTCTAGGCGACCGCGGCGGCGCGGTGACGGCCGGCGGCACCACGCCAGCGCCGGGCTCCCGATATTTGTCACGGCGGCGGCTCATCGGGCCCACGTCACGGCGCGGCGTGGCCCCGTAGCCGCGTGTCACGGCCCCTTCCGGGGCCTGGGCTATCGCGGCCATGCCGCGTTGCGGCTGGCGGGCCTGGCACTCCGGTTGCTCTGGCAGCGGGCTGGAGGCAACCGAGACCGAGAGCTGGAGGCGCCAAGGCAACGCAACAGGCTTCGATGGGAGGAACCAGGCCATGCGTCGACCAAAGCGCCTCGATGACCGAACAACCCTGACCCTGGCCGTGCTGGCCCTCGCCGCTCTCACCGGCCTGACCGAGCCGGCGGCCGCCGACGATAAGGGGACCCGCTTCGAGCTGCATCGCGCCTACAAGGCGTGCGGCAAGAAGTGGGCGAAGCGCGCCGCCCGGCTGGGCGGCGAGCGGCTGGAGTGGATGCTGCGCCGCGGCCACCGCATGTACCGCGTCGCCACCGGCGGGCGCACGCTGATGACCCTCGAGCTCTTGAGCACGGCCAGCTTCCGCGACTGCAACGTGGCCGAGCACTGGTCGCGTCGCGAGACCAGCGTGCGGGTGACCTATCACGAGCCCGACGGCTCGACCCGCGTCCAGCTGCACCACTTCGCCAACGACGACGTCCACTACGCCGGCGAGCTCAAGCTGTACGCTGCCCAGGGCCGCGCTCTGCTGCTCGGCGTGACCGTCGACGGCCGCCAGTCCAACCGCTGGCTGCCGCTCGAGCGGCTGCCGGCGCTGGTGGCCGCCAGCCGGAGCGAGCCCGCGGCGCTGGTGGCGTCGGCGGCGGTAGCCGCCGGCGACCAGCAGCCGGTGGTGATGAGCGCCTACGCCTTGGGCGGCGGCCAGTAGCGTTCGCGGCCGGCCGGCTCAGCTCATCCCGGCGGAGCCGATCTCCGGGTGCAGGCGGACGAAGTCCACCAGCCGCTGGAGGTAGCTCGGCAGCGGCGGCACCGCGATGCCGCTGCCGTCGAGGTCGTCACGGGTCTGGTCGCTGGTGTAGTGGGTCGGGTGGACGAAGTAGTCGATGGTGCTCGACGGAATCTGCATCAGCCAGGCGAGCCCCGGCACCCAGTCGAGCGCCGTCTTGGCGACCAGCGCCGGCGTCGGCACGCGTACGATCTGCCGCCGGGTGGCGCGGCCGATCTCGTCGAGCAGCTCGTCGACGGTCAGCGGCGCGGGGTCGGCGAGCTGGTACACCTTGCCGGCGGAGGTCTCGAGGCCGCTCAGGTGGGAGATGGCGTCGATCACGAAGTCGCGCGGCACGAGGTTCACCCGCACCGCCGTCGGGTCGCCCACCATCGGCAGCACCGCCACCCCCGGCTGGCGCAGCAGCCAGCGGATCACGAAGTACGGTCCGTCGTACTTCTGGGTCTCGCCGCTGCGGCTGTCGCCGACCACGATTGCCGGCCGGTAGACGGTCGCCGGCAGCCCGCCCCGCATGGCGCGCTGTACCTCGACCTCGGCCAGGAACTTGGTCTCTTCGTAGTAGTTGTTGAACTGCTGACCCTTGTCGAGGTCGTCCTCGCCGAAGATGCCGGCCCAGCGGCCGCTGACGTAGCAGGTGCTGACGTACTGGAACCGCTCGAGCCGCGGGCAGCCGGCGGCGAACTCGAGCACGTTGCGGGTGCCGTCGACGTTGATCCGCATGCCCACCTCGCGCTCCACGCCGAGGTCGTAGACCGCCGCCAGGTGGTAGATCTCGCGCACGCCGGCCGCCAGCTCGCCGCCCAGGCCGAGGCCGGGAGCGGTGATGTCGCCCTCGACCAGCCGGATGCGGCCGGCACAGCCCGGATGGGCCTGCTCGATGGCGTCGCACCGCGCGTCGGCCTGCCGGCGATACTTGGCCTGCACCAGGCAGACGGCTTCGTCCTCGGGCGCGCGGCCGAGCAGCCGTGGCAGCAGCGAAGAGCCGAGAAAGCCGGGAAAACCGGTGACGAAGAGGGTGGCCATCGGGAGCGCGTTCCGCGGGGCGGCGGCGGCGGGATCTCTATCCTGAAGCGTTCGGCGGTGCCGGTCAACCGGCCAGGCCGGCGACGCCTTCGACCGTGCTGCGGCTGCCCTGCAGCGCCACCCGCTGCATGTACAGCTCGAGCCCGGCCAGGCCGCCCAGCTCCTCGCCGCCGCCGGCGCGGCCGGGACCGCCGTGCAGGGTCTGGGGGAGCGCCACCCCCGAGCCCGGCGCGCCGCCGGCGGCCGACTCCGAGCCCAGGTAGATGCGGCCGGTGGTGCTGCCGCCGGCGGCGACGTAGCGCCCCAGCCAGCCGCCGTCGTCGCTGTACAGCGAGGTCACCAGCGTGCCGCCGCCCAGCGCCACGATCGCGGCCGCCTCCGCCGCTTCACCGCCGTACGGCATGAGAGTGGCGATCGGCGCGAACACCTCGCGCTCGTGCACCGCCCTGAGGCCCCGCGCGTCATCGGCGGCCAGCAGCGTCGGGCCGAAGAAGTAGCCTTTGCCCGCCGGGCTGCCGGCGCCGTCCACCCGCTGGCCGGTGCCCACCACCGGCCCGGCCTCCGCCATCAGCACCGCGGCGCCGGCCACGCCGTCGGCCAGCTGGGCGGCGGTGGCCAGCGGCCCCATGCCGACGCCCTCTTCGGCTGGGTTGCCGGTGACCACCCGCTCGAGCCGGCTGGCCAGGCCGTCGCGCACCGCCGCCATATGCCCGGCGGGCGCCAGGATGCGCCGCACGGCGGTGCACTTCTGGCCGGTTTTCTGGGTCATCTCGCGCGCCACGTCTTTGAGGAACATCTCGAAGGTCGCGCTGCCGGCGGCGACGTCGGGCGCCAGCACCCCGGCGTTCAGGCTGTCGGCCTCGACGTTGAGCCGTACGTTGACGCCGGTGAGGTGGGGGTGGTTGCGGAAGTAGCGCGCGGTGTCGGCCGAGCCGGTGAACGCCAGCACGTCCTGCGGTCCCAGCCGATCGAGCAGATCGCCGGTCGAGCCGCACACCAGCTGCAGCGCGCCCGGCGGTACGGCGCCGGAGTCGATCGCCAGCTCGACCGCGCGCTCGGCCACCAGGGCGGTGGCGGTCGCCGGTTTGGTGATCACCGGCATGCCGGCCGCCAGCGCGCAGGCGGCCTTCTCGGCGAAGCCCCAGGCCGGGAAGTTGAAGGCGTTGATGTGGACCGCCACGCCGTGTCGCGGCACCAGGATGTGCTGACCCCAGAACGACTCGTCGCGCGCCAGCTGGATGCCGTCGCCCTCGGCGAGGAAGCCGCGATCGCCCAGACCGCGGACCAGGCCGGCGTAGTAGGCCAGCGTGCCGCTGGCGCCGCCGACGTCGAAGTTGCCGTCCGGCTTGGTGGTGCCGTTGTTGATGCGCGACAGCTCGAGCAGCTCGTCGCGGTGCTCGCGCAGGGTGGTGGCGAGCGCCTTGAGCATCTCGCCACGCTCGGCGAAGCTCATCGCGCGCAGCGCCGGGCCGCCCTTCGAGCGCGCCCATTCCAGGGCGGCGCCGAAGTCGACGCCGGTGCTCGAGGCGCGCGCCACCGGCTCTTCGGTGGAGGGATCGACCAGGGTGGCGAAACCGTCCGAGGCCTCGTGCCAGCGGCCGGCGATGTAGGAGCGCAGGGTCTTCATGGGGGGATTGTAGCGGGTGGGACCGGGGTGACAGGAAGGTGACAGGATACTCAGAGATCCGTCCTGTCGCAGCAGCTTGCGCGGTGGCCTGAGTATCCTGTCACCGCTGTTTCTGCGGCGCGCTGTGCGGACCTGTGCTGGCTTCGGAAGGTGACAGGATACTCAGAGATCCGTCCTGTCGCAGCAGCTTGCGCGGTGGTCTGAGTATCCT
>JBFGNS010000078.1:0-20966 GCA_041574955.1 Thermoanaerobaculia bacterium | reverse complement strand
GTCCCCAGCGGTCGTCGCGCGCCACCGCGACGCACGGGCCGAAGTCCCAGTCCTGACCGGTGACCGCGATCTCGCGCGCCGTGACCTCGCCGATCCGCCGGATGAGCTCGGGGTCGCCCGCCGCGCCCAGCCCGATGTTGTGCGGAAACAGGGTCGCGCCGATCACGTTGTTGTGGCCGTGCACGGCGTCCAGCCCCCAGATCACCGGGATCGCCACGCCGCCGTCGGAGGTGTCCATCGACGCCTGCCAGAAGGCATCGGCCAGCGCCAGCCAGTTGGCCGGGGTCGACTCCTTGTTCTTGTGCGGCCAGCCGCCGCCGCCGTTGAGCACCGAGCCGAGCCGGTACTCCCGCACCTCCTCCGGCGTCACGCTGTTGATCTCGGGCTGGATGAGCTGGCCGACCTTGTCGGCCAGCGACATCGCCGCCAGCAGCTCGTCGGCGGCGCGCTCGATCGCCGGATCGCGCGGCACCGGGTTGACGACCTCAGGCCACCGCTCGACATGCACGCTGGCCGGCGCCGGCGAGGCGACCTCGGCCGAGCGAGCCGCGCCGCTCGCCGCCAGCAGACCGGCCGTCAACGAAAGGCCCGTCCAGCGGTTCGATCTCATCGTCGCCCCACCTCGCGACCCCTGTCCGGCCGGCAGCTGCCCCGCAAACGGTTTGTGCTCGTTGCGCGGCGGGCTCGCGCCGGCTCGTCCACTCCGGCGGCCGGCCAAGAAAAAACGGGCTGCGACCCGGTGGATCGCAGCCCGTCGTAGTGCTTCAGCCGAACCGAGCCAGCGTCCTCAGAAGCTGATCTTCACCCCCAGCTGCACCTGACGCGGATCGCGCACGCCGGAGGCGCGCCCGAAGGTCGGGCTCGGATCGCCGGTGGCGACGACCGTGGTCGCCGAGCCGCGCGGCGCGTCGAGGGTGACCCCCGGGTTGAAGAAGCGGTCGACCGACTGGCCGATCACGTTGGTGCGGTTGAAAATGTTGAACACCTCGAAGCGGAGCTGGACGTTGACCCGGTCGCCGACCGGGATCTGCTTGTACAGCGACAGGTCCACCTGCATGAAGTCCGGACCCTCGCACTGGCCGCGGCGCGACTGCTGCGAGGTGTCGCCCAGCCGGTAGCCGGTGAAGGTGAAGGCGCCCGGGTTGATGACCTGCAGCGAGTCGCCGCCGCCGCCGCAGCCCAGGCCCGTCAGCAGCGGCCGGGTGTTGCCCTCGTACCCCACCGCTGCCGGATGGGTGCCGCTCAGATCACCGCCCGGGTTGTCGCCGAGCACGGTGATCGGGGTGCCGGTAGCGTAGATCAAGATGCCGCCGACTGACCAGTTGCCCAGGAAGTGCTCCTTGAAGCCGCCCACGCCTTCGAAGCTCGGCAGGTTGTAGATCAGGCTGGCGTTGAGGACGTGGTCGCGGTGGACGATCGCCGGTCCGAAGTCGAGCTCCGGGTTGGAGATGTCGAGGGTCGTGGCGTCGGCGTTGAAGCCGCCCGACGAGTCGTTCATGCCGGTGTCGGCGTTGAAGTCGGCCAGGGTGTAGGAGGCCTGGAACTGCGATCCGCGGCCGAAGCGCAGCGTGTACTGCGCCTGCAGCGAGTCGTACTCCGAAGAGCCGTCGGTGGTCCAGTAGAGAATGGTGCCATCGCCGAAGGCCGGGCCGAAGCGGCGGAACTGGGCCCGACACCCCCCGTCCGCCGCACCGCAGCGCACGAAGTCGAGACGGTCGTCGACGCCGTTGCTGTTGATGTCACCCGGCGCCACGTGGTTGATGTCGTTCGAGCGCAGCAGGTGGCGTCCGCGGCTGCCGACGTAGCTCACCTCGAGGGTCGAGCTGTTGCCGATCTGCTGCTCCCAGGTGAGGTTGTACTGCAGGTTGTACGGCGTCTCGCCGTTGACGTCGAAGCCGGCGTTGGGCCGGCCGGCGCCCACGAAGTCGAGCAGCTGGATGCCGCCGTCGAGCGAGCGGATGCCGCCCGTGAAGTTGACGAACGGCGGGTTGCCGACCAGGCCCAGCTGCGGGCTCAGCCGCTCACGCTGGTAGAACTGCCCGAAGCCCGCCCGGAAGACGCTCTTGCCGGTGCCGAAGACGTCCCAGGCCATGCCCAGGCGCGGCGCGAAGTTGTCGTCGTCGTTGTTGATCAGGCCGTTGTTGGGGCCCGGGACGCCACCGGCGAAGCCGGCGTCGGCACACGGGTTGGCGCCCGGCACGAACAGCAGGCCGTTGCACGGATCGCCTCCCAGCGCCGGGTCGAAGGAGTTCGGGTCGAAGTTGAGCGACAGGACGTTCTCATCGACCGGCCAGTCGAACTTCGAGTAGCGCACGCCGAAGTCGACCGTCAGCTTCGGGCTGACCTTCCAGCTGTCCGCCACGTACAGCTCCAGATCCTCCCAGTGCTGGTCGGCGATGGCGTTGAACGAGCGCTCCGAGAAGCCGAACGTCATGTCCTGGAGCAGGAAGTCCGAGATGATGTTGCCCGAGGTGGCGCCCCAGCCGCCTTGGCCTGCCGCGCCCCAGTAGGCCGTCGCCTCACCGCCGGCGCCGCCGCCGGAGACTTCGAGCTTCTGGTTGTCGCCGTACAGCACGCCGGCCTTGACGATGTGGTTGCCGAAGACCTTCTCGAAGTCGTCCTTGATGATGCTCAGGTCCTGGAAGTTGTTCCACGGCCCGGCGTTCCACAACGGCTGCAGGCCGCCGCCGCCCCAGAAAACGGGATGCCCCTTCGGGTCGGCCGTCTTGCCCGGGAAGGTCGACGGGGTCGCCGAGTTGATGGCGTTGAGCAGATCCAGGTCGCCGGTCGGGCTGATGACGATCTCGTTACCCGACGCCGAGTAGGTGACGGTGTTGATGGCGGTCGAGCCGATCACCTGGTTGAGCTGCAGGACCAGCGAATCCGACGGCTGTACCCAGGCGGCGTCAACCGCCGGGAACGGATCGTCACCCCACAGGCCGTTGGCGTCGCCGGCGGTGGGGCCCAGGTTGTCCCAGCCGTCCTCGGTGTAGCGCACCATGAAACGGCTGTTGTTGGTGATGCTCCAGTCGACGCGGGCGTTCACCTGGTCCCAGTTGATCGGAACCGCCAGCGCCTCGACCCAGTTGTTGCAGCTGTTGGGAAGCGAGGCGTTGGGGTCGGGATACAGCTGCAGGTAGAGCAGCCCGGCGTCGCTCAGCCGGTCCGCCGGGATGACGTTGCCCGGGAACGGCGCGCCGGTCGACGGGTCGTTCGGGATCGACGAGCAGGCCGGGTTGGACTGGCTGAAGTCGCCCCTCTTCTCCGCCGCGGTGGGCACGAACGCGCTGCGCGCGATGCCGCGCACCTCGTCGTTCCACTCGGTCGAGACGAAGAAGTGCAGCTTGTCCTGTCTGATGGCGCCGCCCAGCGTGAAGCCGTAGTCGTCGCGGGTCAGCGGCTCCTTCTCCTGGTTGGCCTGCCGCAGGATGAAGTTGGCCTCGTTGAGCGAGTCGTCGCGCATGAAGTAGAAGACGCTGCCCTGCAGCTTGTTGGTGCCGCCGCGCGTCACCAGGTTGACCTGCGCGCCGCCGGCGCCACCGAACTCGGCGCCGTAGGCGTTACGGTGGATCTTGAACTCCTCCACCGCCTCGAGCGACGGATAGACCAGCACGGTGCGGTTGGAGCCGACGTCGTTGTTGTTGGCACCGTCGACCGACCACATGTTGGAGGTCACGCGGCCGCCGGACACCGACACGTCGGAGCCGGTCAGCAGGCCCTTGTTCTTGGTATTGAAGTTGTCCAGCGTCGTGACGCCCGGCATCAGCTGGGTGAGCTGGAGGAAGTTGCGGCCGTTGAGCGGCAGCTCCCGCACCTGCTCGCCGGTGATCAGGCCGGCCACCTCGCCGCTGGTGGTCTCGACCACGATCGCCGAGGACGTCACCGTGAGCTGGTCCTCCACCGCACCGAGCTCGAGCTCGATGTTGATCGCGCGGATGTCGGCGACGTTGAGGACGATGTTCTGGACCAGCACCGACTTGTAGCTCTCGGCCTCCGCGTTGAGCACATAGGTACCCACCGGCAGAGCCGAGAACGAGTAGGCACCCGCGGCACCGGTCTTGGCTTCGCGGGTGAAACCGGTCTCCACGTTGGTGATGGACAACGACACGCCCGCGACCGGCTTGCCGTCAGGATCGCTAACCACGCCACGAACGCTGGCGTCGAACCTTTGGGCGAAAGCGGGCAGGGCGATCAGCGCGGACGCGAGACAGAGCAGGGCCGGCAGCTTACGCATGGACTTCCCTCCGAGGCCTATGGTTTGGGTCACGAACTACGCACCAGCTACGACTTGTTCGGTGGCTAAACCGATTTAGCCGTGATACGGTGGAGTCCATCACACGTTTTCGCCGTTGTCAACCGGCCACCGAGCCCGGCCTTGGAACCGAACAGAGCCGCCGTTGAGCAAGCGCCGCAAGCCTCCAGCAAATCCCCGCGAGCCCGGCACCCGCAAGCGCGGCGGACCCGCTGGCGGACGGCGGGTCACGCTCAAGGACGTGGCCGCCTCTCTCGACCTGTCGCCGGCCACCGTGTCGCTGGTGCTCAACCGCTCGCCGGTGGCCGACTCGATCCCCAGCGAGACCCAGGAGCGCGTGCTGGCGGCAGCTCGCGCTCTCGGCTACCGCCCGGACATGGTCGCGCGCTCGCTGCGCAGCCGACGGAGCTACTCCGTCGGCATCGTGGTGCCCGAGGTGAGCGACGGCTACGCCGCCCGCGTGCTGAGCGGCGTCGAGGATCCCCTCATGGAGGACGGCTACTTCTTCCTGGTGGCCAGCCACCGCTCCGATGGCGAGCTGCTGACGCGCTACCTGCAGCTGCTCAGCGACCGCCTGGTGGAAGGCTTCATCCTGGTCAACACTCCGCTCACCGAGTCCCCGGAGCTGCCCTCGGTGGCGATCGCCGGCCACCATCCGCTGGACCGCGTCACCAATGTCGTCATCGACCACCAGCTGGCGGCGGAGCTCGCGCTGTCCCATCTCGCCGAGCTCGGGCACGAGCGCATCGCCTTCTTCAAGGGCCATTCCGGGAGCGCCGACACCGAGGTGCGGTGGCGTGCGATCACGGCGGCCGCACGCTCGCACGGCATCAGCCTGCGCCGCGAGCTGACGCTGCAGCTCGGCGGCGATGCGGTCTCCCAGCGCTTCACGCCGGAGGAGGCCTACCAGGAGGGCTACGCCTACGGCCGCCGGTTGCTCGCCCTCGGCCAGCCGTTCACCGCCCTGTTCGCCTTCAACGACGTCTCCGCGATCGGCGCCATGCGGGCGTTCCTGGACGCCGGGCTGAGCGTGCCGGAGGACGTCTCGGTGGTCGGCTTCGACGACATCCAGAGCGCCGCCTTCCAGAACCCCAGCCTGACCACGGTCCGCCAGCCGCTGCACGAGATGGGCACAACCGCCGGCAGGATCCTGCTCGACCAGCTGGCCGGCCGAGACCCGGCGGACCGCGTGGTCACCGTGGTGCCGGAGCTCGTGACGCGCGCCTCCACCGGTCCGGCACCCGCCGGCGCCCGGCGCCGGCCACGGCGGCGCGCCAGCGCCCGCGGCTGACCGCGACAGCACGGGCCGCAGCGCCGCGCCGGCGCCGGCACGGCGGTTGCTAGGATCTCGCCAGCATGTCGTGCCGGCTCCCCCGCGCCCTGCCGCTGGCCCTTCTCGGTTGCGTTCTGGTGGGCACGCCGCTCGCCGGTGAGAAGGCTCCCACGGAGTCGGCGGCGGTGCTGACTCGCGCGCTCACCGAGGCCGAGCGCGGCCTGGCGGCCGGCGAGCTCGAGATCGCCGAGAGCCGCTACCGCACGGCCCTGCTCGAAGCAGGGCTGCTGCTGGGCGCAGCCGAGGCCAGCCTCGGCAATCTGGACGAGGCGCGCGCGGCGTTCGAGCAGACGACCCGCGTGGCGGTCGAGACCCGCCGCGGCCGCCTGTCGCTGGCCCTGATCCTGATCGAGCAAGGCGAGTCCGGCCAGGCGGTGGGCCTGCTGCGGCGCGTCGTCGGCGCGCACCCCGGCGACTTCGCCGCGCGGCGGCTGATGGCCCGGGCGCTGATGGCGGAGGATCGCGTCGACGAGGCGGTGCAGGAGCTCGCCGAGCTGGCCGAGATGGCGCCCGGCGATCTCGAGAACCTCTACCTGCTGGCCCGGGGGCACCTGATCCAGCAGCGGCCCGAGGCGGCGGCGGCGGACTTCGCCCGCCTGGCCGAGGCCCGCCCGATCGCAGAGACCCACGTGCTGATCGGGCGCACCTATCGCGACTTCGAGGCCTACGGCCGCGCCCGCGAGGCGCTCGAGACGGCGCTCGCGCTCGACCCGCGGGTGCGCCGGGCTCACTACTACCTCGGCACAGTCGAGCTGTTCGACCGCGGCCAGGCGCTGCTCGAGAGCGCCATGCGCCACTTCGAGCAAGAGCTCGAGCTCTACCCCGACGACCCGCTCAGCAACCTCTACCTGGGCACCGCCCTGGTCGAGCTGCGCCGCCACGAGGAGGCCGTGCCGCATCTCGAGCTGGCCGCCGAGAGAGGGCCGTCGCCCGCCGACGCGCTGCAGTTCCTGGGTCGGGCCTACCTCGCCCTCGACCGGCCCGGCGAGGCGCTGGAGGTGCTGCGGCGCGGCCTCGAGCTGGCCGAGGCCAGCGCCGCGGTCGCCCGCGGACCGGCCGACGCGCGCGAGCGGCGGCTGTCGAGCCTCCACTACCAGCTGGCGCTCGCCCTCAGGAGGACCGGCGACGAGGCCGGCGCGGCCGTCCAGTTCGAGGCCGCCCGCCAGTCGAGCGCCCGCTCGACCCAGAGCTCGCGCGAGATCCTCGGCCGGTACCTCGAGGGCGAGCCCGAGGAGCCGGCCAGCTTCACCTCGTCGATCGGATCGATCCTGCTGCCCGGCTGGAGCGAGGCGGCCAAGCGCGAGCTGGTCGAGACCGCGCGGCGGGCGCTGGTCCAGGCGTACTTCAACCTCGCCGTGATGCTGACCCGCTCCGAGCGCTTCGCCCGTGGCGCCGAGCTGTTCGAGCAGGCGGCGGCGATCGATCCCGACCACCCCCGGCTGCAGTACTCGCTGGGGGTCGCCAGCTTCAACGCCGGCCGCTTCGAGCAAGCCACCGCGCCGCTGTCCAGAGCGCTGGCCGACAACCCCGGCGACGATGCTCTCAGGCGGATGCTGGCCCTCGCCTGGCTCAACACCGACAGCTACGCTCGGGCGGCCGAGCTGCTCGCCGAAGACGACGAGCGCCAGCGCAACCCGGCGCTGCAGTACGCCTACGGTCTCGCACTGGTGCGCAGCGGCCGAGCCGCGGAAGCCGAGGCCACCTTCGAGCGGCTGCTGCGCGACAACCCCGACTGGGCCGAGCTGTATGTCGTGCTGGGGCAGGCACACGCCCAGCAGGACGATTACCAGGCCGCTACCGGCTATCTGCGGCGCGCGCTCGAGCTGGACCCCGGCGTCGCGGAGGCGCACGCCACCCTGGGCGACATCTTCCTGCGGCAGGGCAAGCTGGAGGAGGCCGAGCGGGCGCTGCGCGCCGAACTCCGCGGCCATCCCGGCGACCGGCGGGCGCGCTACACGCTGGCCGCCGTGCTGGAGCTCAACCGCAAGGCCGGCGAAGCGCTCGTGCTGCTGCGCGCCCTGCTGCGCGACGAGCCGCGTTTCGCCGACGCGCGCTACCTGCTGGGCAAGATCCTGCTCGCCGAGGGCGCCGCCGAAGAGGCGGTCGGCCACCTGGAGGCCGCCGCCGCGCTGGCGCCCGCGGACGCCAACATCCGCTACCAGCTTGGGCAGGCCTACCAGAAGGTCGGCGAGATCGACCGGGCCGCCCGGCAGTTCGAGACCTTCCGCCAGCTCAAGAGAGCGCGCGGCAACGGAGAGGGACCGTGAGCCGAGTCCGGCGTGCGCGGCGGGCAGCGGCAGTCGCGGCCCTCGCGGGGCTGCTGGCCGGGATGCTCGGCGCGGCGCCGGCGGGGGCGGGGGCCCAAACGGGCACGCCGGCCCTGACGGCTGCCCTCGAGCTGCTCGAGTCGGGTCGACCCGCCGAGGCCGAGGCGGCGTTGCGGCGGCTGCTGGCCGCCGCCGACGGCGCGGCCGCGCGCGACCTGCTGGGTCTGGCTCTCAGCCAGCAGGGTCGCCTCGAGGAGGCGCGCGCGCAGTTCGCCCGCGCGGCGGAGCTGGCGCCGCAGGCCGCCGCGCCGCGGCAGCATCTGGGACGGGCGCTGATCCAGCTGCAACGCGACTCGGAGGCGCTCACCACCCTGCGCGACGCCGCCCGGCTGGGCCCGCTCGACCGCGACCTGGCCCGCTGGCTGGCGGCGGCCGAGCTGGCCGGAGGCGACCTCGCGGCGGCCGAGATCCAGCTGCGCTCGCTGGCCGAGCGCCACGGCTCGGTGACCGCGCTCATGCAGCTGGCACGGCTGGCCGCCCGCCGGGCCGACCAGGAGGCGGCGCTGGCGGCGCTGCGCCGGGCGCTCGAGCTGGCGCCCAACGCCGAGGCTCCGCTCGCCGCCTTCGCGCAGGTGGCGCTGAGGTCCGGGGATCCGGTCGCCGCCATCCGCGCTCTCGAGCCGCTGACGCGGATGCACCCGGCGGTGGCCAACCACCACTACCTGCTGGGCGTGGCCCGCATGCAGGTGGGCGAGATGCCGGGCGCGGAGGAGGCGCTGCGGCGAGCGCTCGAGCTCGACTCGCCGCGCGCCGTCACCCTGGTGGCGCTGGGCCTTGCGCTCAACGGCCAGAAGCAGTTCGCCGAGGCGGAGACGGTGCTGGCGGAGAGCCTGCAGCTCGACCCCGGCAGCGTCGAGGCACTGGCCGCCCTTGCCGAGGCGCAGGAGGGCTCGCAGAAGCTGGCGGAGGCCGAGCGCCACGCCACGCGGGCGCTGGCGCTCGACGGCGGCCACGCGCGAGCCCACCTGGTGCTGGGCAAGATCCGCATGAACCAGGGCCGCCACCAGGAGGCGCGCGACCAGCTGCTCGAGGCTGTCGCGGCCGAGCCCGACTCCCCCAAGGCGCACTACCAGCTCAGTCTGGCTTATGCTCGCCTCGGCGACATGGAACGGTCCGAGAAACACCGCGAGCTCTACCGCCAGGCGCTGGACGAGGCCGAGCGCCGACTGGCCGAGGTGCGCGCCCAGGCCGGGCTCGGCGCGCGGGGGATGTGACCGTGAGAGCCGGCCCCCTGCTGCTGCTGACCGTGGTCGCCGGTGCGCCGGCGCCGGCCGTCGCGCAGGCCGCGCCGGCGGCCGGCCCGCCGTTTCGCGACGTCGCCGCCGAGGCGGGCATCGGCTTCCGCCAGAACTCGGACCCGGAGAAGAAGTACATCCTGGAGTCGATGAGCGGCGGGGTGGCGCTGCTCGACTACAACAACGACGGCCTGCCCGACATCTACTTCGTCAACTCGCTGACCGTGGAGACCGCCGACGACCCCAGGGCGGCGCGCAGCGCGCTGTACAAGAACCTCGGCGACCTCCGGTTCGTCGACGTCAGCGAGCAGGCCGGCGTCGCCTACCCCGGCTGGGGCATGGGGACCTGCGTCGCCGACGTCGACGGCGACGGCTGGCAGGACCTCTACGTCACCACCGTCGGCCTCGACCGGCTTTACCGCAACCGCGGGGACGGCAGCTTCGAGGAGGTCGCCGGCCGCTGGGGCATCGTCGCCGACGGCTGGTCGGCCGGCTGCGGCTTCGCCGACTACGACCGCGACGGCGATCTCGACCTGTTCGTCAGCCGCTACGTGCGGGTGGATCTGGACTCGCTGCCCGAGTTCGGCAAAGGACAGTTCTGCACCTACCGGGGCATCGCGGTGCAGTGCGGGCCCCGCGGTCTGCCGGGCACCGGCGACCTGCTGTTCCGCAACGACGGGGGCGGCCGCTTCACGGAGGTCGCCAAGCAGGCCGGAGTTCACGACCCGGACGAGCTGTTCGGGCTGGGCATCGCCTGGCTCGACGACGACGACGACGGCTGGCCGGACCTGTTCGTGGCCAACGACACCGGCGCCAACCTGCTGTACCGCAACCAGCGCGACGGCACCTTCAAGGAGGTCGCCTTCCCGCTGGGCGTGGCGGTGAGCGAGGACGGCGGCGAGCAGGGCTGCATGGGCGTCGCCGTCGGCGACTACCTGAACGACGGCCGGTTCAGCCTGTTCGTGACCAACTTCTCGGAGGAGTACAACGCCCTCTACCGGCGCCAGGACGGCTACTTCACCGACGTCTCGTTCCGCTCCGCCACCGCCCCCCCGAGCCTGCCCTACGTCGGCTGGGGCACCAGCTTCCTCGACTACGACAACGACGGCTGGCTGGACCTGGTGGCGGTCAACGGCCACGTCTATCCGCAGATGGACAGCGTCAAGATGGGCGCTTCCGCCGCCTACCGACAGCGCAAGCTGCTCTACCGCAACCGGCGTGACGGCACCTTCGAGGAGATCGCCGGCGAGCTCGGTCCCGCCTTCACCGAGCAGCGGGTCAGCCGCGGGCTGGCGGTGGGCGACCTCGACAACGACGGGCTGCTCGACCTGGTGACCAACGACCTCGACGGCAGCCCGCAGATCCTGCACAACCGGCAGCCTTCGCCGGGCGGCTGGCTGCTGGTCAAGCTGGTCGGCAGCGGCGGCATGACCGACGCCATCGGCGCGGTGGTCAGGGTGCGGGTGGGCGAACAGACCCAGACGCGGCTGGTACGCAGCGGCACAGCCTACCTGTCGCAGGAGGACATGCGGCAGCACTTCGGCCTCGGCGCCGCCCGGCGCGTCGACTCGATCGAGGTGCGGTGGCCCGACGGCACCACGACGGTCGAGAAGAACGTCGCCGCCAACCAGGTCCTGGAGGTCCGCCAGGCCGCGCCCTGAGCGCGCTGCCGGTCGGCGGCCGGTGCTACGATCCGCCGGCCGCGGCTCTCGCGGCCCGCTCCCCGCCAGCACCCGTTGCCAGATGGTCACACCAACCCGCAGACCGTCCCTCGCCGTCCTCTGCGCCGCCGCTCTGCTGGCGGCCTCCACCCTGGCAGCCCGCCAGGACGAGCAGCCGCCGGCCGAGACGGCGGCCGCCGACACGGAGACGCCGTTCATCGAGCGGCTGGCGGTCAACATCGTCAACGTCGAGGTGTTCGTCACCGACCGGGACGGCAACCCGGTCACCGGCCTGACCGCCGAGGACTTCGAGGTCTTCGAGGACGACCGCCCGGTCGAGGTGGTCAACTTCTACCGGGTCGCCGAGGGCCGACCCGACGATGCCGGAGCGACGACCGAGCAGCCGCCACCGGCCGAGCAGCCGCCGGCGGCCACTCCACCGCCGCCGGCCGAGCCGGCCGCTGTCGTGACGCCGCCGTCGCAGAAGCTCCACCTGATCGTCTACGTCGACAACTTCAACATCCACCCGCTCAACCGCAACCGCACGTTCAGCCGGCTGCGCGAGTTCCTGGCCAACAACGTGCGGCGGGACGACGAGGTGATGCTGGCCTCCTACGACCGCTCGCTGAACATCCGCCAGCCGCTCACCAGCGACGCCAGCGCCGTCAACATGGAGCTGTTCGAGCTCGAGAACGCCACCGGCTACGCCGCGCAGCGCGAAGCGGAGCGTCGCGACGCGGTGCGGCAGATCTACGAGGCCCAGTCCGTAAACCAGGCCCTCCGGCGCGCCGCCGAGTTCTCCAACAACGCCCACTTCGAGCTCATCGAGACGCTCGACGGGCTGAACGAGATGGTGGAGTCGCTGGCCGGCCTGCCGGGCCGCAAGATGCTGCTCTACGTCAGCGACGGCCTGCCGCTGGTGCCGGGGCAGAGCCTCTACCAAGCGGTGCAGCAGCGCTTCGCCGACCTCTCGGCGCTGGGCGAGGCCCAGTCGCGCGACGAATCGCGCCGCTACATGCGGCTGATCGCGCAGGCCAACTCCAACCGGGTCAGCTTTTACACCATCGACGCCGGCGGGCTGCGCACCAGCTCGGGCTTCGGCGCCGAGAACCCGGCGGCCAACACCCAGTACGTGGTGAGCACCGCCATCGACTCGGTGCACACCAAAAACCTGCGCGACTCGTTGCTGCTGATGGCCGACCGCACCGGCGGGCAGGCGATCTACAACACCAACGACATCGCCCAGGGGCTCGAGCGTTTCAGGCAGGACATCGGCAACTACTACTCACTCGGCTACCGCGCCCCCACCGCGCGGCGGGGCCGCTACCATCGGATCGAGGTGCGGCTGCGCGATCCGGAGCGCGGCTGGCAGGTGCGCCACCGCGAGGGCTACCGCGACAAGCCCGAGGAGGCGCTGGTCACCGACGCGCTGACCGCCTACCTGGTCCACGACCACGAAAGCAACCCGCTGGGGGTGACGCTGGAGATCGGCCAGCAGGCGAGCGACGAGGAGGGCTACGTGGCCGTCCAGATCGCGGTGCGCATCCCGGTGGCCAGCATCGTCCTGCTGCCGCGCGGCGAGAGCCATGAGGGCCTGCTGACGCTCTACTTCGCCGCCGTCGACGAGCGCGGCCGGCGCTCGCCGCAGCAGGAGATGCCGCTCCAGCTGCGCATCCCCGAGGAGTCGCTCGAGCTCGCCCGGGCAGACACGGTGGCGCGCGTCATCGAGGCCACCATGCGGCCGGGGCCCCACAAGCTGGTCGTCGGCGTGCGCGACGAGCTCAGCGGCGAGCAGGCGGTCGTCGGCCGCCGTCTGACGCTGGGTGGCTGAGCGCCGTTCCGCTCACCGCGCGCCGCTCACGGACCGGCGGCGCGCCGGCCGCCGGCCTGCAGGTCGAGCGTGGTCGAGACGAAGGCGGCCTCGCGCGTGGCGTCGTCCCGCACGCCTACGGCGACCACGTGCACGCCGGGCGGTAGCACCAGATCGAGCACCAGGTCGACCACCTCCTGGCCGCCTGACGGCTGGCGCACGCGGAAGCTCCGGCTGGCGAAGATGCCGCGCTGGGTCTTGGTGTCGAGCGTCGAGATCTGCAGGCTGACGCTGGCCATGGCGGCCTCGGCCGACGGCAGGAAGGCGAGGCGCGCGGCCGGCAGCATGACGTGCAGCGGCACCACCAGCCCACGGCCCTTCCCCTCCTCGACCCGGCCGGCCCCCAGACGCACGCCCAGCTCGTTGTCCACCAGGCCGAGATACATCGCGCCCTGCAGCCGCTCGGTCATCCGTTCGTCCGGGTTCTTGTCGCGATAGCCGCGGCGGTGCCTGACTCTCAGGTCCGCGTTCTTGAGCCGCACCTCGATGCGGTGGTCGCCCTCGTCGCCGCCGTGCGGCGGCTCGTAGGCGAGGGTGTAGTAGGAGCCCATCTCGCGCCCGATCTCGGCCAGCTCGCCGCCCAGCTCGTTGCGGTTGAGCACCGCTCGGCCGCCGGTCTCGGCGGCGAGGATCTTCAGGCCCTCGCTCTCGTTGCGTCGCAGCGCCTGCTCGAACGAGGTGGCGGCCCGCAGGTCGACCGAGGACTGGCTCGCTCCCGCCAGCACCATGGCCTCCAGCCCGCTCGCCTGCAGCGCGTAGATGGTCACGCGGTTGGCGTTGGCGTGACGGGTGAGGCGGTCGAAATCGAGGCTCAGCTCGTCACCCAGCACGAACAGGCGGGAGTCCTGCCGGGTGGGGCACAGCCGGTTGATGAACGCCGCCAGGTCCGCGGCGGGTTCGCGCTCGAGCTGGTCGCTGACGTACAGCAGGTACTTGACTCCGGGTACCCCCGCCAGGAAGCTGGCGGCGCTGGTCAGGTGGTCGAGGGTGAGGGAGATCCGGTCGCGGGTCTGGCGCATGTAGAGCTGCACCTCGGCCACCGCCCGCGGCATGAAGAACTCGCAGGCCGCTTCGTCGTTGCTGGCGGAGGCAACCGGACGCGAGGCCGCGATGTCCCGCGCCCGCTTCCACAGGTCCTGCAGGCTGCGCACGGTGAGCCGCTTGAGGCTGGCGGTGCTGCCGCCGAGCGGCGAGCTGTCCGTCACCCGCGCCAGCGCGTCGTCGAGCTCGGACCAGGAGGCCCCGAAGCTCAACTCGGTGATCATCTCGCGGTCCTGGCGCAGCACCAGCACCCGCTCCGGCGGCACCCTCTGGTCGACCAGGAAGTCGCGCAGCTCGTCGATCAGGCGGTTGCGGCTGGCCGGGCGGAGGTGGAGCTGGTCGAAGTAGATCACCAGGTGGTTGGGATCCACCGCCGCCCGGATCGGCGCCTCCGCCAGCACCGGGTCGGCCAGCGTGCGGTCGATCTCGGAGACCACCAGCCGCGACTGCTGCACCTCGGCGAAATGGGTGATGGTCACCGGCCGGCCGTCCTCCAGCACCTCGAAGTCGGTGGCGGCGAGGCCGGTCACCGGCGTTCCCTTGCCGTCGGTCACCCACGCCTCGACGTTGACCAGCACGACGTCGACCACCTCGCCGAAGCCGTACGACTCCGGCTGCTGGGCGGCCGCGCCACCGGCCAGCGCCAGCGCCAGCGCCAGCGCCACCAGGAGAGCGGTACGGGCGGCGGCTGGGCTGTTCATCGAGGCTCCTTCCGGTTGCGACTGCCGCCGACCCCGTCGACTGCGGCACGATAAGCTGAAGTCCAGACTGTACACCGAGGATACGACCATGAACCACCGCCATTCCTCCGCTCGACCGTCGGCCGTGGCCGCCGCGCTGTTCGCCGCCGCCGCTGCCGCCTTCGCCCAACCCCCCGCCACCGGCTTCGCCGAGCGCGTCGACGTCGAGCTGGTGACCGTCGACGTCTGGGTCACCGACGCCGCCGGCAACCCGGTGACCGGCCTCGCCGCCGCCGACTTCGAGGTGCAGCACGACGGCCGGCCAGTCGCCGTCACCCACTTCACCGAGATGCGCGCCGGGCGGGTCGCCGAGCCCGTTACACCGGGCGCGGCAACGACCGAGGCCGGCGGCACGCCCGAGGTCGCCGGCTCGAGCCCCGCCCACGTGGTGGTCTACTTCGACCAGTCCCGACTCCACCCGACACGCTATCCGGCGCTCATCCGCAGCCTGCGGGAGTTCCTGAACGGCGAATCGGTGCCCGCCGGCCGGGTGCTGCTGCTGCGCCAGGACCGCAGCCTGTCGGTGGAGGCACCGTTCGGCTCGACCACGGCCGAGCTGGCGGCGGCCCTCGACCGCCTAGCCAAGGGCACCGCGAGCGGCATCGACATCGAGTCCGAGACCCGCCTGGCGATCGACGCAATCCGCGACGTGTGGGAGGAGAGCCAGGACGCCGTCGGCTCCGCCTCCGCCGGTCTGGCCGCCGTGCCGTCGGCCGGCGGCCAGCCGGGCGAGCCCGGCGGCGGCGCCTCCAGCGTGGGCGGTCCGCGCGCGGTGGTCGGCGGCGTCGGCTCGGGCGCCGGCCCCGACGCCTGCGGCATGTTCGCCAACCAGATCCAGCCGATTCTCGACTCCTGGACGCGCTCGAACAGCCAGCGGGTGGCGGTCACCCTGACCAACCTGTCGAGCACCGCCTCGTTCCTGGCCGGGCTGCCGGGAGTCAAGACGCTGCTCTACCTGAGCGACGGGCTCGAGACCCAGCCCGGCGCCGAGCTGGCGACCGACGCCAGCAGCCTGTGCCCCGCCGCCGGCAGCGACCTGCTGACCGGCACGCTGGCGCAACAGATGAGCTCGGCCTTCCTCGACCTGACGCGTCACGCCAACCCCAACCGGGTGACCATCTACTCGCTGCAGACCTCGGGGCTGCGCTCGCCGGGTACCGGCGACGCCACCGCCGGCCGCTCCGAGCGCGGCCGCGGCGGCGGCGCCCGCGCGCGCGGCGCCTTCGAGGCCAGCAAGCGGGCCGGCGAGCGCGAAGGGCTCGGCATGCTCGCCGGCGAGACCGGCGGCCGCGCGGTGTTCAACCAGAACGATCTGCTGCCCGAGCTCGAGAAGATCGCCGACGACCTGGGGCACTACTACTCGCTCGCCTACCAGCCGCCGGCCGGCGGCGATGAGCAGCGCGACCACCGCATCGAGGTGAAGGTGGCCGGCGGCGACCGGACGGCGCGCTACCGGCGCGGCTATCTGGAGAAGAGCCCGAGCCAGTGGCTGAGTGAGAGGATCGAAGGCGCCCTCAACCTGGGTCTCACCAGCAACGCGCTCGAAGTGCGGCTCGGGGCGGGAGAGATCACCCAGACCGAATCCTCGAGCTACCGCCTGCCCCTGCACGTCATGGTGCCGGTCGAGCGGCTGGCGTTTCTGCCGCAGGGCGACGCCTACCTGGCCGAGGTGCTGGTGCGCGTGATGGTGCGCCAGGTGGACGGCAACACCCTGATGACCGACGAGAAGAGCTACCGGGTGCAGGGATCGCCGCAGGCAACCGGTTTCGCCGATCTGGCGATCGCGCTGGAGCTGGCGGCCGGCACCCACCTGACCGGCATCGGAGTCGTGGACCAGAACACGCGCGAAGCGTCGTTCGTCTCCACCACGCTGCAGGTCGGCCCCGACAGCTAGTCCCGGTCAGTTCGCCGGCGGACCCGCGGCCGATCCGATAGGGTCCGGGAATGCACGGTCGGACCGCCCGCAGCAACGGTCTGGTGCCGGCGGCGACCGCCGCCCTGGCGGCGCTCCTGGCTCTCACGGCGTGCCAGAGTCCGGGCGCCGGTGAAGAGCAGCCGCGCGGCGCGCGCTCGGACGACCCGGTCGCGCCGCCGCAAACCGCCGCGCGCCAGACCGGGGTGCGGCGCGAGCCCGGGCTCGACCTGTTGGTGATCACCGTCGACACGCTGCGCGCCGACGCCCTGGGCTCCTACGGCAACCGCCGGGTCGAGACGCCGTGGATGGACCGGCTGGCCGCCGGCGGCGTCCGCTTCACCGACGCGCACGCCCACAACGTGCTGACTCTGCCGTCGCACGCCAATCTGTTCTCCGGGCTCTACCCGCAGGAGCACGGCGTGCGCGACAACGCGGGGTTCCGCTTCCCGGCCGAGCTGCCCACCCTGGCCAGTCTGCTGCGCGAGCACGGCTACCGCACCGGCGCCTTCGTCAGCGCCTTTCCGCTCGACTCCCGCTTCGGCCTCGACCGCGGCTTCGAGATCTACGAGGACAGCTTCGTCGACGCCACCACCCGGCCGGCCTTCCTCGAGCAGGAGCGCTCGGCCGAAGCGACCGTGGCGCTGGCCCGCGACTGGCTGTCGGCCGACGACGAACGGCCGGCCTTCTGCTGGCTCCACCTCTACGAGCCGCACTTCCCGTACCAGCCGCCGGCGGCGCTGGCGGCGCGCTACCGCGACCAGCCGTACCTGGGCGAGGTGGCGGCGGCGGACGCCGCCCTGGCGCCGCTGGTCGAGCCGATCCTGGCCGCCGGCGAGGGGGGCGGCACGCTGGTTGTGCTGACCTCAGACCACGGCGAGGCGCTGGGCGAGCACGGCGAGGCGACCCACGGCATCTTCGCCTACGAGAGCGTCCTGCGGGTGCCGCTCGTCCTCTACCAGCCGCGCCTGCTGGCGCCGCGGGTGGTAGCCGCCCCGGCCCGCCACGTCGACCTGCTGCCGACCGTGCTCGACGCCCTGGCGCTGCCGGTGCCGCCCGGGCTGCGCGGCCGCAGCCTGCTGCCAGTGGCAACCGGCGGCGACGATCCCGAGCCGCCAGCGACCTACTTCGAGGCTTTGTCGGGCCAGCTCAACCACGGCTGGGCGCCGCTGTTCGGCGTCATCGAGGGCGGCACCAAGCTGATCGAGCTGCCGATCCCCGAGCTCTACGATCTGGCCGCCGACCCCCGCGAGCAGCGCAACCTGGCGGCCGCCAGACCCGAGCGGCTGGCCGAGCTGCGCCGGCGGCTGGCGCCGTTGCGCGACATCGACCCCGGCAACGCGCCCAGCCCGGAGAGCGCCGAGATCCGGCGGCGGCTCGAGAGCCTCGGCTACCTGGGCGGTGGCGGCGCGCCGGCCGGCGCCGCCAGCTACACCGCCGAAGACGACCCCAAGCGGCTGATCGCCCTCGACGCCATGCTGCGCGAGGTGGTTGGGCTGTACGCGGCCGGCGACCTCGACGGCGCGCTCCGGCGCTGCCGCGAGCTGGTCCGGCGGCGGCCCGGGATGCGGGCGGCGCTGCTCCACCTGGCCTACTTGGAGCGCGCCGCCGGCAACCTCGAGGATGCCGTCGAGGCGCAGCAGCGGGCCGTCGTGCTCCACCCCGACGAGCCCGCCGCGCTGGCTATGCTGGCCACCTACCTGACCCAGGCGGGCCGCGCCGACGAGGCGGTGGCGGTCACCGAGCCGCACGCCGCGGGCGCCGCGCCCGATCTCGAGGTGCTGCTGGTGCGCTCCCTCGCCCTGGCCCGGCTGGGCCGGGCGCAGGAGGCCTTCCAGGCGCTCGACCGGGCGCGCCGGGTGGATCCGGGCACCGCCCTGGTGCCGGTCTACCGCGGCACCGTCCTGCTGATCGGCGGGCAGCGAGACGCCGCACGCGCCGCCTTCGAGGAGGCGCTGGCGATCAACCCGGGCATCGGCCGCGCCCACAGCTCGCTGGGCATCATGGCGGCCGAGGAAGACCGCGTCGAGGCAGCGCTGGATCACTGGCGCCGTGCCGTGGCGGCCGACCCCGAAGAGCTGAGCAAGCTGCTGGCCGCCGGCACCGGCCTGTGGCGCGCCGGCCGCACCCGGGCCGCTCGGCCGCTGCTCGAGCTGTTCCTCGACACCGCACCCGAGGACTCCTACCGCCGCGAGGTCGCGCGAGTGCGCGAGCTGCTGGCAGCCGCCGGATAGGGAGCGCCGCCGGTCGCCGGCCCGCGCGCTACAGGGTGCGCGTGACCTTCTCGAGCCGCCTCGGCTTCTCGGTGTCGTAGCCCTTGGCGCGGGTCAGATGGTACGAGAACAGCTGGGCCGGCACGATCGACACCAGCGGGCTCAGCCACTCGGGCAGCTCGGACGGCAGCGCCACCGGGGTGCGCGCCAGCGCCAGGGCACGCGGCTCGTTCGAGACCACCAGCAGCTCCGCCCGGTGCTCGCGCGCCAGCGTCTCGAGCAGCACCAACGCGTCCTCGAGCACGGCGCCCGCGGGCGCCACCGCCAGCACCGGAAAGCCGTCGCCGACGATCGCCACCGGGCCGTGCCGGAAATCCGCCGCCGAGTACGGCTCGGCAACCACGTAGGTCATCTCCTTGAGCTTGAGCGACCACTCGTAGGCGGTGGCGTAGTTGAAGCCGCGCCCCAGGACGACGCAGCGGTCCATGTAGCGGTAGCGCTCGGCGGCGGCGCGGATCGGCTCGTCCAGCGCGAGCACCTCGTCGACCAGCCGCGGCACGCGCTCGAGCTCCGCCAGCATCCGCCGGTCGTCCGCCGCCGCGGCGCTCAGCAGCGCAATGGCCGCCAGCTGGGCGGTGTAGGTCTTGGTGGCGGCGACCGCGAGCTCCGGGCCGGCAGCCGTGTCGAGGACCATCTCGGCCGCCGCTGCCAGCGGCGACGACGGCTGGTTGGTGATCGCCAGCGTCAACGCGCCCTGCGCCCGGCCCTCCTCGATCACCGCGACGATGTCCGGCGACTCGCCCGACTGCGAGATGCCGACCACCAGGGCGCCGTCGAGCCGCGGCGGCGTGCGGTAGAGAGTGAACAGTGACGGCGCGGCCAGCGCCACCGGCAGGCGGTTGACCGAGCCCCACAGGTATTTGGCGTAGACCGCCGCGTTGTCCGAGCTGCCGCGCGCCGCGATGAAGATCGAGCGCACCCCGCGGCGGGCGATCCGTGCCGCCATCTCGCCTGCGGTGTCGAGCTGGCTGCCCAGCAGGCGCTCGAGCACCGCCGGCTGCTCGCGAATCTCCGACTCCAGGCTCATCGCTCCTCCACCGGCTGCGCCCCGCAGTCTACAGCCGCTCGCGCCCAACCGGCATGGTGAGATGATCGGCGCGCAACGGCAACGCCGCTCTCGACCGGAGACTCGGATGACACGACCCGCCCGCTCCACGCCCGGCCGCAGCGCCGCCCCCCGGCGCCGGCTGCCCCTCTTCCTGCTCGCCGCCCTGGTAATGCCGCCGCTGCCGGCGGGCGCCGCCGAGCCCGCGGCGCCGCCCCGGCTCGCCATCCGCTGCGACGACGTCGGCATGTGCCACGCGGTCAACGCCGGCGTCCAGCGGCTGATCGCCACCGGCCTGCCGTTCTCGGCCTCGGTGATGACCGCCTGCCCGTGGTTTCTCGAAGCCGCCCGCATTCTGCGCGGCCAGCCGCGGGTCGCCGTCGGCATCCACCTGACCCTCAACTCGGAGTGGGGGGAGTACAAGTGGGGCCCGGTGGTGGGCGCCGCCCGGGTGCCGAGCTTGGTCGACGCCAACGGCCACTTCCACGCCACCGAGGCCGACTTCGCGGCCGCCGAGGTGGATCTCGACGAGGTCCGTCTGGAGCTGCGCGCCCAGATCGACCGCGCGCTGCGCGCCGGGCTGCGCGTCGACTACCTCGACTACCACATGCTGACCGCCGTCTCGACGCCCGAGCTGCGCGAGCTCGTCGAGCAGCTGGCCGCCGAGTATGGCGTCGGCATGGCCCAGTATTTCGACGAGCGCTCGGCCTCGCTGTGGGACGTCGAGCCGGAGCAGAAGCTCCGCCGCCTGCTGGAGATCGTCGGCCAGCTGCGGCCCGGGCGGCCCAACCTGCTGGTGATGCATCTCGGGCTCGAGACCCCCGAGATGTCGGCGCTGGTGGACCTCAACAACCCGCGCGACCCGTTCCGGGTGGCGCGCCATCGCCAGGCCGAGCTGGAGGCGTTGACCTCGCCGGCCTTCCGGCAGGCGGTGGCGGCCGGCGCGGTCGAACTGGTGACCTACCGCGATCTGGTCGAGAGGCTGGGCCTGACCGCGATGCGGCGCCCCGCCGGCGCGCCGGGCTATTCGATGGACGACCCGCCGGAATAGCCCGCCGCCACCGCTCGGCCGGCGGAGCGGCGGCCTAGCCTGCCAGGATCTCGTCGATCGCCGCCAGCTCCTCGGCCGACAGCTCGAGCCGGTCGAGCGCCGCCACCGACGCCTCGACGTGCCCCACCCGGCTGGCACCGACCAGCGCCGAGGTGACCTCCCGGTGGCGCAGCACCCAGGCGACCGCCAGCTGGGCCAGCGACTGGCCGCGCGCCGACGCGACCTC
>JBFGNS010000077.1:0-21051 GCA_041574955.1 Thermoanaerobaculia bacterium | reverse complement strand
TCGAGCAGCACCGAGATGTTGTTGCGGTTGACGGTCAGCTCGTCGCGTGCCTGGCCGTTGGCGTCGGTGATGTCGACCAGCTTGCCGAGGGTGCCGATGTCGGCCTCGAAGTTGACCGTCACGTCGGGCAGCGGCGCGCCGGTGTCGTCGCGCACCAGCGCCACCAGCCGGATCACCTCGCCCTCGGGCGGCGGGCTCTTGGCGACGTCGGTGGGGGTCGCATTCAGGGTGATCGAGGAGGCCGCCGAGCCGATCTGCACATCCATTGTCACCGCCGCGGCGGCGCCGGTGGTGGCGGTGACGGTGGCTATGCCGATGCGGCCGTCGCCGGTCAGCGTGGCCAGCGCCACCCCGGCCTCGTCGGTGGTGGCGACGGTCGGCTCGAGCTGGCCGAGGGTGGTCGAGAAGTTGACCTGGGTGCCCGGATTGACCCGCGTGCCGTCCTCCTTGCGCACGATGGCGGTGACCTTGGCGATCTCGCCGCGCGCGCTGATGCGGGTCGGATTGATGCTCAGCGTGATGGTCGAGCCGGCCGGCGCCACCGGCGTCACCCGGTCGCAGGCGAGGGCCGCGGTGATGGCGAGACCGGCGAGCAGGAGGAGGCGTGAGCGCAGCATCGAACCGGATCAGTATACGAAGCGGGGCAACCGCGCGTCTAGCACGATCGCCCCGCGTGGTGGCCGCTGTCGGCCCGCGCCCCGCGCCGCCCCTACGGCACCGTGACCGTCTTGGTGACCGTCGACGAGCCGGCGCTGTTCACCGCCCGCAGCGTGACGTCGTAGCTGCCGGCCACGGCGTAGGTGTGCACCGGGTCCTTCTCGGTGCTCTCCGCCGAGCCGTCGCCGAAGATCCAGGTGAAGGTCACGCCGGCGGGCGAAGACTGGTTCTGGAACAGCACCGTCAGGCCGTTGGTGGTGAAGGTGAAGTTGGCGCTGGGGAAGTTTGGCCGCGGCGTGGTCGGCTTGCAGCTGCGGTCGGCCGGCACGTAGGTGAAGCCCTCGGGCAGGGTCACGGTGCCCGCCGAGCCGCCGCTCTGGAGCTCGACCCTCACGGTGACCCTCTCGGCGACGAAGCGGCGGCCGTCCAGTGTGCCGTCGCCGTCGCTGTCGCAGCCCTCGGTGCCGAAGAACTCCTCGGGGATCGGCACCGGCCGCGTGGTCGCGGTGACCTCCTTGCCGTCGGCCGACACCTTGAGGTTCGACGCCAGGATGCCGCCGAAGTCGACCTTCAGCGGGGCGCTGAAGCCGGTGCCCTTGATAACAACCACGGTGCCGCCGCTCGAGCTGCCGCTGGTCGGCACGATGTTGCTGATGAACAGAATCTCCGGGTCCTTGATGGTCACCGTGGTCTGGCCGACGCTCGCCTCGAGCTGGGCCGAGACCACCGCCTGGCCGGTCAGGTCGCCGGCGAACAGCAGCAGCGAGGCCAGGCCGTTGATCAGGCTGGCGACCGCCGAGCTCTCGCCGCTGGCGCTGCCGAGCGCTCCCAGGCTGGTGCCGACCACGATGGTGGTGCCGTTCGGGGGTACCGCCCCGTCGGAGGCGCGCTGCACCCGTATGGTGATGGTCGCCGGGTCGCCGCCGTTGCGCGGCAGCTCTCGGGGGCTGGCGGTGACGGTGATGTTCCACGCCGCGCTCGGGCCGGTGCTGCCCGGCCGCGGCAGCGGCGTCTGCTGCGGCGCGGTGGGCGACTCGGTCGAGCAGGCCGCCAGCAGGCCTACGGCCAGCAGCGCGGCGATGGTCAGGAAGTTGCGGTTTCTCATGGCTTCACTCCTGCCCGTCAGCGCGTGAACTGGACGGTCTTTCTGAGCGGCGCGCTCTCGACCTCGTCGCCCGACAGGGTCTTGCCGAAGAAGCGGATGCTGACGTTGAGCACGACGGTGTCGCCGCCGGTCTCCTTGTCGAAGCCGCCGTTGATCGCCAGCAGGTCCGAGAGCGGCGGGTTCTCGAGCTGGTTGGCGAGCATGAACACCAGGCCGGAGATGGTCAGCGAGCCGTTGACCGGGATGACGCCGGGGAAGGTCCGCACCAGCGTCGGCGGCACCCGCGTCCCCTGGTCGGCGCGGCCGAAGGTCACCTCGAACGACTGCAGCTCCACGTCCATCAGGCTGCTGGTCACGCCGTCGGGGTCCTTGGCGACCGACACCAGGGTGACGGTGTCGATCGAGGCGCTGCCGGCGACGACGGCGGCCGAGGTCGAGTAGGACGCCGGCCAGTCGATGACCCCGAAGGTCAGCAGCACGCCGCCGCCGTCGGAGCGCGCCACCCGCGCGTCGCAGGCGGCGACCGCCACCGCCAGGCAGGCCAGAAAGAGCAGTTTGAGGCTGTTGCGCATGGTCGGGACCTCCCCTAGAGCTTCACCACGCGCGGCGTGATGAAGATCAGGAGTTCTTCGTTCTCTTCGCTGCGGCGCTTGTTCTTGAACAGGTGCTTGAGGATCGGCACGTTGGCTAGGCCGGGCACCCGGTCCTCGCCGCGGTCGCTGGTCACCTTGTAGATGCCGCCGATCACCGTCGTGCCGCCGTCACGCACGATCACCCGGGTGCGCGCGTCCTTGGTCGAGATCGGCGCGTTGCTGGCGCCCTGCACCGCGAAGGCGAGCTGCGGCTCGCGCTTCTGGATGTTGATGTCCATCAGCACGGTGCCCTCGGCAGTGACGTGCGGGGTGACGTCGAGCCGCAGCGTGGCGTTGACGAACTGCACGCTGACGGTGTTGTTGGCGACCGTCTGGATCGGGATCTGCAAACCGCTCTGGATCGACGCCAGCTGGTTGTTGAGCGTCGTGATGCGCGGCGCCGACAGGATGTTGATCAGGCCGTCGGACTCCGCCGCCTGCAGCGCGGCGTCGAGGGTGAAGGTGTTCAGCACGTTGCCGAGACTGATGTCGAGGAAGCCGTTGGCGCCGCCGGTGGCCAGGTTGACGCCGCCGCTGGTCGCCACGTTGTTGGGGAACACCAGCCCGGTGGTGTTGCCGTGCGCCGCGTCGGCGATGCCGTCGAAGCCCCAGCTGATTCCCAGCGTGCTCGAGAACCGTTTGGTGGTCTCGATGATCCGCGCCTCGATCATCACCTGCGGCTCCGGCGTGTCGAGGGTCTCGATGACGGTGATGATCTTGTCGATGAAGCTCGGTAGCTCTTTGATGATCAGCGTGTTGGTGCGCGCGTCGACCACCACCGAGCCGCGCTGGCTCATCAGGCTGGCGCCGCCGCCCGAGCGCAGCAGGCCGGCGATCTGGCCCGCCTCGGCGTAGCTGACCCGCTTCATCACGGTGGAGAGCGGGATCGACAGCGCCTGCGCCTGCAGCAGCCGCTGCTGCTCCTCGGCCTCCTCGCGCAGCTTGGCGATCGGCGCGATGCGCATGATGTTGCCCTCGAGCTGGTAGCCGAGGTTGTTGATCTTGAGCACCTGCTCGAGCGCCTGGTCCCACGGCACGTTGGTCAGCTCGACGGTGACGGTGCCGCTCACCCCCGGCTGGACCACCACGTTGAGGCCGCTGATCTGGGCGAACGAGCGCAGCACGTCCTTGATGTCCGCGTCCTTCAGGGTGATGGTCATCGGGTCGCCGTAATAGACCTTCTCGGTGGTCGCATCGAGGCTGCGGCTGCCGAAGCCGAGCGGCGCGCCCGCCGGCGCCGGCGCGGCCGCCGAGCGCGACCCCACCTCGAACATCTCGAACCCCTGACCGGGGGCTGCCGGCGGCGCGGCCGGGGCCGCCATCGCCGGCGGCGCGGTCACCTCCTCGGTGGCCGGCTCGGGATACGGCTCGTAGGCCGGGGCCTCGGCGACCTCTTCCTGCGCGGGCTCCTGCCAGGCGGGCTCCTCGTAGGCCGGCTCCTCGTAGGCCGCCTCCTCGTAGACGGGCTCCTCTTCGGCCGGCTTCTCTTCGACCGGCTCCTCGTAGGCCGCCTCGTAGCCGGGCGCCTCGTAGCCGGGCGCGCTGTCCGGGTAGTCGGCCGGCGCCTCGAGCTCGTCGCTCGCGGCCAGCCCTTCGTCGCCACCCATCGCCGGCTCCGCCGCCAGCTCGGGATAGCCGCCGGCCTCCTCCTCGCTCGCCGGCTCGGGATAGCCGGTGGTCAGCGCCTCGGCAGGGGCGGCGGCGACGACGTCCTCGGCCAGCGTGGTGGCCGCCGCGCCGGCGAACGCCAGCATCAGCCCGCTGGCGCCGCTCACCACTTGCGGCGTGGCCGGGCGGGTCAGATCGACCACCACTCGCGCCACCAGCTGCGGCGCCGACTTGAACTGCGCCACGCGCACCCGCTCGACCAGCTCGCCGCCGACCGGCACGCTGCCGACCGGCGCCGCGTTGACCACCCCCACCAGGTCGATCACGAAGCGGTCGGGGTTTTCGAGGCTGAAGCTCGAGTGGTAGAACTCGCCGTCGCCGACGATCAGCAACCGGTCGCCGCCGTCGTGGGCCTCGACCGTGAGCACCTGGCTGGCGGGCGGCAGCGGCTCGCCCGGCGGCGCCTCCTCGACGCTCGCCGCCGCCGGCGCGATGGCCTGCTCCTCGACCGCCGGCTCGATGGCCTGCTCCTCGACCGCCGGCTCGTAGGCCGGCTCCTCGTACGACGTGTCGGTCTCGTAGGACGGCTCCGGCGTGGCAGCCGGCTCGGCGGCAACCGGCATCGCCACGGCCACCGCCTGCTCGCCCGCGCTCCACTCCGGGTCGACCGGCATCAGCTCGACTCTCAGCTGCGCACCGTCGGCCATCACCTCGTGCTCCGAGGCGGCGCGGGTGGACACCACCACGCGGGTCAGCGGCCGGATGCCGTTGCCCTGCTGCTCTACCCGCACCGCCGAAACCAGGCCGCCGGCCGGCTCGAGGTCGGCCACCGTGCCGCCCGGCCGACTGTTGGGCAGCTCCACAACCAGGTTGTCGTCGCCGTCGCGGTAGGTGGTCCAGACCAGGGGGCCGCTGGTGGCCATCTCGATCCGCATGCCGGTGGCGGCCGGGACGAGCTCGAGCGACTGGATCTCGAGCGACGCGCTGGCGGCTGCCGGCTCGGCGTCCGCCGGCCCGCCGGCCGCGCTGCGCGGCTGGGGAGCGCCGCTGCAGGCGGCGACCACCAGCAACGCCGCCGTCACGGCGAGCGCCCGGCGCCAGCTCCTGTCGGCCCTGCTGTGCTCAGTTACGACCTTACGCATGCTCGCCTCCGGCTCACGGGTTGAGCTTCTTCTCCACCTCACGGAACGGCTTGAGAGCCGTCGGGTCGTCGAGGATCTGCTTGAACAGCACTCGGTCGCGGTCGATCTGGACCACGTCGCCGTCGTACAGCTGATCGCCTTCGCGCAGCAGGTAGCTCTTGTCCTGCTCCGGCGACAGCACCTGCGCCACGGGCCCCTCGGGGGTGACGAAGATGCCGGTGAGGTCGATCTCGTCGATCAGCAGGCCCGGGATGCCCTCCGGCCGCGGGCCGCGCAGCTCGGTCGGCTCGCGCGCGGCGAGCAGCGACTTGAACGGGTCCCGGCGGCCGGCCGGATCGTAGAGGTAGCCGCCGGCCGGGCTCTCCGCCTCCGACAGCTCGTCGGGATCGTCCGCCAGCGGCTCCTGCGCCGCCAGCGGCAGCGTCGGCGGACCGGCGGCGAGCGCCACCAGCAGCAGACCGAGCAGCCAGATCTCGCTCCAGCGTCTCACCGGCCACCTCCCGCCGGCGCGCCGGCCGCGAGCTCGGGCTCGGGCTCCTTGTAGATGAACGTCTTGGCCTGGAAGCTGGCCGCCAGCGTGTGGCGCGGATCGCCCCGCCGGTTGGCGTCGATGCGGAGCCCTTCGATGTTGATGATGCGGTTGAACCGCCCGACGCGGTCGAAGAACAGCGCCAGGTTGTGGTACGTGCCGCGCAGGTTGATCGAAATCGGCCACTCGCTGTAGAACTCGCGATCGATGAAGCCGCCCGGCGTGAAGCGCAGCAGATCGAAGTCGCCCTGCTCGGCCAGCGAGCGCACGCGCCGCAGCAGCTCCGGGGTGTTGCGGCGCGACGGCAGGATGCGCAGCAGCCGGTCGAGCTCGAGCTCCAGCTTGCGGACCTCCTCGCGGAAGCGAGGCAGCTGCTGACGCGCGGCGCGGCCCTCCTGGATCTGGGTCTGCAGCGTCGAGCGCCGCGCCTCGAGATCGCTGATCGTCTGCTGGCGCGGCTTGAACAGCAGCATGTTGGCCAGCAGGTAGAGGCCGATGGCCAGCACCACGCCGACCGCGGCGCCGAAGAACCAGGGCTTGCCTTCGAGTCCGGTCTGCACCTCAGCCCTCGACCGCCTCGCCGCCGCCCTCGACGGGAAAGGCGTAGTTGAACGTCACCGTGAACGTGTAGACCGCTCCCCGCTGTGCCGTGTCCTTGAGCACCGGCTCCTGAAACTCGGGGAAACGGTCGAGGTTTTCCATGAAATTCGCCACTGCGTTTGTGTTGAACGCTTCACCGCTGACGGTGATCTGGTTGGCGGCGACATCCATCCGGTTGAGCCACAGCAGCTCGGGCACGGCGGATGAGACGTAGTCCATGATCCGCACCGGGCCGCGCTGGTTGGCCTGCAGCTGCTTGATGACCTCGACCTTGTTCTCCAGCTCCGCCTGCTTGGCCTTGAAGTCCTCGACCTCCTTGATGATCGGAGCCAGCTCGTCGACCTCTTTCTGGAAAGTCTCGACGTCGGCACGCAGGCCCGAGATCTTGCCGTTGAGCATCAGCAGGCGGCCGCCCACCACCAGCAGGCCGAGCGCCGCCACCGCCAGCAGCACCCAGGCCGCCAGGTTCTCGCTCTCCAGGATCGACTTCCAGCCGATCTGCCGCGCCGGCTTCTTGGAGACGACCGGCTTCTTGCCTTCAGCCAGCAGGTTGATCCGGATCATCCGCTCAGTCCCCGATCTTGCGCACCGCCAGCCCCAGCGCCACCGTCAGCATGGGGGAGATCGACTGCAGCCACTGGGCGTCGAAGTCGCTCTCCTTGAATCCTACCCGGCGCAGAGGGTTGATCAACTCGGTGGGCACGCCGAAGCGCTCCTGCAGGATCTGCGGCAGGTTGGGCGTCAGCGAGCAACCGCCGGCCAGCACCAGCTCGTCCACCGTCTCCTGGGCGGCGGTGGCGGCGAAGAAGTCGAAGGTCTTCTGGATCTCGGCCGCCATCTCCACCGACACCGCGTCGAGCACGGCGCGCGCCTCCGCCGGCGAGCAGCCCTCCACCTGACCGCCGCGCTTGACGTGCTCGGCCTGCTCGAACGACAGGTTGAACTCGCGCTGCAGCGCCTCGCTGAACTGGTTGCCGCCGAACGAGATGTCGCGCCAGAACACCGTCGCGCCGCGCGCCAGGATGTTGATGTTGGTCACGCCGGCACCCATGTTGACCAACGCCACCACCCGCGTCGGGTCGAGGTCGTAGTTGGCCTCGTAGGCGTTCTGCAGCGCGAACACGTCGAGGTCGACGATCGACGCGGTCTTGCCGCACTGGCTGATCACCGACACGTAGTCGTTGACCTTGTCGCGCTTGACCGCTACCAGCAGGATCTCCATCGACTCCTCACCTGCGTCGGGCGTCGACAGCACCAGGTAGTCCAGGCGCACGTCGTTGATGTCGAACGGGATGTACTGCTCGGCCTCCCACTGGATCGACTCTGCGAGCTCCTCCTCGGCCGCCGCCGGCACTTCGATCTTCTTGATGATCACCGAGTGCCCGGAAACCGAGGTGGCGAAGTTCTGGTTCTTGACCCCCGCCTCCTCGGCCAGCCGGTTGATGGCGTCCACCACCAGCGAGGAGTCCATGATCGAGCCGTCCACGATCGCCTCCGGCGACAGCGGCTCGACGCCGACGCGCTGCAGGTGGAACTCCCCCTTGCGCTCGGAGAGCTCGACCAGCTTGACGGCGGAGCTGCCGATGTCGACACCGACGACCCCCTTCGAGCGAGACCAGAACACGGCGGTTGGGACCCCCTTAAAATCCAGTGTTTATGGCACTTTGCACGCCGAAAGTTAAAGAATCACTGCAAGCTAGCAAGAACCCACCAGGGTGTCAAGGGCATAAGTGACAGTAGTTTACGCCGTTTCGGGGCGGCCTGCACGCGGAGTCCGGCCGGCAGCATCAGCCCTCCCGCCCGGGGCGGCGGTTGGCCCACCACACCGCTTGTCTGCTAGACTGCCCGTTCTGTCCTGGCGCCGACCGGCGCGAAGGAGACCCAACATGGCAAAGAACTGTGCTTTCTGCGGCAAGCAGACCGTCGTCGGCCGCCAGATCAGTCACGCGCACAACGTCAGCTCGCGCACCTTCAAGCCCAACCTGCAGCGCATCCGCGCCGTCGTCGACGGTAACGTGCAGCGGGTCTGGGTCTGCACCCGTTGCCTGCGCAGCGGCAAGGTCGAGAAGCCGGCGCCGCGCAACTGGGCGCCCGAAGAGTCGGCGGCCGGCGAGGCCTGATCGCCGGCCGGCCGGCGGCGCGGCACCGGCGCTGCTCTCCGGCGGTAAGTCGCGTATCTTCAAGCATCTGCGGCCGCTCGCCGCGGCTCGGTGAGACGTTCAGGCTAGTCGGCCGCGCCCATCTGCCGGTCCACGTGCAGCACTCCCGAGACGCCGCGTAGCGACACGCGGATCTTCTCGAGGTGCCGGCGGTTGCGCACCTCGACCGCCACCTTGATCCGGCCGCGGCCGGTCTCGATTGCCTCGGCCTCGATCTGACGGATGTTGCCGTCGAGCCGCGCGATCACCTCGGTGAGGCGGGCCAGCATCCCCGGTTCGTCCTCGGTCTCGATGTTGAGGACGATCGGGAACACCTCGCCCGCCGGCTTTGCCCACTCCACCTCGATCTCGCGCTCGGGGTTGTAGAGCAGGTTCTTGACGTTGCGACACTCCACCGAGTGGACCGACACGCCGCGGCCGCGGGTGATGTAGCCCACGATCTCCTCTCCCGGCAGCGGGTTGCAGCATTTCGCCAGGTAGGCCAGAAGGTCGCCGGAGCCGCGCACCGCGATCGCCGAGCTGCCGAACGGCAGCATGCGCGACACCGCCTGGCGCAGCCGGCCCGGCTCCTCCGCCTCCACTGCCAGCTGCTCGGCGTCGAGCACCCGGTCGAGCACCTGCCGCGGCCCCAGCTTGCCGAAGCCGATACGGCTCAGCATCTCGTCCTCGCCGCCGATTCCCTCGTCGGCGAGATAGCGGGTCAGCTCGTCGCTGCCCAACAGCCGCTTGAGGCTCAGCTTGTGCCGCCGCAGCTCCCGCTCGAGCAGCCGGCGCCCGATCTCGGTCGAGCGCTTCTTCTGCTCGGTGTTGAGCCAGTGGCGGATCTTGCTCTTGGCGCGCGAGGTGACCACGAAGCTGAGCCAGTCGCGGCTCGGCACTCGGTTGGGGTTGGTCATCACCTCCACGAGCTGGCCGTTGCGCAGCTCCGTGCGCAGCGGCACGAGCTTGCCGTTGACGCGCGCCCCGACGCAGTGGTGCCCGAGCTCGGTGTGGATCTTGTAGGCGAAGTCGAGAGGCGTCGCGCCGCGCGGCAGGCTCAAGACATCGCCCTTGGGGGTGAAGCAGTAGACCTCGTCCGGATAGAGGTCTATCTTCAGCGTCGACAGGAAGGTCCGCGGGTCGTCCACCTCCTGCTGCCACTCGAGCAGCTGGCGCAGCCAGACGATGTCGCGGTCGCCATCGCCGGCGTCGGCGGCCTTGTACCGCCAGTGGGCGGCGATGCCCTCCTCCGCCACCAGGTCCATCTCGCGGGTGCGGATCTGCACCTCGAACGGCTGGCCGGTGGCGCTCACCACGGTGGTGTGCAGCGACTGGTAGAGGTTGGGCTTGGGCATCGCGATGTAGTCTTTGAACCGGCCCGGCACCGGGCGCCAGCCCTGATGCACCACTCCCAGCGCTGCGTAGCAGTCGCGCAGCTCCTCGGTGACGATGCGGTAGGCCAGGTAGTCGTAGAGCTGCGAGATGTCGATGCCCTGGCGCAGCAGCTTGCTGTAGATCGAGTAGTACCGCTTGACCCGGTAGCTGATGTCGGCCTCGAGGCCGGCCTGCTTGAGCTGCTCCTCGAGCTGCGAGCGGATCCTCTCGCTGTCGTTGCGGCCGATCTTGAGCTTGGCCTGGAGGCGCAAGTCGAGCTCGGCGAACTGGTGCGGGTAGAGGTAGAAGAACGCCAGGTCTTCGAGCTCACCCTGCACCCGCGACATGCCCAGCCGGTGGGCGATCGGGGCGTAGATCTCGAGCGTCTCGCGCGAGATGCGGCGGCGCGACTCGGGCTCGAGGTGCTCCAGCGTCATCATGTTGTGCAGCCGGTCGGCGAGCTTGACCAGGATCACGCGGATGTCCTTGGCCGACGCCAGGATCAGCTTGCGGAAGGTCTCCGCCTGGGCCTCGTCGCGCCGCACGTAGGAGTGCAGGCCGATCTTGGTGACGCCGTCGACCAGCGTCGCCACCTCCTCGCCGAACCGCTGGTGCAGCTCGTCGAGGGTCGCCAGGGTGTCCTCGAGCACGTCGTGCAGCAGGCCGACCGCCACGCACACCTCGTCGAAGCGCAGATCGGCCAGCAGGTAGGCGACCTGCAGCGGGTGCGTCATGTACGGCTCGCCGGAGGCGCGCTGCTGGTCGCCGTGGCGGTCGAGCGAATAGTCGTAGACGCCGCGCAGGAACCGTCCGTCGTAGCCGCGCCCCGACTCGTCGAGGCGCTCGAAGATGTCCTCGAGGCGCACCTCGTCGAGCGCCGGTGAAACCGGCGGCTGCGGCTGCTTGCGGCGTTTGCGGGCGGTCGCCATCTGGCCGGTGCTGTCGGCGCCCCCGATGGCGAAAGATGCTCGCGCCCCGGAGGGCCCGAAGCCCTCCAAAGCCGGCATTATAGACCCGCGCGGCGGCGAACCGATCAGGCGGCGCGGGAGGCTCGGCGGGCGCGCGACTCGGCGCCGAACCAGCGCTCCCAGATCAGCGCGAACGGGCTGGCGATGTAGATCGAGCTATAGGTGCCGACCACGATCCCGATGGTCAGGATGAAGGCGAAGCCGCGCAGCACGTCGCCACCGAAAGCGAGCAGGCAGCCGAGCGCCAGCAGGGTTGTGCCGGAGGTCAGCACGGTGCGCGACAGCATCTGGTTGAGGCTCAGGTTCATCACCTCTTCGAGCGGCTGACGCCGGCGGCGGCGCAGGTTCTCGCGCACCCGGTCGAACACCACCACGGTGTCGTTCACCGAGTAGCCCACCAGGGTCAGGAACGCCGCGATGGTGGTGAGGTTGAACTCGTAGTCGGCGACGGCGTAGAGCCCGAGCACCAGCAACACGTCGTGCGCCACCGCCACCAGCGCTCCGACGCCGAAGCGCAGCTCGAAGCGCGCCCAGATGTAGGCCAGCATGCCGAGCAGCGACAGCACCACCGCCAACACGCCCTTACGCCTGAGCTCGGCACCGATCTGCGGTCCGACGTTCTCCGCCCCGAGCACCGCGAAGCTGCCGATCTCGGCCCGCCGCTCGAGCGCCGCCGCCGCTTCCGCGCTGACGCCGGGCGCCGCCGCCACCTGCTGCCACGAGTCGAACAGCCCGGCCTCCCGCCGCACCTCGACGATCGCCTCCGCCACCGTCTGGTAGTAGTCGGACGCGGTCTCGGGGTCGGCGGCGGCCAGCCCGTCGGGGTCCAGCTCGGCCAGCAGCGCGGTCAGCGCCTCGACGCCCTTGCGGTTGAGGTCGAACCGCTCGCCGGCGCCGTTGTAGCGCTCATCGAGCGCCGCGATCACCTGCGCCTGACTGCCCTCCTCGCTGCCCTCGAGGCTCGGCGTCTTGATGATCACCGAGTTGGCCTCCTCGACGTCGAAGCGCTGGATCTGAGCCTCCCGCACGCCGGCGGCCTCGACCACCGAGCGCAGCTCGTCGACCACCGGCGGTTGCTGGAACTTGAGGGTCAGCTGGGTGCCGCCAGCGAAGTCGATCCCCAGGTTGAGCTTGCCGTGGACGAAGATGGCCAGCAGGGAAACGACCAGCAGCACTGCCGACACCGCGATCCAGATGCGGCGGTACTTCATGAAATCGATGTGGGTGTCGCGAAAGAACTCCATTGGTCTCTTCCCGGAGCGGCCCGCCGCGGCTAGATCGACAGCCGCTCGACCCGGCGGCGGCGGGAGAGCAGCAGGTCGAACAGCCAGCGGCTGACGAAAATGGCGGTGAACAGCGAGGCGAGGATGCCGATCGACAGGGTGACCGCGAAGCCGCGGATCGGGCCGGTGCCGAACTGGAACAGGAACAGGGCGGCGATCAGGGTGGTGATGTTGGCGTCGAGCACCGACGACAGCGCCTTGCCGAAGCCGGCCTCGACCGCGGACTTGACCGTCCGGCCGTGCCGCAGCTCCTCCCGGATGCGCTCGAAGATGAGCACGTTGGCGTCCACCGCCATGCCGATGGTCAGCACGATGCCGGCGATGCCCGGCAGCGTCAGCGTGGCACCGAAGTAGGCCAGCGCGCCGAAGATCAGGACGATGTTCAGAGTCAGCGCGACGACCGCGTTGATGCCGGTGCCCTTGTAGACCACCATCATTGCGAGCACCACCAGCATCAGCCCCAGCAGGCCGGCCTCGAGCCCGCGGTCGATCGAGTCCTGACCGAGCGCCGGCCCGACGGTGCGCTCCTCGAGGTAGGTGATGCCGGCGGGCAGCGCGCCCGAGCGCAGCACGGTCGACAGATCCTCGACCTCCTGCCGGGTGAACGATCCCTCGATCAGGCCCGAGTCGCCGATACGGCTCTTGATGTTGGGCGCCGACACGACGTTGCCGTCGAGCACGATCGCCAGCCCCTTGCCGACGTTGTCGCCGGTCGCCTTGGCGAACAGCTCGCCGCCCTCGTGGGTGAGGAAGAAGTTGACCACCGGCTGGTTGAACTCGCCGAGCCCGGGGCGCGCGGTCTTGAGATCACGGCCGGTGATCACCGGCCGGCGCTCGACCGCGTAGTACTGGGTGCCCACCGTCTCGCCGCCGGGGCCCTTGACCGGGCCGCTCAGCAGCTCGAGCCGGTCGGGCAGCCGGCCGCCGTAGTTGGCCAGCGCCTGCTCGCGCGACCCGACGCCGCCGCCGCCCGGCGGGTAATCGACCAGCCGGAACTCCAGGAAGGCGGTGTTCTTGATCAGGCTCTTGACGCGCTCGGGGTCGTCGACGCCGGGCAGCTGCACCACCAGCCGGTCGCTGCCCTCCAGCCCCTGGCGCTGGATCACCGGCTCCGCCACGCCGAAGGCGTCCACCCGGTTGCGGATCGTCTCGAGCGCCTGGGTGACCGCCAGGTTGCGGATCTCGTTGACGTTCTGCGCCTTCATGTCGAAGCGCAGCAGCTCGCCCCGCCGCTGCCAGTTCCAGCCCGGCAGGTAGTCTTCGACGATCTCCGACACAGCCACGTCGCGGTCCGAGGTGACCCCGGTCACCTCGAAGGCGGTGTTCGACTCCTGGCCGGCGCTGACGGTCGACACGCCGGCGTCGCGCAGCTCCTGCAGCAGCCGGTCCATGTCCTTGTTGGTCTCCGACCGGATGGCGTCCTCCGACTGCACCTGCAGCACCAGGTGGATGCCGCCCTGCAGGTCGAGCCCCAGGTTGACGCTCTCGTCCAGGGGGTAGGCCGACCAGGCGGCTATCGCCACCACCGCCGCGATCACGAGGCCGCGCCACATCAGCTCGCGCTTCACTTGCCACCTCCCTGATCCTCGTCGCCCTCGAGACCCGACACCGCGGACTTGGCCAGCCGCACCTTGACGTTGTTGGCGACCTCGAGGATCACCACCTTGTCGTGCACCGCCACCACCTCGCCGTACAGCCCGCCGTTGGTCACCACACGGTCGCCCTTCTTGATGCCGGCGATCATCGCCTGCAGCGCCTTCTGTCGCTTGCGCATCGGGGCGATCAGCAGGAAGTAGAAGATCGCGAAGACGAAGATGAACGGCAGGAACTGCACCAGGGCCGACGGCGCGTCGCCCTCGGCAAAGGCCAGCGTTGTCAGCGGTGCGAGGATCTCGTGCATCGGAATCGGTTCTCCGCCCGGCCGTCGGACGCGGCACAGCCGCCGCTCTACCGGACCTCCTGGGCTCGGGAATCTGGGGGAAACCGCTCGCCCGACCGCGGCTGCGGCGCGAAGCGATCGGCAGCGGCGGAGGCCGTTTCGGCCAGCCGGCCGGACGCGATAGCTTCCCTGAGTTCGCCCATAAAGTCAAGGTAATAGCGCAGGTTGTGCAGCGAGGCCAGCACGCTGCCGGTGAGCTCGCCGGCGCGCATCAGGTGGTGGAGCAGGGCGCGCTCGAAGCGGCTGCAGAGCGGGCAGGCGCACTCCTCGTCGAGCGGCCGCGGATCGTCGCGGTAGCGTGCGTTCTTGATCCGCACCACGCCGTTGCGGGTGTAGAGCAGGCCGTGGCGGGCGTTGCGGGTCGGCAGCACGCAGTCGAACAGGTCGACCCCCTGCTCGACCGCGTGCAGGATGTCGAGCGGCGTGCCGACACCCATCAGGTAGCGCGGTCGGGTCGCCGGCAGCAGCGGCGCCGTCCACTCGACCACCCGCCGCCGCTCGTCCTCGGGCTCGCCGACGCTCACCCCGCCGATGGCGTAGCCGTCGAAGTCGAGCGCCGTCAGGTCGGCGACGGCGCGCTCGCGCAGCTCGCGGAACACCGAGCCCTGGGCGATGCCGAACAGCGCCCCGCCGTCACCGCCGCGTGCCCACTCTTCGCGCGCCTCGCGCGCCCACCGTCCGGTGCGTGCCAGCGCCTCGGCGGCCTGCTCACGGCTCACCGGATACGGCGGGCACTCGTCGAGCATCATCGCCACGTCGACCCCCAGCCGTCGCTGGTCGGAGACCACCGAGCGCGGCGTGAAGCGCAGGCTGGCGCCGTCCAGGTGGCTGCGGAAGGTGACGCCGCCGTCGTCCACCGAGCGCATGCCGGCGAGGCTGAACACCTGGTAGCCGCCGCTGTCGGTGAGCAGCGGCCGCCGCCAGCCCGTGAAGCGGTGCAGGCCGCCCAGCTTCTCGATCGCGGCGATGCCCGGCCGCACAGCCAGGTGGTAGAGGTTGCAAAGCAGGATCTCGGCGCCGCTCTCCTCGAGCCACGGCGCCGGTACGCCCTTGACCGCCCCCAGCGTGCCGACCGGCTGGAAGGCGGGTGTCTCGACCTCGCCGTGGGCGGTGAGCAACCGCCCGCGCCGCGCCTTGCCGTCGGTGGCCAGCAGCTCGAACCCGCCGCCGACGGCGGCCGGCGCCGGCGAGGCGCTCCGCCTGCCGCCGGCCACTAGCGCAGCCCGAAGCGGGCGTCGAAGTCGACGGTCTCGACCACCACGCCGCTGGGCAGCGCGAGCTCGAACCGGTCCTGCGGCAGCCCGCCGTTGACCCGCACGCGGTCGAACCGGTAGTCGGTGACGTCGCCGTCGGGGGTGACGAACCGCAGGCGCGCCAGGTAGAAGCGCTGCGAGTCGACCCACACCGTCATGTGCTCGAGGCGCTTGGCGATCCGCTGGTAGCGCGGCTCGAGCTCGAGGCGGAACGGTTGGGTCGGGTCGGATGAGATCGCCAGGCTGACCTCGAAGTATTCGACCAGCTTGTCGAGCGAGCTGCCGGCGCCGAGAAACTCCAGCACGCGCTGCGACTGCCGCCCGACCTGGACCTGCTCGACCTTGTCCAGGTCGCGGTACCAGGTGGTCATCTGGTCGCCGCGGATGACCAGCGAGATGGCGTCCGGCGAGCGGTACTCCCAGCGCACCCGGTCGGGCGCGGCGTAGGAGAACACACCCGTCGACTCCGCCGGGGCCAGCAGGAACTTGCTCTCCTTGACCTGGGTGAAGTCGGCCTCCATGGTCTCGACCGAGGCCTGCTCGAGCCGCATCCTGTCGAGCAGGGCGCCGAGCCGGTCGCCCGCCGACAGCCCGGGCTGGCGCGGATCGGGCCTGGCGTCCGCAGCCGCCAGACCCGCCGGCACGACAGCCGTCAGCATCGCGGCGGCGGCGACAGCACGCCACCAGGTCGGTATCGACTGCAGAGGCTGTCTCACGGTCGGTGGAACCCCGTACCCGGGAAGGCGGCCAGGGCCCGGAATCGGTCGAGGTCCAGCCCGCAATCATACCGGCCCCCCGGGGGGGCCGCAACTGCCCGGACGGCGGTGGCGCCGGCCGGCGGCGGGTCGCCTTGACACTGTCGAAAGCCCGGTGCTACGGTCCCGGCCTCGCCGCCGGAGGACGCATGCCCGAGCTAGGTTCCAAACACGAGTGCACAGGCTGTGGCTCGAAGTTCTACGATCTCGGCAAGGCCGAGCCCGTGTGCCCCAAGTGCGGCCTGAACCAGGTCACCGAAGAGAACGAGGAGGAGTCGGCGGAGAGCTCCGAGGACGAAGAGCTGGACGACGACGAAGACGACGACGAGTCCGAGTCCGACGATGAGGACGAGGACGACGAAGACGACGAGGACGGAGAAGACTACGAGCTCGAAAACGACGACGAAGAGCTCGAAGACGAAGAAGAAGACGACGACGAGGACGACGAGGGCTGACCGCCTTCCGCTCGCTGCCGTCTCGCTCGGCAGCAACCTCGGTGACAGGGAACTCCAGCTCCGCCGGGCCGTCGGCCGGCTGCGCACCGTGCTCGACGACCTCGCCGCCGGACCGCTGTTCCGCACCCGGCCGCTAGCCGACCTCCCCCAGCCCGACTACTTCAACACCGCCGTCGTCGGCGGCTGCCGGTACGCGCCGGACGAGCTGCTGGCGCTGCTCAAGGCGCTCGAGCTGGCCGCCGGTCGCCACGCCGCGCCGCGCCACTCGCCGCGCCCGCTGGACCTGGATCTACTGGTCTTCGGGCCGCGGGTGAGCCGGCGTCCGGAGCTGACGCTGCCCCACCCCCGCCTGCGGCAGCGTCGTTTCGCGCTCGCGCCGCTGGCCGCCATCGCGCCGCATTTGGAGGTGCCGCCGGACGGCGCGACGGTGGCCGAGCTGCTGTCCCGCGTCGGCCAGCAGGGCGAGGTCGAGCCGGTGGGCTGGCGGCGTCCGCCTTGAGCCGGCGCGCCCGCGCCGGCACGCCCTGCGCCGCCCGGCCGCCGTGGTAGCCTCGGCGCGCTTTCCGATGCAAGTCCCCTCCCAGCTGCCGTGGTACCGGCGCCTGCACTGGCAGATTCTGGCCGCCATGGCGGTGGGTACCCTCACCGGCCTCATCGGCGGACCGGCGGTGGTGCCGCAGGTCGACTGGCTCGGCACGCTGTTCATCAAGCTGCTCAAGATGATCATCGTGCCGCTGGTGCTGACCTCGATCGTCTCCGGCGTCGCCTCGGTCGGCGGCGGCCGCGATCTCGGCCGGCTGTTCTCAAAGACCCTCGGTTACTACGTGCTGTCGAGCGGGCTGGCGATCCTCGCCGGCCTGCTGGCGGTCAACCTGCTCAAGCCAGGGGTCGGAGCGGCGATCGCGGGCGCCGAGACCCGTGAGCTGCCCGAGCTCTCGACGCCCAGCTCGGCCAAGGACCTGCTGCTCGACATCGTGCCCGAGAACGTCGTCGAGGCCGCCGCCGAGCCCGACATGCTGGCGATCATCTTCTTCAGCATCCTGTTCGGCATGAGCATGGCGGCGCTCCCCGACGCGCCGCGCAAGAAGCTGCTGGGCTTCTTCGAAGCCGCCTTCCAGGCGATGATGAAGCTCACCGGCGGGGTCATCCGCTTCGCGCCGATCGGCGTCTTCGGCCTGATCACCAGCCTGGTGGGCACCTCCGGTCTGGCGTCGTTCGCCGCCCTCGGCAAGTACATGCTGACCATCGCGCTCAGCCTGTCGGTGCACCTGTTCATCACCTTGCCTCTGCTGCTGCTGCTGCTCGGCCGCATCCGGCCGACCATCCACTTCCGCAACATGATCGAGCCGATGGTGATGGCGTTCTCGACCAGCTCGTCGGGCGCCACCCTGCCGGTGACCATCAACGCGGTGGAGAACAAGGTCGGCGTGTCCAACCGCATCTCGTCGTTCGTGCTGCCGATGGGGGCGACCGTCAACATGGACGGCACCGCGCTGTACGAGTGCGCAGGCGTGCTGTTCATCGCCCAGGTGCTGGGCGCCGAGCTCACGCTGGGAGCCCAGTTGGTGGTGGTGTTCACCGCCCTGCTGGCCTCGATCGGCGCCGCCGCCGTGCCGTCGGCCGGCCTGGTGGTGATCTTCATCGTGCTCGAGGCGGTCAACCTGCGCGGCCCCGAGGTCGAGCTGATCGTCGGCGCCATGCTGGCCATCGACCGGCCGCTCGACATGTACCGGACGGTGGTCAACATCTTCAGCGACTCGTGCGGCGCGGCGATCATCGCCCGCTCCGAAGGCGAGAGCGAGGTCGACGCCAGGGTGGCCTGACGGCCGCCCGCTGAGCGCTGCCGGCCGGGCCCCGCCATGCCCGCGGTCTCGTTTCGCGATCCGATCCACGGCTTCATCCACGCCGACGGGCTGGAGAAGGCGCTGATCGACAGCCGGCCGCTGCAGCGGCTGCGCTCGATCCGGCAGCTCGGCTTCGCCAACCTGGTCTTCCCCGGCGCCGAGCACAGCCGGTTCAGCCACGTGCTGGGCGCCATGGAGCTGGCCGGCCGCGCCTACGACCGGCTGGCGGCGCGCGCCGACGGGCTGCTCGACCCGGCACCTTCGAGCCGCCAGCGCCGGCTGGTGCGGGTCGCCGCGCTGGTGCACGACATCGGCCACGCGCCGTTCAGCCACTCGGCCGAAGAGCTGTTCGACGACGGCATCGACCACGAGGAGATGACCCGCCGGCTGCTCGCCACCGGCGAGCTGCGGGAGGTCTTCGATCGCCTGGGAGACGGCGTCGAGCCGCAGGCGGTGATCGAACTGCTCGCCGGCCCGGCCGACCCCGCCGGCCGGCTGCTGTCACAGATCGTCTCCGGCCAGCTGGACGTCGACAAGATGGACTACCTGCTGCGCGACAGTCTGTTCTGCGGCGTGCGGTACGGCAGCTACGACCTGCCGCGGCTGCTCGACACCATGCTGCCGCTCGAAGACCCCGACACCGGCGACTGGGGGCTGGGCATCGACGAGGGCGGCGTGCACGCCCTCGAGGCACTGGTGATGGCGCGCTACTACATGTTCACGCAGGTGTATTTCAACGTCACCGTCAAGGCGCTCGAGCTTCACTTCAGCCAGTGGCTGCGCGAGCGGGGCCGGCGCTGGCCGGCGACGCCCGACGCGTTCCTCGAGCACGACGACGTCTCGGCGCTGGCCGCGATGCGCGCTTCCGACAGCGCCCACGCCCGCGCCGTGGTGGACCGGCTGCACTACCCGCTGGCGTTCGAGACCGGCGAGCACCTGAGCCGCCAGGACAAGCAGCGGTTCGAGCGGCTGCTGGAGGAGCTCGAGGAGCGGTTCGAGGGGCGCCGGCTGCTGGTCTCCAACTCGGCCAAGGACCCGCACCGGCTGGGCGAAAGCCGGGTGCTGGTGCGGCGTTTCAACGGCGAGCTGGTGCCGATGGAGCGAGCCAGCCACTTCATCCGCCACCTGGCGCGGATCGAGCGCTACCGCATCTACGCGCCCGCCGAGGCCGCCGCCGAGGTGCGGCTGGCGGTTGAGCGCCGCTGGCACGGCGGCTGAGAATCAGCCGCCGCTCGCCGCTGCCAGCGCGGCGAGCGCGCCGCGCCACCGCCGCCGGTACAGCTCCCACAAGCTCAGGCAGCGCGACAGCGGCAGGTGCTCGAAGCCCTGCTGCAGCACCGACAGCTCGCAGCCGGCGCCGGCGGGAGTCAGCTCGAGGCTCAGCCGGGTGGCCGTCGGCCAGCCGTCCTCCAACCGCTCGAACGCCAGCACCCAGCGCCGCGGCGGCTCGAGCTCGAGGGTCCGGCCACGCTCGGCCAGCCGCTCGCCGTCGGTCTCGGCCTCGAGCTCGATGCCGCCGCCGGGGCCGGCAGCCACCCGCGCCCGGCCGGCCCAGCGCGCCAGCAACGGCTCCTCGGTGAGCCAGCGCCAGGCCTCATCCACCGGCACTGGCAGGGGCTGGCGGCAGCGCAGCTGCACGCCGGGGATGTCGCCGCGGCGGATCTGCTCGACCATCGGGCTCCAGTCTACTGCCGGCCGGGGGCCCCGCGGCCAACACCCTTTGGGATAGGCCACCTCCCACCCGGCCACCGCCCCGCGCCACCCTCGCAGGTGTCGCCAGCCGACCGTCAGCGGGCGGACAATCTCCCCCGACGGTCGCCCAACGGCGGGACTGGACCGCCGGCGCTTCGCCGCTGGCGCGGCCGGGCAACTCGCATCAGCTCGCGGCGGCCGCTCGTGCGGCAGCCGCTCAAAAACCCGATCGAGGAGGTTCCCATGTCTCCGACTTCCAAGCCCCGTTCCCTGGTCGCCCTGCTCGGCCTCGGCAGCCTGCTGGTGGCGGCCGCCTTCATCGGCAGCTGCCGCTCCGGCGGCTCGGGCCCGGCGGCCACGGTCGCCTCGAGCGCCGACGCCAACCAGGTCATCGCCGAGCGCGGCCTGACCCCGGACGACGTCTTCGCCGCGGTCAAGACCTTCGTGCCGACCGGCAAGCACGACGACTACGTCATGATCTCCTCCGGCGGCCACTCCGGCCAGCTGCTGGCGATCGGCGTGCCGTCGATGCGGCTGCTCAAGCTGATCGGCGTCTTCACCCCCGAGCCGTGGCAGGGCTGGGGCTACTCCGACGAGACCCGCGCGGTGCTCGCCGAGGGCAAGGTCGAGGGGCGCGACATCACCTGGGCCGACACCCACCACCCGGCGTTCAGCGAGACCGCCGGCGACTACGACGGCCAGTGGGTCTTCACCAACGACAAGGCCCACGCCCGCATCGCGGTCATCGACCTGCGCGACTTCGAGACCAAGCAGATCGTCAAGAACCCGGTCGCGCTGTCGGACCACGGTGGCGCCTTCGTCACCCCCGACACCGAGTACATCATCGAAGGTGGCCAGTACGCCGCGCCGCTCGGCTGGCGGTACGCCTCGCTCGAGCGCTACGCCGAGGAGTACCGCGGCATGGTGACGATGTGGAAGTTCGACCGCGCCAGCGGCCGCGTGGTGACCGACCAGTCGTTCGCCCTCGAGCTGCCGCCCTACTGGCAGGATCTCTTCGACGCCGGCAAGCTCGTCAGCGAGGGGTGGATCTTCGGCAACTCCTTCAACACCGAGCTG
>JBFGNS010000076.1:0-21062 GCA_041574955.1 Thermoanaerobaculia bacterium | reverse complement strand
GCCGGCTCGATCCTGCGCTTCTTGCGGCCGAGCCGGCCGGTGGAGCAGATCGAGGAGCTGCCGATGGGGCCCGAGCTCGAGCGGCTGCGCGACCGCTTCGTGCTGGTCGGCTCGGCCGGCGCGGGTGACCGCCACGCCACCCCGTGGGGGACGGTCCAGGGAGTCCTGCTCCAGGCGTGGGCGACCGACAGCCTGCTCGGCGGCCGCTACCTGCGACCGGTGCACCCGGCCTGGAGCTTCCCCACCGTCCTGGCGTTGTGCTACCTGCTGACCCTGATCCTGGCGCGCGGCCGCGGCTGGCGGGTGCTCGTGGCCGCCGCCGCCGGGCTGTCGCTGGCCTGGCTGGCGGTCGCCGCTCTGGCGGTGCGCGAGGCCGGCCTGCTGTTCTCGACCGCGCCGCCGCTGGCCGCCATCTGGCTGCTGGTCGCGCTCCTGCTGGCGGCCGCCGGCCTGCTGCGCGGCCGGCCGCGGCGCGAGGCCGAGGCGATCGACCGGGACGGCGAGGCCACGGTCGGGCCGTTCGACGTCTTCCTGAGCTACAACGGCGACGACCGCCCGCTCGTGGTCGAGCTGGCCGCGGCGCTCGAGGAGCGCGGCCTGGCGGCGTGGCTCGACCAGCCCCGGCTGGTGCCGGGCAGGCCGTGGCAGGAGGCGCTCGAGGAGGTGATCGTCACCTCGCGCACAGCCGCCGTGCTGGTGGGAGCCAACGGTCTCGGCCCCTGGCAGCAGATGGAAATGCGGGCCTGCCTGGCGCAGTTCGTCGAGCACCGCAAGCCGGTGATCCCCGTCCTGCTGCCGGGCGCTCCGTCGCAGCCCAACCTGCCGATCTTCCTCACCCAGTTCACCTGGGTGGACCTGCGCGCCGGCCTGACGCCCGAAGGGCTCGACCGGCTGGTGTGGGGAATCACCGGCCGCAAGCCCGAGCGGCGCGCCGCCGCCTGAGCTCGGCGGCTACTCCCAGGCGGGCTCGAGGCCGTTGCGCCGGTAGGGCACCCAGCCGAGCGCCACCAGCCGCACCTCGATGTCGCTTTTGCGCGGCCTGAGCGCCGTGGTCTCGAGCTTCTCGGACTCGGGATCGAAACGCTCCTCGAGCTCGTCGATGTCGGCCTCGAGCTCGGCGCTCAGCTCCTCGAGCTGGGCGGTCAGCGTCTCCACCGTCTCCTGCGCCCGGCGCACGTCCTGCTTCTCCTTGCTGGTGCGGCCGATCGAGCCCAGCGTCGAGCCGGCGCTGCCACGGAACGAGCGCCCGGTGAACGCCGCCAGCAGGGTCGAGCCGAGGTTGATCGCGCTGCGCATGCGCTGCTGGCTCACCTGCTCGGCCTGCACTTCGACCTTCTGTTGCGCCTTGCGGATGCGCTCCTCGAGCCGCGCCACCTTGGTGGCGTTCTTCTCGCGCAGCTCCTCGATCTCCCGGTCGCGCTTCTCGCGCGCCACGTCGGCGAGGCGCATGCGGAAGTCGCGCTCGCTCTCGCCCGGCTCGGACACCAGCTTGTAGGTCGGGCTCTCGAGCAGCTCGAGGCCGCTGTTGCGATAAAGGTGGTTGGCCAGCTCCTTGCTCCAGGCGGTGTAGCTCTTGCCCTGCCCGGCGTCGGCCGGCAGCTCGCCCCAGCCGCACTGCTCCACCGCCGGCTCGCGCTCGAGGTCGTCCTCGCCGAGCGCGAGCCGCTCGGCGTCGGCCCAGTCCGTCTTGATCTCGTCCGGCTCGAGCGACAGGTGGAGGGTCAGCTCCTCGGAGTGCACCGTCTGGCGGCTCTTGCGGTCGACGTAGTCGACCCGCGCCAGACCCAGCAGACCGGGGCGGTACAGCAGGTTGTCGGCGGCGCCGCGCAGCGGCAGGAAGCACTGCGGCACGTCCGGCGGCAGCACCGGACGGCCGGCGGCCGGTACCGGCGGCGCGGCGGGCGCGGCGGCCGGCTCCGCGCCGCTGGCGGCCGGCGGCGCCGCCGCCGCGGCCGGTGTCTCGGCCGGCACCCGATCGCCCATCAGACGGCCGATCTGGCTGCGGGTCAGCGGCCCGCGCAGGTAGGACATCACCCACCTGGTCTCGAACACCACCGGCGCCTTCTCGTGCACGTTGTGCAGCAGGAACCGCCGCTTGCCGAGCCCGGCCAGCGTGCGCTCGAGCTGGTGGCGGTTGAAGCCGCCCTGCACCCCCTCGAGACCGTCCATCACCCGCGCCTTGTCGCGCTCGGTCTGCAGCCGGCCGAGGAACCAGGTGCCGGTGTTGGACAGACCCTTGTAGTCGAGATCGACCGGGTTCTGGGTCGCCAGCACCACGCCGAAGCCGTAGGCACGGGCCTGTTTGAGCAGGGTGAGCAGCGGCTTCTTGGACGGCGGCTCGGCCACCGGCGGCATGAAACCGAAGATCTCGTCCATGTACAGCAGCGCCCGCAGGCTGGTGGTACCGGGCCGCGACCGGATCCAGCCCACCGTCTGGTTGAGCAGCAGCGAGACGAAGAACATGCGCTCCGCCTCGGACAGGTGGGCGATCGACAGGATCGCGATGCGCGGCTTGCCGGCTGGGGTGTACAGCAGGCTGCCGACGTCCAGCGGCTCGCCCTTCATCCATATCTGGAAGCCGGGGGCGGCGAGCAGGTTGTTGAGCTGCATGGCGAGCTCGAACCGCTCCTTGGCCGGGTAGAACGAGTCCAGGTCCAGCACGCCGACGCGCTGCACCGGCGGGCTCTGGATGGCCTGGATCAGGCTGCCGAGATCGGCGTTGCGCCCGGCGCGCCAGAAGTGGTCGAGCAGCGTCGACAGCAGGATGTGCTCGCGGCTGCGAATCGGATCGGCGTCGATGCCGAGCAGGCTCAGCAGGCTGGTGGCGGTGGTGGAGATCCGTTCCCGCAGCAGGTCGCCGTCCTCGAGCACACCCGCCGGCGGGGCGTCGAACGACGACACGATGGACAGCGGCAGGCCAGCCTCGCTGCCCGGCGTGTAGATGGCGAAGTCGGCCGCCGCGCGCAGCCGCCGGATGCGGTCGCCGTCCTGGTCCCACGAGGCCAGGCCGCGGCGCCACAGCTCGGCCTGCTGGGCGGCGAACTCGTCCGGCGAGACCCCCGTGCGGCGGGCGTCGTCCTCGTTGACCCAGGGCCGGAAATCGCTCGGCGCGAGCTCCGGGAAGGTCAGCAGCAGGTTGCCGAGGTCGCCCTTGGGGTCGATCACCAGCGCCGGCACGCCGTCGAGCGCCGCCTCCTCCAGCAGCCCGATGCACAGACCGGTCTTGCCGCTGCCGGTCATGCCGACGCACACGGCGTGGGTCACCAGGTCCTTCGAGTCGTACAGCAGCAGCCCGTCGCCCGGCTTGTCCGCCGCCAGATCGTACGGCCGGCCGAGGTAGAACGCACCCAGCTTCTCGTAGCTCTTCGTGGTCATCGCGACGACTCTCCCGGGATCGCGGGTCGGCAACGGAGCGGCGGTGGACAGGCGCCGCGGGCGGGGCTCAAGGCTACCGCCTCGCCGGGCGGCAGGCAACCACGCTCAGCCGCTCCAGGCGCGCGGATCGAGCTCCAGCGGGAGCGGGGTCAGCAGCTCCACGCCGCCGGCCTCGAGGGCGCACAGATCTTCCAGCCTGACCCCGTAGCCTGCCTCCGGATCGTAGAGGCCGGGCTCGAGGGTGAACAGGTCGCCCTGCTCGAGCCGCCCGTCCGCCTCGTCCGCCGAGCGCCGGAAGCTGGGCAGCTCGTGGAGCTCGTAGCCAACCCCGTGGCCCAGGCCGTGGACGTAGCCGCGCACGGTGTCGGGGCGGGAACGGGCGGTGGCGTAGCCACGGGCTTCGAGCAGGTCGCAGGCGGCGGCCTGCAGGTCCCAGCCGCGGGCACCGGCCACGGCGCGGCGGCGCGCGGCAAGGAGCGCGTCGCGCACCGCGCCGTGAGCGGCCACCAGAGCCTCCCCGGCCGGGCCGACGCAGAAGGTGCGGGTGCAGTCGGCGAACAGCCGGTGGCGCGGGAACAGGTCCACCACCAGCGACTCGCCGGCGCGCAACACGACCTCCGAGCCACCCTGGTTGTGCGGCACGGCGGCGTCCCGGCCGGCGGCGACGATGTTGCCCTCGGGCTGCTCCAGGCCGTGCCCGGCGAGGACCGCCGCGACCGCGGCGCGCAGCCGCCCGGCGGTGAGCCGCTCGCCGGCGAGCCACAGCTCCGCGTCGCGCACCTCGGCCGCCGCCAGCAGCTCTGCCACCTTGCGCATCGCCGCCACCAACCCGGCGGCCGCCCTCCGGGCGTCGTCGAGCTCGGCGGCCGACTTCTGCTTGCGCAGCCGCTGCAGCAGGGGGCCGCTGTCCGCCAGCTCCCAGCCCGCCTCGCTCAGCTGGCGGCAGACGGCCATCGCCGCGCCGGCGGGTGGGTGGCCGGCCAGGGCGGCGCGGCAGGGCGCGGCCTCGACCAGCCGGAGCCCGCGCCCGACCACCGCCGACCACAGCTCGCTGCCGGCCAGGCCCTGCTCCACCAGGCCGGTGATGCCGAGCGCCTCGGGGGTGAGCAGGGCGCAGCCGGTGGCCGCCGCCTCCTGCCGCTCCATCGCCGTCCAGTAGCCGAGCCACGGCCCGGCCGGCGCACCGGCACCGGCGAGCAGGAAGCTCCTACCGAGGTGGGCGCTGCCGGCCCACGGTGCCAGGTCGGGATCGCGCGCCGACTCCGCCAGCACCACCAGCAGCCGGCAGCCGGCGGCCGCCAGCAGGCGCTCGAGCCGCGCGGCGCGTGCCGCGGCACCGGCTCCGGTGGGCTCGGCGGGCGCGCTCAGCTCTCGACGTGACGGTGGATGAACTGCTCGAAGGCGCCCTTCGGCATGGCGCCCATCATGCGGTCCGCGGGGTGGCCGTCCTTGAACAGGATGAAGGTCGGGATGCTCTGCACGCCGTGCTGCACCGCGAGGCCCTGGTTCTCGTCGACATTCAGCTTGGCGATCTTGACCTTGCCGTCCATCTCGTCGGCGAGCTCGTCGAGCACCGGGGCGACCATCCGGCACGGCCCGCACCAGGCGGCCCAGAAGTCCACCAGCACCGGAACCTCGGACTGCAGCACCTTGCTCTCGAAGTTGCTCTCGTCGACCTTCAACACCTTGTCACTAGCCATCTATCTCGCACCTCTCTCGTTGGATTCTCGCAGGAAGGAGGGGCCGCGGACGAGCCCGGAGGGTGGCAGCGGTCAGCTCCCGCCGGTCCCCCGCTCTTGGTAACAGCCGCTCGCTGCAAAGTATTCTCGCGCCGCCTCGACGTCCCGGCCGATCTGGGCTCGGAGCTCGTCGAGCGACCCGAACCGGCGCTCGCCGCGCAGCCGCTCGAGCAGCTCGACCTCCACAAGCTCGCCGTAGACCTCGCGCTCGAAATCCAGGATGTGGCTTTCCACCAGCCGCGGGTGGTGCTCGTGGATGGTCGGCCGGCGGCCGACGTTGGTGACCGCCGGCAGCGGCTCGCCGCCCAGGGCCGGGAAGCGGAGCCGCGAGAGGTAGACGCCGTCGGCCGCCACCAGCTCGTTGTCGGCTGCCAGGTTGACCGTCGGCCAGCCGAGCCCACGGCCCCGCCCGTCGCCCCGCGCCACCAGACCGGACAGCGCGTACGGACGGCCCAGCAGCCGGCGCGCCTCGGCTGCCTCGCCGGCGCCGAGCGCCGCCCGGATGCGGGTGCTCGAGACCGGGGCGCCGTCGACCACCACCTCCTCGACGCCGAAGGCGGCGAACCCGAAGCTCTCGCCCATACCGCGCAGCAGCGACAGATCGCCCTCCCGATCGCGCCCGAAGGCGAACCGCGAGCCGACGTACAGCTCGCGCACGGCCAGCCGCTCGACCAGGAAGTCGCGCACGAAACGACGCGCCGGCAGGCGCGAGAAGCGGGGCGTGAAGCGGACCACCACCAGGGCGGCGAGGCCGAGGGCGGCCAGCAGCCGCTCCTTCTGCGCGGGCGTGGTCAGCATCGCCGGCGCCCGCTCCGGGCGCAGCACCGCCAGCGGGTGCGGCTCGAAGGTGACCACCGCCGGCGTCAGGCCGGTCTCGGCGGCGCGCTCGGTCACCAGCCGCAGGATGCGCTGCTGGCCGAGGTGGATGCCGTCGAAGTTGCCGACCGTCGCGATCAGCTCGCGCGGCAGCTCGGCGGGCGACTCCCAGGCGTCGCGGTGGACCTCCATCAGGCCGCCGCCACCACCCCGGGCGCGCCGTGTGGGCCGACCACGCGACCGACCAGGTCGTCGGCGAAGGCGTCGGTGATCTCGACCTCGGCGAAGCTGCCGGCCGGCGCCGTGCCGTCGTTGATCAGCACCCGGCCGTCGATCTCGGGCGCCTGCCCCTGGTGGCGGCCCTCCAGCAGGTGCTCGGTCTCCGAGCAGACCCCCTCGACCAGCACCCGCAGCCGGCGTCCGGTCAGTCGCTGGCGGCTGGCGGTGGCGATCGGCCGCTGCTCCTCCAGCAGGCGGGCGTGGCGCCAGCGGGCGGTGGCGCGCGGCACCCGGCCGACGAGCTCGGCCGCCGGCGTGCCCTCCTCCGGACTGTAGGCGAAGGCGCCGAGGTGGTCGAAGCGGGCCTGCCGGACGAACTCCAGCAGGTGCTCGAAGTGCTCGCCGCGCTCGCCCGGGAAGCCGACGATGAAGGTGGAGCGCAGGTGGATGTCGGGAGCCAGCGTCCGCGCCCGCTCGAGCAGCGCCAGATAGCTGCGCGCCGAGCCGCCGCGCTTCATCGCCCGCAGGATGTCCGGGTGGCTGTGCTGCAGCGGAATGTCGAGGTAGGAGACGAAACGCTCCTCGGCGGCCATCAGCCGCAGCAGCTCGTCGTCGAGCGTCGTCGGGTAGGCGTAGAGGAAGCGGACCCAGGGCAGCGAGGTGCCGGCCAGCAGCGCCTCGACCAGCCGCGCCATGCCGTACCGACCGAGCCTCAGGTCCTCGCCGTAGCGGGTGGTGTCCTGGGCGATCAGGCAGAGCTCCTGGACGCCCTCGGTCTCGAGGCGCCGCGCCTCGGCTACCAGATCGTCGATCGAGCGGCTGCGGAAACGGCCGCGCCAGATCGGGATGGCGCAGAAGGTGCACGGGTTGTTGCAGCCCTCGGCCACCTTGAGGTAGGCGTAGCCGCGGGTGGTCAAGCGTCGCGGCGCGGTGTGGTCGAAGACCAGGTGCGACGGGGCGGGCGGCGGCGGCTCGCCGCCGATGCCCACCAGCTCGCCGACCCGCCGCAGGTCGTCGAGGCCGATGAAGCCGTCGATCTCGGGGATCTCGCGCGCCAGCTCCCGCCCGTAGCGGTTGACCATGCAGCCGGCCACCAGCAGACGGCGCGTGCCGCCCTCCTTGCGCCCCGCCACCTCCAGGATGGCGTCGATCGACTCCTGACGCGCCTCCTCGACGAAGCCGCAGGTGTTGACGATCACGGTGTCGGCACTGTCCACGTCGCTCACGATCCGGTGGCCGCGCCGCTCCAGCTCGCCCAGCATGACCTCGCTGTCGACCAGGTTCTTGGCGCACCCCAGGCTGATCATGCCGACGCGCTTGCCGGTTTCCGACCTTTCACTCATTTTCGATGACCCTAGCAGCAAAGCGCAGCGCGCGGCGGCGCCCCTGGGAGCGCCGCCGCGGCTGGCGGATTACCCGGTATCGAGGCTCAGGCGGCCTTCAGCTCCGAAGTGCAGTGGGGGCAGCGGGTGGCCGCGATCGGAATCTCCGTGTGGCAGTAGTGGCAGCTCTTGGTGGTGGGCTCGGCGGGCGGCGCCTCTTCTTCCTGCTTCCAGCGGTTGATCGACTTGACCATCATGAAGATGGCGAAGGCGACGATCAGGAAGGTGACGATGGTGTTGAGAAACACGCCGTAGTTGACGGTCACGGCGCCGGCCTCCTGCGCCGCCGCCAGGCTGGCGTACGGTCCGGCGGCTTCCGCACCCTGCTTCAGCAACATGAACTGGTTCGAGAAATCGACGCCGCCCAGCAGCATGCCGATCGGCGGCATCAGGACGTCGTCGACCAGCGACTTGACGATCGGGCTGAAGGCGCCGCCAATGATGATGCCGATCGCCATGTCCAGAACGCTGCCCTTCATGGCGAACTCTTTGAACTCCTTGAGCATCGGGGAACTCCTCTGGTTGGGTATTGGCGGCCCGTGGGACGGCGGGCCTGGGGGGGCCGCGGCGGATACCGCGATCGCGATGGGCCAGGCGGCGCCGATTCTACCCGATTTCACCGCCTCCCAACGGCCGTGCGAGCGGCGCGCGGCCGGGGCGGTGCGCGGGCCCGGTTCCGGCTGCACCGCGTTGCCGCGCGCGCCGCGCGCGGGCTACGATGCCCGCCATGGAGCGGATGCTCGAGCTGGCAGCGGCCGCCGCGGCGGCTACCTGGGAGGTCTTCCTGCTGGCCAGCCCGTTCATCCTTCTCGGCCTGTTGGCCGCCGGCGTGCTGCACGGCCTGCTGCCCGCGCCGCGGGTGGCGCGCTGGCTCGGGCAGCCGGGGCTGGGCGGCATGACCCGCGCGGCGCTGTTCGGCATCCCGCTGCCGCTGTGCTCATGCGGCGTGGTGCCGGTGACCCTCGAGCTGTCCCGCAAGGGCGCCAGCCGGGAATCCTCGCTCGCCTTCCTGGTCTCGACCCCCGAGACCGGGGTCGACTCGATGCTCCTGACCTGGGGCCTGATGGGCCCCGTCATGACCGTGGCGCGGCCGGTGGCGGCGCGCGCCACCAGCCTGGTGGCGGCCGGTTCGTCGCGCCTCAGCCCCGCCGATCCGCCGCGCCCGGCGCCGGCCGAGACCGCCCGCCCGGCGGCCGGCGGCGGCGACTCCGACTCGCGCCCCGGCCTCGTGCGCGGGCTGCGCTACGGCTTCGGCACGATGGTCGACGAGATCGGCTTCTGGCTGGTCGTCGGCCTGGTGCTGACCGGCCTGATCACCGTCCTGGTACCGGAGTCGGCGATTCGCGACGGCCTCGGCGGCGGCGGACCGCTGACCCTGGTGGTGATGCTGCTGGCGGGCCTGCCGCTCTACATGTGCGCCTCGGCCTCGACCCCGATCGCCGCCGCCCTGATGCTCAAGGGGGCGAGTCCCGGCGCCGCGCTGGTCTTCCTGCTCGCCGGCCCCGCCACCAATGCCTCCTCGCTGGTGCTGATCGCGCGCTTCTTCGGCCGCCGTTTCCTCAAGATCTACCTCGGCAGCGTCATGGCCACCGCGCTGGCCGCCGGCCTGGCGCTCGACGCCGCCGCCATCGCCTTCGGCTGGCGCATCGAGCCGCGCCTGGCGACGGCCGAGGAGGGCGCCGGCTGGCTGACGCTGGCCGCCGCCGCGGCGCTGGCGGCGCTGCTGGCCCTCAGCCTGGTGCGCGGCTCCTGGCGCAGTGCGCTGCGCGACCTGGCGGCCGACCTGGGCCGCTGGCGGCTGCTGTTCGGGGCGGCACCCGAGCACCGACACGACGCCGAAGGAGGCGAGGCCGGCTGCGCCGCCCGCTTCCCCTACCGCGGTCAGCGCCACGCCCGCCGCGTGCCCGGCGCCCCGGCGCTGGAGGTGCGTGGTCTGTCGGCGCGCTACCCCGGCGACCGGCGGCCGGCGCTCAGCGGCATCGATCTCGACGCCGCCGCCGGCGAGCGGGTCGCCCTGGTCGGCCCCAACGGCGCCGGCAAGTCGACCCTGCTCAGGGTGATCGCCGGCCTGCTGCCGGCGGCGAGCGGCGAGATCCGGCTCTACGGCCAGCCCGAGGCGGCGTTCCATCACCGGGTCGCCTACCTGCCGCAGCGCGGTGAGCTCGACTGGCGGTTCCCGCTCACCGTCCGCCGGCTGGTGCTGACCGGCCGCTACGTCCACCTCGGCTGGCTGATGCGGCCGGGAGCGGAGGACGCGGCGATCGTCGAACGGGTGCTGGACAGGCTGCAGCTGACGGCGCTGGCCGAGCGACAGGTGGCGCGGCTGTCGGGCGGCCAGCAGCAGCGCGCTCTGCTCGGCCGGGCGCTCGCCCAGGAGGCGGACCTGTTGCTGCTCGACGAGCCGCTCGGCGCGGTCGACGCCGAGACCCGCCGGGTGATGGTCGACGTGCTGGACGAGCTGAAGGACGCCGGCCGCACCGTGCTGGTGGCGACCCACGACATCGGCCGGCTGGACACGCGCTTCGACTCGGCGCTGTTTCTCGCCGAGGGACGCGCCGCCTCCTCCCCGCCGGGCGCCCCGGCCCGCGCGGTCGGCACCGAGGTGAGCCGGTGAGCCTCGGGCCCGGTCTGGCGGCGGGTGCCGCTGCGGCGGTGCTGATCGGGCTGAGCTGCGCCAGCCTCGGGGTCTACGTGGTCCTGCGGCGGATGGCGTTCGTCGGCGACGCGCTGGCGCACGCCGTGCTCCCGGGGCTGGCGGTCGCGCTGCTGCTCGACCGCAGCCCGTTCGTCGGAGCGCTCGTCGCCGGCCTGGTCACCGCCCTCGGTATCGGCTGGCTGTCGGAGCGCCAGCGGCTGCGGGAGGACACCGCCATCGGCGTGCTGTTCACCGCCATGTTCGCGGTCGGGGTGGTGCTGACGGCCGGCCGCGACCCGCACGAGGTCAACGCCCTGCTGTTCGGCGACCTGGCGGCGGTGGGCGCCGACGAGCTGGTGGTGCTGGCGGTGCTGGCGGTGGTGGTGGTGGCCGTCCTCGCCCTGCTGCACAAGGAGCTGGAGCTGGCCTCGTTCGATCCGACCTACGCCGAGGCGGTCGGCATCCGCACCGACCGGCTGCGCTACCTGCTGCTCGGGCTGCTGGCGCTGGCGGTGGTGTCGGCAGTGCGCGCGGTGGGGGTGCTGCTGACCACCGCGCTGCTGGTGACGCCGGCAGCCGCCGCCTCGCTGCTGACCAGCAGCCTGCCGCGCATGACCGCGCTGGCAGTCGGCCTGGCGGTCGGCTCGTCGCTCGCCGGCCTGTGGCTGGCCGAGGAGCTGGCGGTGCCGTCCGGCGCCGCGATCGTGCTGGTGTGCACCCTCGGCTTCGCCGCCGCCTGGCTGATGCGCGCCGCCCGCGACCGCGCCGGCTGAGCGACAGCGCCGCCCGCCGGAACCCGGGCGCCCGGGCTGCGTATAAGATCGCAAGCCCGACCCGAGCCGGCGGGCAGCCCCGCCGCCGGCGCAACCTCGAGCAAGAGGAGCTTCCATGAAAGGATGGATTGCCGCCGCCGCGCTCGCCGTCTGTGCGGCTCCCGCCGCCGCCGGTCCGCCGCAGGTCCACGCACTGACCGGCGTCCGCATCGTCACGGCCCCCGGCCAGGTGGTGGAGAGCGGCACCGTCGTCCTGCGCGACGGCGTCATCGAGGCCGCCGGCGCCGCGGTCGAGCCGCCGGCCGACGCGCGGCTGTGGGACCGCGAGGGGCTGACCGTCTACGCCGGGCTGATCGAGCCGTACAGCGTGCGCGCGCTGCCCGAGGCCGGCGACGGCGAGCCGCCCCAGGCCGGCCACCCCAGCGCCCTGGTGCGCCCGGAGACCGACGTCACCGCCTGGGCGGCCAAGGCCGACAGCTTCCGCAAGCTGCGCGAGGCGGGCTTCACCACCGCCGTGGTGGCGCCGGCGGGCGGCCTGTTCCGCGGTCGCGGGGTGCTGATGAACCTCGGCGACGGTCCGGCCGGGGACAACCTGCTGCGCCGCGACGTGGCGCAGTACGCCTCGTTCGACTCGGCGGCGTTTCAGGGCGGCTATCCGTCGTCGCTGATGGGCGCCGTGGCGCTGTTCCGCCAGGCCCTGCTCGACGCCGCCTGGTACCAGACCGCCCAGGCGGCCTGGTCCGCCAACCCGGCGCAGCCGCGGCCGGCCCAGAGCACGGCTCTGGCCGCCCTGGCGGGGGTGGCGGCCGGCCGCCAGCCGCTGGTGATCGAGTCCGGCGACCTGCTCGGCAGCCTGCGGATCGCCGGCCTGGCTAACGAGCTGTCGCTCGACGTGTGGCTGGTGGGCAACGGCGAGGAGTACCAGACGCTCGAGCCGATCGCTGCCGCCGGCTTGCCCCACCTGCTGCCGGTCGCCTTTCCAAAGGAGCCCAAGGCGCCGGAGCCCGACGACCTGCAGACCGGGCTGTCCGAGCTGCGCCACTGGGACGAGGCGCCGGCGAACCCGGCGCGGCTGATCGGGGCGGGTGTCCGTGTGGCGTTGACCGCACACGGCCTGCCGGAGCCCAAGCAGCTCCACCCCAACCTGGCGCGCGCCATCGAGGCCGGCCTGACCGCCGAGCAGGCGCTCGCCGCCCTCACCACGGTGCCGGCCGCCATGCTCGGCATCGCCGACCGCGCCGGCACCGTCGAGCCCGGCAAGATGGCCAACCTGGTGGTGGTCGACGGCGAGCTGTTCACCAAGGACGCCAAGCTGCGCGAGGTGTGGATCGACGGCCGCCGGTTCGAGCTCAAGGAGTCGAAGCCCCCCGAGGTCGAGCCCGCCGGCACCTGGGAGCTGGTGGTCGAGGCGGGCGAGGGCCAGCGCATCCCGATCACCCTGACCCTGGCCGGCGCCGCGCCGTCGCTGACCGGCAGCGTCTCGGCACAGGGGCAGGTCATCGAGCTGGCCTCGGCCGAGGTGTCGGGCGCCGAGGTCGAAGTCAGCTTCGACGGCGCCGGCTTCGGCATGCCGGGCACCATCAGCTTCACGCTCGAGATCGCCGGCGACACCGCCGAGGGCTCGGGTATGTCGCCGAGCGGACCGTTCACCTTGAGCGGCACCCGCACCGCCACCCCGGAGGACGCATCATGAGCCTCGTGAGCCGACCGCTGACCTGCGCCGCCGCGCTGCTGGCCGCCCTGCTCGGCGCGCTGCCGCTGGCCGCCCAGGGCGATCCGTCGTTCTGGCGCAACCAGCCGCCCGAGCAGCCCGCCGCGGTGGTGGTGCGCAACGCCACGATCTGGACCAGCGGCCCGGCGGGCAGGCTGGAAGGCGCCGATCTGCTGGTACGGAGCGGCCGCATCGTCGAGGTGGGACCCGGCCTCGAGGCGCCCACCGGCGCGCTCGAGATCGACGCCACCGGCAAGCACGTCACGCCGGGTCTGGTCGACGCCCACAACCACTCGGCGATCACCGGCGGCGTCAACGAGGGCACCGACATCGTCACCGCCGAGGTGCGCATCGCCGACGTCATCGACAGCCGCTCGATCAACCTCTACTGGCAGCTCGCCGGCGGCCTCACCACCGCCAACCTGCTGCACGGCTCGGCCAACGCCATCGGCGGCCAGAGCGCGGTGATCAAGCTGCGCTGGGGCGGCACCCCCGAGGAGCTGCTGATGCGCGAGGCGCCGCAGGCGATCAAGTTCGCCCTCGGCGAGAACCCGAAGCAGAGCAACTGGAACGTCGACGAGCGGCGCTACCCGCAGACCCGCATGGGGGTCGAGCAGGTGATCCGCGCCGAGTTCCAGGCGGCGCTCGACTACCGCCGCGAATGGCAGGAGCACCGCTCCGGGCGGAGCCGCGACCGGGTGCCGCTGCGCCGCGACCTGCGGCTCGAGGCGGTGGTCGAGATCCTCGAGGGCAAGCGCGACGTCCACTCGCACTCCTACCGCGCCGACGAGATCCTGATGCTGATGCGGGTGGCCGAGGACCACGGCTTCCGGGTCAAGTGCTTCCAGCACGTGCTCGAGGGCTACAAGGTGGCCGACGAGCTGGCGGCGCACGGTGCCGGTGCCTCGACCTTCAGCGACTGGTGGGCCTACAAGTACGAGGTGATCGACGCCATCCCGTACAACGGCGCCCTGATGGCCGAGCGCGGCGTGCTGGTGTCGTTCAACTCCGACGACTCCGAGCTCGCCCGCCGGATGAACCTGGAGGCCGCCAAGGCGGTGCGCTACGGCGGCCTGAGCGAGACCGCGGCGCTCGAGCTGGTGACCATCAACCCGGCACGCCAGATCGGCGCCGGCGAGTGGATCGGCTCGCTCGAGCCCGGCAAGCACGCCGACTTCGTGGTGTGGAGCGGCAGTCCGCTGTCGACCTACTCGATCGTCGAGCAGACCTGGATCGACGGCCGGCGCTACTTCGACCGCGCCCACGATCTGGAGTACCGCCAGGTGGTGGCCGCCGAGCGCGCCGCTCTGCTCGCCAAGGTGCGGGCCAGCAAGGAGCCGCCGCCCGGCGAGGAGGGCGAGGACGATGAGGAGGCCGGCGCCGGCACCGGCGAGCAGCCGGCGGAGGCCCCCGCCGAGCCGCCGGCCGAGGAGCCGGAGCCCGAGGAGCCTCAAGAGCCCCCGGCCGCAACCCGCCCAGCCGCGAGGAGGCTGCCATGAAGCGTTCACGGATGACCGCCGTCGCCGTGCTCGCCAGCTTGCTGGCGCTGCCGGCCGCCGCCGGCGACACCGTCGCCTTCACCGGCGCCACCCTTCACCCGGTCTCCGCTCCGCCGGTGGCCGGCACCCTGCTGGTCGAGGACGGCAAGATCGTGGCCGCCGGTCCCGAGGTGGCGGTCCCCGCCGGCGCGCGCACCGTGGAGCTGGCGGGCAAGCACGTCTACCCGTCGTTGATCCACCCCTACTCGGCGCTCGGGCTGATCGAGATCAGCTCGGTGCGCGGCACGGTCGACGCCAGCGAGATCGGCGAGCTCAACGCCAACATCCGCGCCGAGGTGGCGTTCCACGCCGACTCCGAGCTGCTGCCGGTGGCCATGTCGGGCGGCATCCTGGTGGCCAACGTGGCGCCGCGCGGCGGCCTGTTCCGAGGTACCTCGGCGCTGATGCGGCTGGACGGATGGAACTGGCAGGACATGACGCTGGCCGCGCCGGTCGGGATGCATCTGGCCTTCCCGCGGGTCGCGGGCGGCGATGACGACAACGACGACAACGACAACGACAAGGCGCTCGAGCTGCTCGACGACACCCTGGCCGACGCCCGCGCCTACGACCAGGCGCGGCGCGCCGCCGAGGCCGGCACGGCGCCGGCGATCGCCATCGACCCGAAGCTCGAGGCGCTGCGCCCGCTGCTCGCCGGCGAGCTGCCGCTGTTCGTGCATGCCGACGAGAAGAAGCAGATCGAGGCGGCGCTCGACTGGGCCGAGGAGGAGGGGTTCACCAACCTGGTGCTGATCACCGGGCCCAACGCCCGCTACCTGGCAGGGCGGCTGGCCGAGGAGGAGGTGCCGGTGGTGCTCAACGGCGTGCTGCTCCGCCCCGAGCGCTCCTGGGAGCCGTACGACAGCTCCTACGGCGCAGCCGCCGAGCTGCACGCCGCCGGGGTGCGCTTCTGCATCGGCGACGGCGGCTCCACCTTCGAGGCCGCCAACGCCCGCAACCTGCCGTTCCACGCCGCGATGGCCGCCGCCTTCGGCCTGCCGCGCGAGGTGGCGCTCAGGAGCGTGACTCTGAGCGCCGCCGAGATCCTCGGGATGGGTGAACGGCTGGGCTCGCTCGAGCCCGGCAAGGACGCCACCTTCATCGTCACCGACGGCGATCCGCTCGAGATCGTCACCCGCATCGAGGCCGCCTGGCTCGAGGGGCGCGAGGTCGACCTGTCGCGCGACCGCCAGAAGCGGCTGTACGACCGCTACCGCAACCGGCCGGCGCCGGCCCGCTGAGCGCGCAACCGGCCGCGAGGAACCGATGAGGAGGCTGACGCCCGCGATGCTGCTCCTGCTCGCCGCCTGCGGCGGCGGTGGCGCGACGCCGCCCGCCGAAGAGGCCGCGGCGCCGCCGGAAGCGGCGCCCGATCCGCACTCGTTCGCAAACCCCGAGGTGGCTCGGGTCGAGCGGCTGGAGCTCGAGCTGGAGGTGGACTTCGCCGCCCGCCGGCTGGCCGGAGAGGTCGAGCTCGAGCTTTCCGCCCCCGCCGCCGCCGGCGACACGCTGGTGCTCGACACCCACCGGCTCGAGATCCTGGGGGTGACCCTCGACGGCGGCGACGCCGAGGCGCGCTGGGAGCTGGGCGCCGAGCAGCCGCACCTCGGCCGGCCGCTGACGGTGGTGCTCGAGCCCGACAGCCGGCGGGTGCGGGTGCGCTACCGCTCCGACCCGGCGGCCGAAGCGCTGCAGTGGCTCGATCCCGAGCAGACCGCCGGTGGCAGCCGGCCGTTCCTGCTCTCCCAGTCGCAGGCCATCCTGGCCCGCACCTGGGTGCCGTGCCAGGACACCCCGGCGGTGCGGTTCACCTACTCCGCCACGGTGCGGGTGCCGCCCGGGCTGCTGGCGCTGATGAGCGCCGAGAACCCGACCGCGACGAGCGACGACGGCGTCTACCGGTTCGAGATGCCGCAGCCGATCCCGTCCTACCTGCTGGCGCTGGCGGTGGGCGAGCTCGAGTTCCGGGCGCTCGGGCCGCGCTCCGGCGTCTACGCCGAGCCGCCGCTGGTCGAGGCGGCGGCGGCCGAGTTCGCCGACGTGCCGGCGATGATCGCCGCCGCCGAGCGGCTGTACGGGCCCTACCGCTGGGGCCGCTACGACCTGCTGGTGCTACCGCCCAGCTTCCCGTTCGGCGGCATGGAGAACCCGCGGCTGACCTTTCTCACCCCCACCATCCTGGCCGGGGACCGCTCGCTGGTGTCGCTGGTGGCGCACGAGCTGGCCCACTCCTGGTCGGGCAACCTGGTGACCAACGCGACCTGGAACGACTTCTGGCTCAACGAGGGGTTCACCTCCTACATCGAGAACCGGATCATGGAGGAGATCGAGGGCGCCGAGTACGCCGAGATGCTGCGCTCGCTGTCGCTCCAGGATCTCGAGCAGGAGGCCGGCGAGATCGGCCTCGACAGCCCCGACACCCGCCTCGCGCTCGAGCTTGCCGGGCGCAACCCCGACGACGGCATGACCGCCATCGCCTACGACAAGGGCGCCGCGCTGCTCAGGAGGCTCGAAGAGGCGGTCGGCCGCGAGCGCTGGGACGAGTTCCTGCGCGCCTATTTCGACGCCAACGCCTTCCGCTCGATCACCACCGCCGGGTTCGAGCGCCAGCTGCGCGAGCGGCTGGGCGACGCTCTGCCCGACGACCTCGACCTCGACGGCTGGATCCACGCCCCCGGCCTGCCGGCCGACCTGCCGCGCCCCGGCTCGGCCGCCTTCGAGCGGGTCGACGCCCAGCTCGCCGCCTGGACCGGCGGCGGCGACGCCGGGGCGATCCAGGCGAGCGCCTGGACCACCCACGAGTGGCTGCACTTCCTGCGCGGGCTGCCCAGGGACACGCCAGCCGAGCGGCTCGCCGAGCTCGACCGCCGCTTCGCCCTGAGCGACACCGGCAACAGCGAGATCCTGGCCGCCTGGCTCGAGCTGGCGGTGCACGCCGGCTACCGTCCCGCCTACCCCGCCCTCGAGCGGTTCCTGACCTCGGTCGGCCGCCGCAAGTTCCTGAAGCCCCTCTACACCGCCCTCGCCGAGACCGAGGACGGCAAGACCTGGGCCCGCCGCGTCTACGCCACGGCCCGCCCCGGCTACCACGCCATCTCGCGCAACACGATCGACGAGATCCTGGGCTGGGAGGGGTGAGGAGGGCCGAGCCGGCTTCTTGCTAGGGCGGCCGGCTCGGAGTCGAGGGGGACAGGGTCCCAGGGTACCGGCTCGCGCGCGGTCGGACTTCCGAAGGGGGCGCTCGCCTGCACTCGGCTGGCGCGCGGCATCGGCGTCCGACTCCCATCGGCGTTGGGCTGCGCTTGCCGAGAGCTACCCTGGGACCCTGTCCCCCTCGCCTCTGACGCCGGCCTACCGGGGTCGAGGCGCGCGATGGGGTTGCAGCTTCATCTCCCCCACCTCTCAGGCGAGGCCCAGCTCGGCCCTGAGACTCGCCCAACCCAACAACGATGTCGGCCGTGGGGGCCTCTTCTTCCCCGGTGGGCGGCGTCGCCCGCCTGGCCGCGCCCTGAATTCGGGCCGCAGGCCCGAAACGGGCGCGGCGGTGCGGTGTGCAACGAGCCGGACTGCGAGCCGAGCAGCGCCGTAGTCCTCCACCGGTGAATGCGGGCTCCCCAGCTGCCCACCGGGGAAGAAGAGGCCCACACGGCCTCAATTGGCCCTGCAAGCGAGCTTAGCCGCCAACCCCTACCGCTCGACCACGATCTTCCCCACGACCCCGCCCTCCTCCATCGCCGCATAGGCGTCCGCGATCCGCTCGAACGGCACGACGCGGTCCACCAGCGGCCGCAGCCGGCCGTCGGCCAGCCGCTCGAGCCCGAACTCTCGGAAAGCCGCCACCAGCGCCGCCTTCTCCGCTCGCGGCCGCGGCCTGAGCACCGAGCCGATCACCCGCAGCCGCCGCCTCAGGACCAGCGCCAGGTCCAGCTCGGCCGTCGCCCCGGCCATCAGCCCGACCAGAACCAGCCGTCCGCCCGGCGCCATTGCCGCCAGGTGCGCCGGCAGCCGCTGGCCCGAGACCGTGTCGAACACCAGGTCGGCGCCACCACCGACCGCGTCGCGGAACCGCTCGGGTAGCCGGTCGTCGTCCTCGACCGCCGCCGCCGCACCCAGCTCGAGGAGCGGCTCGAGCCGTCCCAGGTCGCGACCCGCCGCCACCACCACCCCTCCCAGCTCCCGGGCGAGCTGCACCGCGAAGCTGCCCACCCCGCCCGTGGCGCCGGTCACCAGCACCCGCTGACCGGGCCGCAGGCCGCCTTCGGCCACCAGGTTGGTCCAGGCGGTGAGCGCCGCCTCGGGCACCGCAGCCGCCTTCACCCACGTCATCTCGGCGGGCATCGGCAGGAGCTGGCCGGCGGGTACCGCCACCCGCTCGGCATGGCCGCCGCCGCCCAGCAGCGCCATCACCCGCTGGTCCGGACGCCAGCCCTCGACGCCGGCGCCGACCGCCCGGATCACACCGGCGCACTCGAGCCCCGGCGGCTCGGGCTCGCCGGCCGGCGGCGGGTAGAGCCCGCGCACCTGGAGCAGGTCGGCACGGTTGAGCGCCGTGGCCCGCACCTCGACGAGCACTTCGCCGGCCGCCGGCTCGGGCTCGGGCAGCTCGACCAGTTGCGGCCGGTAGCCGGGTGGCTCGGCCCGGGGCGCTACCGCGCGCACGCCTCTACCCGCGCCGGACGCTCCGCCGGCCGGTGACCGCCACCGGTGGGGGCGGCCGTCACGGCCGCCTTGGCGAGCTGCGCGTCGTCAGGAGACCGCGACCTTCTCGGGCTCGGCCACCGGCTCGTGCGCCGGCGCCGCCGGACCCGCCGCAATCTCGAGCAGGCTGTTCGACATCGCCTCCTGCAGGGTCAGGACGCCGGTCTCGAACCAGGCGTGCTCGCCGTTCATCACCGCCACGCCGGTGCGGTACTTGCGCGCGTCGTCGTTGCGCCACAGCTCGCGGAACAGCCGCTGCACCTTGCGCGCCGCGTCGCGGCAGAACAGGTCGGCCAGGTCGCCGGCCTTCGCGGCATCCGCGTGACCCGCGGCCGCCATGGCGTGCGCGCGGCTGGCCGCCGCGGCCATCGCGAACAGCTCGTTGGCGATGTCCACGATGCGGAACAGGAAGCCCTGCTTGCGCTGCAGCGCCGCCTTGTGGACCAGCATGCCGTGGAAGATCGAGCGCGCCAGCTTGCGGCTCGAGCGCTCGACGAAACGGAGGTGCCGCGCCTGGCGCCCGAAACCTGCGTAGCGCGGCCAGCGGCCCCAGCCCAGCCAGCGGGTCGGATACCAGGTGAGATAGAAGCCGGCGCTCGCGCCCAGCGCCTTGAGCTTGGCGCCGGCGCTCTTGCGCGGGTCGATCAACGCGCCCGCCACCTCGAGGTGCTTGTCCACCGCCTCGCGCGCCATGAACAGGTGCATGATCTCGCTCGAGCCCTCGAAGATCTTGTTGATGCGGTAGTCGCGCATCAGCCGCTCGACGCCGATCGGCTCGTCGCCGCGCGCCGCTAGCGAGCTCTCGGTCTCGTAGCCGCGCCCACCGCGGATCTGCATGGTGTCGTCGACGATCTCCCAGGTGCGGCAGGTGACCCACTCCTTCGACGCGGCCGCCTCCAGCCGGATGTCGAAGTTGCCGTCGTCGGCCATCGCCGTCGTCTGGTCGACCATCGCCTGGGCGGCGAAGCCGGTGGCCGCCATGTCGGCCAGCATGTGCGAGATCGCCTCGTGCTTGCCGACCGGCTTGCCCCACTGCACCCGCTCGGAGGTCCAGCGGCGGCAGATCTCGAGCGCCGACTTGATGGCGCCGACCGAGCCGTTGGGGATCGACAGTCGGCCGTCGTTGAGCGTGGTCAGGGCGATCTTGAGCCCGCGGCCCTCCCTACCGATCAGGTTCTCGGCCGGCACCTGGACTCCGGTGAAGGTGATCACCGCGTTGGCCAGCGCCCTCAAGCCCATGAAGTGGCAACGGTGGGTGACCTCGACCCCCGGCCAGGCGCACTCGACCACGAAGGCACTGATGGCGCCCGAGTCGGGGTCCTTGGCCATCACCACCAGCAGGTCGGCGATGGTGCCGTTGGTGCACCACAGCTTGATGCCGTCGAGCACGTAGCTGCCGTCGGCGTTCTTGCGCGCGGTGGTGGACATGCGCGCCGGGTCGGAGCCGACGTCCGGCTCGGTCAGGGCGAACGCCGAGATCTCGCCGCGCGCGCAGCGCGGCAGGTACTTCTTCTTGAGCACGTCGCTGCCGAACAGCTTGAGCGGCTGCGGCACGCCGATCGACTGGTGCGCCGACAGCAGGGCGCTCAGGTTGCCGTCGATACCGCCCACCAGGTGCATGATGCGCTGGTACTCGCGGTTGGTGAAGCCGAGACCGCCGTACTTGGTGGGGATCTTCATGCCAAAGGCGCCCAGCTCGCGGAGCCGGTCGAGCACGTGCGCCGGGTACTCGCCGGTGCGGTCGATCTCGGCCGAGTCGACCTCGTCGCGCAGCAGCGCGTACATGGCGTCGTAGAACTGGCGGAACTCCGGCCGCCACTCCTCTTCGCTCTCCCCCAGCGGGTACGGATGGACCAGGTCGAGCCGGAAGTTGCCCAGGAACAGCTCCTTCATGAAGCTGGGCTTGGTCCACTTCTTCTGGCGCGAGGCCTCGGCCACCGCCATCGACTCCTGCTCGGAAACGTGCCTCCCGCCAGCCGGCTTCTTGGGGGTCTCGCTCATCCTGGCCTCTCCTCTCGAGCTGTCTCTACAGGTGTACACCCGATTCGGACTCTCGGCGCGCCGGGTCGCGCACGGGTCCGCGCGGACGAAACAACCACATTATTGCCGCACTGCGACAAGAAATCAAGTCGCGGCGCGGCAAGAGGCCCTCCCGCCGCACGGATTCGCTCGTTCG
>JBFGNS010000075.1:0-21073 GCA_041574955.1 Thermoanaerobaculia bacterium | reverse complement strand
TCGGTGATCGGGATCTCGACGTTGCGGGTGGTGCGGAAGACCACCTCGTCGGTGAACGCCGGCATCTCGCCGAACGGGCCGACGAAGTCGCGCGTCCGGGCGGTGAGCTCGGCGTCGCCGAACACCACCGCCTGCTTGACGGTGCCCTCCAGCCGGTGCTTGCCGCGCTGCCACTCCGCCGCGACTCCGACCAGCGGCCCCGGCATCAGGCCGTAGTTCGACGAGCTGTCGAGCCGCCGGCCGGCGACGCCCTCGATGCCGACCGCGGCGCGGTAGTCGTTGTCGAAGTCGGCCAGCCGCAGCCCGAACAGCACGAACGTCTTGCGGCCGGGACGCTCGGACAGGGTGCGGCGGGCGTAGAGGTCGGCGGTCCACATCGCTACGTCGTTGTCCTCGAGCAGCCGGTAGTAGAGCGTCTCGCCGGAGTCGTCCGAGACGAAGGTGCGGCCGGCGACCTCGAACTCGGCCGGGCTGCCGGCGCTGCCGGCGGCGCTCGGCACGGAGAGGGTCTGGCCGGTGATGAACCAGAAGTGGTCGATGACCCACGTCCACCGGCCCCGCTCCCAGGCCAGCCGGCTGCCGAATGCGGTGCCGCCGTCGGTGGTCGCGGCCAGCCGCTGCTCGCCGCCGCCCTGGCGCACCGTCAGGGCGTGCTGGTCGTGGCCGCCGACCTCGAGGAAGAGCGTCTGGAGCTGGACGCTCCAGCCGGCGGCGGCGGGCAGCGCGGCACCGAGCGCCAGCAGCGCCCAGAGCGCGACGAGCCCGGCCAGCGGCGGGCGGCGGCCGGCGGCGAGCGGCGACGGGAGGTGCGTTCGGGTGTGGGTGCGGTTCATCGGCCTCTCCTTTCTCGCCCCGCCGTCCGCCGGCGACGGGTCGTCCCCGGGGACAGCCTGGGCGGGGCTGCGCGGCAGCCCGTCGAGAGGTAGGATGCGCCGCCGGCCGGAATCCTTCGCCGGCCCGCGCGGCCGCGCAGGGGCGGCGAGCCGGCGGGCAGCGCCGCCGCGCTCAGTGCAGGAACATCGGCAGCCCCTTGATGCCGACGATCCGGGGCCGGTACTGCTCGACGTCGTAGAACCGCTCGACGTCGACGCGCCGCACGCCTTCGACCAGCCGCTCGATCGACACCGGCGCGTAGCGGCCGCCGACCACCGCGGTCATCAGGCCGCCCTGGCCGTCGAGCAGCAGGTCCGCGGCGAGGTGGCCGAAGTTGCTCGCCACCAGCTGGTCGACCGCGTCCGGCGGGCCCGAGCGCATCAGGTAGCCGAGCGCCTGGTAGAGCGCGCGCTCGCCGGTGCGGGCGCGGATGGCCTCGGCCAGCACACCTCCGATGCCCCCCAGCTTGCGGTGACCGACGGCGTCGGCGTCGCCGCTCTCCATCGGCTGCGCGCCGCTGGCGTGAGCGCCTTCGGAGACCATCAGCACCGCGTAGCGGCTCGGGTTGCGCCGCTTGTCCTCGAGGATCAGGTCGAGCAGCCGCTCGAGGTCGAACGGCACCTCGGCGATCAACGCGCGGTCGGCATCGGCCAGGTAGGAGGCCATCAGGCACGGCTCGCCGGAGTGGCGGCCGAACAGCTCGACCAGCAGGATGCGCTCGTGCGAGCCGGCCGAGGTGCGCAGGTCGTTGGTGAAGTGGACGGCCCGGCTGACGGCGGTCGAGAAGCCGATGGCGTAGTCGGTGCCGTGGACGTCGTTGTCCATCGTCTTGGGCACCGCCACCAGCGGCACGCCCTCGCGGTGCAGGCGGTGGGCGAACGACAGCGTGCCGTCGCCGCCGATCGCCACCAGGGCGTCGAGCCCGAGCCGCTCGATGGCGCCGAGGACTGCGGCGGTGCCGTCGAAGGTCTTGCCGTCGTCGTTGGCCGGCACCTTGCCGGCGAGGCCGGCCGGCAGCTGGTTGGGCAGCAGCAGGGCCGGGTTGAGCCGCGAGCTGTGCAGGGTGGTGCCGCCGAAACGGTCGATCCGCCGGGTGTTGGCGCGGTCGAGCGGCTCGAGCCAGCGCTGGTCGCCCTGGTCGCCGGCCGCCAGCCGCAGCAGTGACTCCCAGCCGCGGCGCAGGCCGAGGACCTCGCAGCCGGCGGGCTCGAGCCGGCGCACCACGGTCTTGATCACCGTGTTGAGGCCGGGGACGTCGCCGCCGCCGGTGAGGATTCCGATGCGCCGGAACGTTCTGCTCATCGTCGGTTCTCCCGCTTCACCGAGCGCCGGACTGTAGCACCCGGCGGCGGCGGCGGTGGAGTATCCTGCCGGGATGAACGTCCAGTTCGTGCCGCTCGACTGGCTGTGGGTGGGGCTGTTCATCGGGCTGATGGTGGTCTGCGGCGTCATCTTCTACCGGCTGGGGAAGCGCTCGGAGGCCGATTTCTTCCTCGCCGGCCGCGGCCTGCCGTGGTGGCTGCCGGCGACATCGGTGTACGCCACCCACACCGCCACCGACACCCCGATGTGGATCACCGGCACCATCTACCGCTGGGGGATGCGCGGCATCTGGTACCCGTTTTTCAGCGCCTGGTGCGCGGTGTCGCCGTTCGTCTCGACCCGCATCTTCCGCCGCTCGCTGGCGATGAGCCAGGCCGAGTGGCAGAACCTGCGCTACTCGGGTCTGGGGTCGGAGCTGTTGCGCGGCTGGCTGGCCGGCTGGCAGACCTTCATGAACATGTTCGTGGTCGCCTGGGTGTCGGCGGCGATGGGCAAGGTGTGCCTGTTCCTGTTCGACTGGCCGAGCTGGGTGGGCGTGACCCTGTTCACCACCATCTGCGCCGTCTACGTGCTGACCGCCGGCTACTGGGGCGTGGTGATGGCCGACTTCCAGCAGGGTCTGATCAGCTTCGCGGTCATCACGCTGGTGTCGCTGTGGGGGATCTGGGAGGCCGGCGGGCCGACCGCGATCGTCGACCGGCTGACGGCGATGGGCGAGGGCTGGCGCGCCAACCCGTTCCACTTCGACGCCTTCTGGGGGCTCGACGCCAGCCGGTTCTACGCGCTGGATCTCATCACCCTGCTGTTCATGGCGCTTCTCGGTGGGCTGGGGATGGGCAACTTCATCGACTGGTACCCCGAGGCACAGCGCATCCAGAGCGCCCGCACCGTGCGCGACGCCGCCTACTCGATCTGGGCGGGCGGGCTGGCGGCGATCTTCCGCAACTCGTTCTGGGCGGCGTCGATCCTCGCCTTCTTCGTGCTGTTCCCCGGCATCGGGTCGTCGGCCGAGTACGAGTTCGGCTGGTTCCGGCTGGGCTTCGACTACCTGCCGGCCGGGCTGATCGGCATGCTGTTCGCGGCCATCATCGCCATCCACCTGTCGACCATCTCGACCCACCTCAACCTGGGCGCGCTGTACGCCACCCGCGACCTCTACCACCACTACGTCAACCCGCAGGCGAGCGAGCAGAAGCTGGTTCTGGTCGGGCGGCTCAACACCGTCGTGCTGCTCGTCGGCAGCTTCGTCCTCGGACTGTCGATGGAGTCGATCACCACCTGGCTGATCTTCGCGCTGTGGCTGCAGGCGGCGGGAATCTGGGTGCCGTCGATCCTGCAGGTGCTGTGGTGGCGGTTCAACTCCTGGGCCTACCTGGCGAGCTGGATCGCCAACCTGGTGATGAGCTGGCTGGTGGTCTTCGTGCTGCCCGCCCTCGGGGTGCTGCCGCAGCTGCCCGACTGGGTCAACTTCTGGCTGCTGGCCGGGCTCGTGGCGCTGGTCTACCTGCCGGTCTGCTTCCTCACCCGGCCGGACGACATGGACCACCTGGTGGAGTACTACGTCCAGGCGCGGCCGGCCGGGTGGTGGGGGCCGGTGCGGCGCGAGGCCATCGCGCGCGGCCTGGTGGCCGATGACACCGACCACCGCCGGCTGGGGCTGTTCGCCCGCGACTGGCGGCCCGAGGAGGCCGACGAGTGGACGCGGCACGACGTCGTCGCCGCCGCGCTGTCGTCGGCCTGCTACCTGCTGGTGGCGGTCGGCGTCGCCGGCGCCCTGCTGATGAGGCCGTGGGGGTTCTTCTGCCTGCTGGTCGCGATGATCTGCGGCTGGCTGATGTTCCGGGTCATCGATCCCAAGCTCGAAGCGATGTCGCTGGCGTTCGAGGGCCGGCAGGCGGGCTACCTCGAGCGGGTCGACCGCAAGACCCGCTGGGAGGAGGCGCCGTGATCGACGAAGCGATCGGCAAGATCCTCGGCATGGCCATGGCGTACGCCGCCAGCGTGATGGGGATGCTGGTGGCCTACGTCAACTACCGCAAGCGGATCGTCAAGGCCGACAAGGTGATGACCCCGGCGGCCTGGGCGGTGGTGACGGTCTCGCTGCTGGCGGTCGGGGTCGGGGTGCTGACCGTGGTCCAGCTCGCCACGGCACCGGCCGAGCCCGCCGCGCAGGAGACCGCGGTTGCACACGAGGCGATCGCCGAGCCCGAGCCGCCCGCGGACGCCGGCGCCGCCGTCGTGGCGGAGGAGCGCAGCCGCTGGCCGCTCGTCGGCATGCTGGTGCCGGCCGTCATCTTCCTCTTCGCCACCGTCGTCACCGCCGGCCTCCACCGCCACTTCTCGGGCTCCGGGCCCTGAGCCGACCGCGGCGGCTTCTGCAGCGGTTCCGACTTCCTGTGCCGCGCGCGAGCGGTGAAGGAGAGGTGCGGGTGGCGGGCCACCCCGAGGGGTAGACCCGCTCCGTGCCTCGGGGTGTTGGTCACGCCCACCGGCGGACGTATCGTCGTTCGCTGACTTGAGTCGAACTGAGGGGTTCTTGGAGGACATGAGCCCTTCGTCTTATCGCTGGCGGCGACCTGGCGGTGCCTGCCGGCGATGTTCCCAAGGAGGAGATAGTCGTATGGCCACCGAGACTGCTTCCCGCGTCCTTAGAGGCCTGACTGCATGCATCGCCCTGGCGCTGCTGGTGAGCCCGGCGCCGCCGGCTTCGGCGCAGTGCGTCGAGCTGCCCGGCTGCGTCCTGGTCTGGTCGGACGAGTTCGACGGCACCGAGGTCGATCTCACCAAGTGGACCTTCCAGCTCGGTGACGGCACCGAGGTCGGCCTGCCGCCCGGGTGGGGCAACAACGAGCTGCAGTACTACCAGGCGGACAACGCCACGGTGGCGGGCGGCCTGCTGACCATCACCGCCCGCGAGGAGTCGGTGGCGGGCTACGACTACACCTCGGCGCGTTTGCGCAGCCTCGGCAAGGGCGACTGGACCTTCGGGCGGATGGAGATGCGCGCCCGGATGCCGATCGGACAGGGGCTGTGGTCCGCCTTCTGGATGCTGTCGTCCGACCCGTCGATCTACGGCACCTGGGCCGCCAGCGGCGAGATCGACGTCATCGAGTACCTGGGCGACGATCCCGACCGCATCTTCGGCACGATCCACTACGGCGCGTCGTTTCCGGGCAACGTCTTCTCCTCGACCGGCTACACGCTGCCGGGGCCGCCGGACTTCCACGACGGCTTCCACACCTTCGCCGTAGAGTGGGAGGCCGACGAGATCCGCTGGTACGTCGACGGCGTCGAGTACGCCAGCCGCGACAGCTGGTTCTCGACCGGTGGCGAGTTCCCGGCGCCGTTCGACGTCGACTTCCACCTGCTGCTCAACCTGGCGGTCGGCGGCAGCCTGCCGGGGCCGCCGGACGCCACGACGGTCTTTCCGCAGGAGTACGTCGTCGACTACGTCCGCGTCTACCAGGTGCCGAACGACCCGCCGACGGTCGCCATCACCAGCCCGACCGAAAGCGACGTCATCACCCCCGGCGACGACCTCACCATCACGGTCGCCGCCACCGACGACGGTGCGATCCAGAAGGTGCAGTTCCTGCAGGGAGCGGCCGTCCTGGGCGAGGACGAGACCGCTCCGTACGAGATCACGGTGCCGAACGTCGCGGCCGGCTGCTACACGCTGAGGGCGCGCGCCCGCGACGACGTCGGCGTCCAGGTGGCTTCCGATCCCGTCGACATCATGGTCGGCGCCGGCTGCCCGCAGGCGCCGTACCTGATGACCGCGACGCCCATCCCGGGCACCATCGAGGCCGAGAACTACGACCTCGGCGGCCAGGGCCTGGCCTACAACGACTCCGACGCCTCGAACAATGGCGGCGCCTACCGGCCGGCCGAGGGCGTCGACCTCGAGGGCACCTCGGACGCCGGCTTCGGGTTCAACCTCGGTTGGACCGCGCCCGGCGAGTGGGTGGAGTACCAGGTGGACGTCACCGCCGGCAGCTGGGACGTCGAGCTGCGGGTGGCCTCGGCTGCCGGCGGCGGCACCCTGCACCTCGAACTTGACGGCGCCGACATCACCGGGCCCGTCGCCGTCCCCGACACCGGCGCCTGGCAGAGCTGGACCACGGTCCTGGTAGAGGACGTCGCGTTCACCGGTGGCGTCCAGACGCTGCGGCTGGCGATCGACGCCGGCGAGTTCAACGTCAACAAGATCTCGATCGGCGAAGCGCCGCCGCCGCCGCCGGGTGCGCCGCTGGTGTTCGACGACATGGAGCACGGCAACCCGTTCGGCAACGGCTGGTTCGCCTTCGGCGGCTCGGTCGGCGGCGGCGGCATCGGCCCCGACGGCAGCGTGCCGCCGGCCGACGGCGGCGTCTTCTCGCTCGCGACCGGCTGGGGCTCGGGCGGCGTGCCGGGCTTCTTCGGCGGCTTCGGGCGTACCCGGCCGACTGACCTGAGCGGCATGACGAGCTTCAACTTCTGGATCAACCCCGACCTGCTCGACGGCTTCGGGCGTACCCAGGACTACCTGCTCGAGATCAACCTGCAGGACGACGACGACGGCGACAACTCGATCCCCTTCCCGCCCGACGGCGGTGACGACGAGTTCCAGTTCAACTGCGTCGTCAGCCCGACCGGGCCGTGCGCGGTCTCCGGCGGCGGCTGGCAGCGGGTGTCGATCCCGCTGGCCGACTTCTTCGACGACAACTCGTTCCACTTCGGCGGCAACGGCGTCCTCGACGCGGTGCCGACCTCGGCCGGCGGCAACGGCCAGCTGATCAACGTGGTGATCGCGGTGATCAGCAACTCGGGCGCCGACGTCACCTTCCGCACGGACTTCTGGAACTTCACGCCGCCGCCTCCGACCGAGGTGATCTTCGACGACATGGAGCACGGCAACCCGTTCGGCAGCGGCTGGTTCGCATTCGGCGGATCGGTCGGCGGCGGCGGCATCGGACCCAACTTCGCCGATCTGCCACCGGCGCTGGGCGGCGCCGCTGCGCTCGAGAGCGGCTGGGGGTCGGGCGGCGTGCCGGGCTTTTTCGGCGGCTTCGGGCGCACCAACCCGGTCGACCTGTTCGCCAGCCGTTACTTCAACTTCTGGCTCAATCCGGACGGGGGCCAGGACTACACGCTCGAGATCAACCTGCAGGAGGACGACAACGGCGACGGCGCCATCAGCCAGCCCGACGACGACGAGTTCCAGTTCAACTGCGTGGTCGGCCCCGCCGGGCCGTGCGCGGTGGCCGGCGGCGGCTGGCAGATGGTCTCCATCCCGCTGGCCGATTTCTTCGACGACAACTCGTTCCTGTTCGGCGGCAACGGCGTGCTCGACACCGACCCGGTGGCGCGCGGCGGCAACGGCGGGCTGATCAACGTCGTCGACGTGGTCGTCAGCAGCTCCGGCGCGGATGCGACCTTCCGCACCGACTACTGGAGCTTCACCGACGATCCGCTGGACGGCGACGGCGACCGGGTACCGGACCTGCTCGACAACTGTCCGGAGGTGTCCAACGTCGACCAGGCCGACAACGATGGCGACGGCCGCGGTGACGCCTGTGACGGCGACGACGACGACGACGGCATCCCCGACGGACGCGACAACTGCCCGTTCGACCCCAACCCGGGGCAGGAGGACTTCGATGGCGACAGCGCCGGTGACGTCTGCGATCCGGATGACGACAACGACGGCGTCGACGACGGCTTCGACGCCTGCGGCTTCTCCGATCTGGCGCCGAGCGTGGTGATCGACGGCTGCGACTCGCAGACTCCCAACCTGCTGGGTGCCGACGGCTGCACGCTGGCGGACGACATCGCCGCGGCCGCGGCGGGCGCCCCCAACCACGGGCAGTTCGTCTCCGCCGTCTCCCACCTGACCAACGAGGCGAAGCGGGCCGGCCTCATCAGCGGCGCGCAGCACAGCGCGGTCGTGAGCTGCGCCGCGCAGTCCAGCCTGCCGTAGCCGGTCGCGGTCGCGGCTGGCGGCTCCGGGTCGGCGTTGCTGCCGGCCCGGGGCGCGTCCGGTGTGCGCGCGCCGGCGACTCCTCGAGCTGCCGCCTTCAACCAGCCGGGGCAGGCGCCGCGGTCCGGCGTCGCTCTTCCAGCTCGCGCTTCATCGTCTCGACGGTCGCCGCGTCGAGGTTGTAGAACAGCAGCGCCAGGGCGCAGGACATGTACAGCACGCCCGGGAACACCGAGATCAGGAGCCGGATCCCGGTGACGGCGACGGCGGTCTGCTCGGCGGCCTGCTGGACGTAGCCGAAGGCGGCCAGCAGCCAGCCGGCCAGCGCGCCGCCGATGCCCCAGCCGCCCTTCTGGGCGAAGGTGGCGGCGGAGAAGAACAGCCCGGTGGCCCGCCGCCCGGTGGTCCACTCGCCGTAGTCGGCGGCGTCCGCGATCATCGTCCACAGCAACGGCACCGCCGGCGCGTAGGCCATCTTGGCGAGGACGTTCAGGGCGTAGATCCAGCCGATGCTCTGCGCCGCCGGCAGGTAGAGCAGGATGAAGAACAGCCCGGAGAGAAGCGAGCTGCCGATGAACACCCTCTTCTGCCCGAACCGCTGGGCGAGCGGCTTGGAGAAGGGCAGGGCGACGATCAGGGCGACGCTCCCCACCACGTTGAACAGCTGGACGCTCTGCTCTCTGCCGATGTAGTACTTGAAGTAGTAGGCCACCGACAGGTTCTGGAGCGCGAACATCACGAACGAGACGACCCCGACCACCGCCAGGATGACCCAGGGCCGGTTGCCGAGCAGGGTCTTGAAGTCCTTTCTCAGGTTGTTCTGCTGCGTCGCCGGTGGCTGGATGCGCTCGCGGGTCGACAGGAAGGTGACCATGAAGAGGACGACCGCGATCAGCGCGAACAGCGTGACGGTGAGCCGGTAGCCCTTGGCGCTGTCGCCGCCGCCGAAGTAGCCGGCCAGGGTCAGGGCCAGGCCGGAGACGATGAGCTGGCCGACGAAGGCGCAGACAAAGCGATAGGTGTTCAGGCTGGTGCGCTCGTGCGAGTCCGCCGTCATCACCGCGCCCAGCGACGAGTACGGCAGGTTGATCGCGGTGTAGGCGGTCATCAGCAGCAGGTAGGTCACCGCCGCGTAGATCACCTTGCCGTCCGGGCCGAGATCGGGGGTCGAGAACGCCAGCACCGCGAGCGCGCCGTAGGGCAGGGCGGTCCACAGCAGGTACGGCCGGAACTTGCCCCACCGGCTGCGAGTGCGATCCGAGATCACGCCCATCAGCGGGTCGCTGACCATGTCCCACAGCCGCGCCATGAACATGATGGTGCCCGCCGCCGCGGCCGAGATCCCGAAGGTGTCGGTGTAGAAGATCAGGATCCAGAAGCCCACCATGTCCCACACGAAGTGCGAGGCGGTGTCTCCCAGTCCGTAGCCGAGCTTCTCCTTGACCGACAGACGGGTGCTGTTTGTCGTCACCGTGTCCTCCCCTCGAGATTGTCGGATGACGCTGGGCGTCAGACCGGAACGGAGCGAGCGGAATCTATCAAAGGGCCGGTGCGGATCACCGGCGCGCCGGCGGGGTCGCGTTCAGCGGTTGTCTGTCATATAATAATTAATGAGATTTTCATTGCGAGCGGCAGGTCTGGCCCCGGGGCTGAGCCACTCGGCTGACGAGACCGAGTGAAGGAGGCTTGTGAACATGAGTGGGCAACAGACTCTGGTGCTTGGGGTTTGGATCGCGTTGGCAACCGTGCTGCCGGCCGAGCTGTCGGCAGCGACGGGTCCCGCCGACACGCCTGACGAGCTGCTACCGCAGCCGGCCGGGCCGGCGGAGGAGGGCCTCGGCAAGACGCCGGCCGACCCGACCGAGCCGGTGAAGCCCGCCGAGCCGGAGGCGAGCGAGGACCGCTCCGAGTGGCTGCTCGGCAAGGTGGAGCCGGCGCTCGAAGCGCTGACCCTCACCGACGGCGCGCTCGACGTGATCGTCTATGTCGAGCCCGAGCCGGCCACCTCGCCGACGCCGGCCGAGGTCAAGGCGCTCCACCTGCCCGCGATCGAGGCGCTCGGCGCCGAGATCCGCGCCATCGAGCGCGCCTACCGGCCGCAGCAGTCGCTGGACGAGGCCAACGAGAGGTCGTACGTCGAGTCGGGTCGGCTGCAGCCCACGGCGGTCGATCGCGTGCGACTCGACGCGCTCCGCGCCGAGCTCGACGCCCGGCTGGACACGATGCGCTCCGAGATTGGTGAGGCGGCTCGCCGCCTCGCGGAGCGCAACCTCGCCGCCGTCGAGCAGCACATCCTCGCCGCCGACGGCAGCGTCCGCCATCGGATCGCGCTGACCCACGCTCTGGGAGCCACGATTCCGTCCTGGTTCCTGCGAGAGTTGGCGGAGCACCCGCGCGTGGTCCTCGTTGTCGAGGACCGGCCGGTGGAGTACGAGCTCAACGTCAGCGTGCCTTCGGCCTCGTACCCGACCTGGTGGAGCGACGGTTTCACCGGCGGTGTGTGGGATTTCGGCATCGTCGACTCCGGAGTGCGCGAGAACCACCCCGCTCTCTCCAGCTTCACCTTCTACAGCCCGGGCGGCAGCTCGGTCACCGGCGACCACGGCACCCACGTCGCCGGCATCGTGCTGAGCACCAACGCCACCTACCGCGGCGGCGCCTACGGCCTCGACAAGGTGATCTGGGCCAACAGCGGCAACCAGAGCACCACCATGAGCAACATGGACTGGATGGCGACCTCCGCGCCGGCCGGACCGGAGGCGGTGAACCACAGCCTGGGCTACGGCACCGCCAGCTCGGACTACAACGCCAACGACAGCTTCTACGACGCCTACGTCGAGACCTTCGACATCATGGTGACGAAGTCGACCGGCAACGGCGGCTGGAGCAACTCGAGCCCGACGATCACCCACCCCGCGCCGGCCTACAACCTGCTCGCCGTCGCCAACATGAACGACCAGAACACCACCGGCCGAAGCGACGACGTACGCCGCTTCGACTCGAGCGTCGGCCCGACGGCCGGCTCCCGCAAGAAACCCGACATCGCCGCACCGGGCACCGCCATCGTGTCGACCAACAGCGACTGGGCGACCGAGCCGGACTTCATCTCCAAGAGCGGCACCAGCATGGCGGCGCCGCACGTGGCGGCGGCGATCGTGCTGCTGCAGGACGGCGGCAACTCGAGCGCGCGGGCGCAGAAGGCGGTGCTGATCAACACCGCCGACGCCTGGGACAGCAACAACACCTCGACCACCACCGACGACGGCTCGGTCGCCGGCAGCCAGTGGGACAAGTCCTACGGCTGGGGCTACCTCGACATGTGGGAGGCGCACTTCAACCGCGGCGACGTCTTCACCTCGAGCATCGTGGCCAAGAACAACAACGCCACCCCGGACGACTACAAGCTGTTCCAGGGCCAGATGTTCGCCAATGAGAAGGCGACCCTGGTGTGGGACAAGCGCGCCACGACCTACGTGGCAGGGGGTCCGGCGACCGGCCAGCACGCCCTGAGCGACATCGACCTCATCCTGTTCGACGAGAGTGACGGCGGACTCGAGGCGGCCGACGCCGACGCCAACGACAACGTCCACCAGGTCGCCGCCGCGACGACGGTGGACGCAGTCCTCAAGGTCTACGCCTTCTCCAGCTCCTTCGCCGGCACGACGTCGGAGAGCTTCGCCCTCGCGACGGAGGAGAACTTCTCGGCCGCCGCCCCGCCGTCGTTCTCGTTCAACGCCACCGAGGCCCTGCCGGACGCGTTGCCGGGGCGGCAGTTCACCCTGACGGTCGAGGTGACCAACAACGGCGACGTGGCCTCGTTCAACAACACCGTCGACCTCACCCTGCCGGCCGGCTTCTCGATCGTCAGCGGCGCCGATCCGCAGAACATCGGCCGCATCGCCGGCGGTGCCTCGACCGACGCCGTCTGGACGCTAAACGCCGCCTGCGACACCGGCGGGTTCACCCTCGACTGGACCAACAGCAGCAACTCCTACCTCGAGACCTACACCGGCTCGGACAGCACCGGCATCACCCTGGCGACGGTCAGTCTCGGCACCACCCCGATCAGCGCGGTCGACGCGCCCGAGATCTACGACTTCTCGGTGTTGAGCTTCGACTGGGTGTCGGTTGCTATCGACCCGATGGCCGTCGACCGCGACCTGCATGCCGATGACCTGGCCTGCGTCTCGTCGCCCTACCAGTCGTCCACCGGAGGCGGCAGCTCGCGGGACTTCACCATGACCAACGGCCACTCGCACGGCAGCGCCACCCACTACGCCCTGGTGGACGGAGCCGCGGCCGGCTACACGATCGACTACGAAGACTCCTTCGACGTCGCCGCCGGCGGCTCCGTGGCCCAGTCGTTCAGCGGGCTGGAGATCCTGGAGGGGTTCGAGGTCTTCCTCGTCTCGGGCTCGACCTACCAGGTGGTCGTCGATCCGACCTCCGGCGCCACCGACTACGCGCTCTTCGGCTTCCGCAGCGACCGGGCGGACGGCGACCGGTTCAACGCCGACCAGTCTGCCGACGCCTTCGGCCCGGCCGTCGGCGAGGCCGCGATCTTCACCGCGCCGGCCACCGGGCCGCATGGGTTCGTGGTGGTCAACGAAGACGGCGGCGCCTCGAGCTTCAGCTTCGCGACCGCCGAGATCAAGGGCCCGCCGTGCGACGGAGCGCCGATCGTCCTGCGCTACCAGCGGATCGACACGGCCCTCACCCTCGAGGAGTGCGACGCCTTCGAGACCGGTCCGGACTTCGAGGTGGTGGCGGGCGGTGACCTGACGCTGCGCTCCGGCACCGGCATCGTCCTCGGCGAGGGCTTCGCGGTGGCGGCCAGCGCGTCGTTTGCCGGCGTGATCGATCCGGCCCTCAACCCCTGAGCGGGGCCAGGAGGAATGGCGAAGCCCGGCATCCTGATCGTGGCCGCGCTGCTGCTCGCGGGCTGCCATGGCGAGCCTTCTCCCCCCGGCGCGCCGACCGGCTCGCGGCCGGCAGCGGCGGCGCCGCAGCCGGCGGCGCGTGCGGCCGGCACGCTCTGCTCGGCGCTTGCCGAAGCCGACTGCCAGGCCGCCCTCTCGTGTGAGCCGCTGTGGGCGTGGCGGCCGGAGGACGCCTGCGCCGGGGTCGGTGGCGAGAGGCTGTTCGCCGGCTGCCACCCGGCCGACACCGGCTGCGGCGAGGCCGAGACCTGTGCCGCCCACGGCGTGAGCGGCGAGCTGCTGGTTTTCCCCACGACCTGCTTGCCCGACGGCTGGAGCCCCGCCGACACCTGCTGCCCGCCGTAGCGGCTGACCGCTCGGCCACCCGCCGCGGAGCTGTCTCGCCGTCTCGCTTCAGGGCAGCACGGGGAGCCGGGTCCAGCGGTTGGTGAAGTAGTGCTTGAGCGCCTCGTCGCCGGGGAAGGCGAGCTCGTAGGTCTCGGTGAAGGCGAACGGGCTGTCGAACTCGAGCGTCAGCCGCGCCCGGATCCCGGGTCCGCTCTCGACGTGCTCGCTGACGCAGACGACCCGGCTGCCGCCGACCTCGCACAACGAGCGGGGCACGACGCCTTCGACCATGAACTCGCGCAGCACGATCGCCCGGCGCTCGCGGTCGTAGGAGAAGACCGCCAGCTCGCGGTGATGGTCGCCGGCCGGGCTCTTGTCCTGCGGCATGCGCACCGAGGCGTGACGGTAGAAGAGGAACTGGTCCTCCAGCACGAACTCGTACTCTCGCACGCCGGAGCCCGTCCCCAGCCGGCCGTCGATGGCGCCCTGCCATCGCCCCTCGAGCTGGCGCAGCGGTCCCCAGGGATCGGTGCCCGCCGTTGCGGTCGGGCGCATCACCTGCTTGGGCGTGCGGTCGACGTTGAACAGGCCCCAGTGCTTCTCGGCGCCGAGCGGGTTGCCGGGGTCGCCCTTCCACGGCTCGTCGAACGCCTCGAAGAAGAACAGCGTGACGTTGGCGTCCTCCGCCCAGCTCTTCACCTCCCGGTAGTAGCGCTCCTGGTTGGCCTCGCTGGCGCGCTCGCCGAACTCGCTGGCGACGGTGGCCCAGCCGGCTTCGAGCACCGCGATCGGTTTGCCGGGAAGCGCCTGGTGAACGCCTTCGACGTTCTCGAGGGTGAAGGCCAGCGCCTCGTCGATGGTCTTCTCTTCCCACGCCGGATAGGTGTGGACGCCCAGGAAGTCGACCTCGGCGGCCAGCGGCGCCCCCTCGCGAATCCACCACAGGTAGTTGTCGGCGACCGTCACCGGCTGCTCGATGGCGGCCTTGACCCGCCGCACGTAGGCGATGACCTGCTCGAGCGGCACCATGTGGTCGTTCCAGTCCACCAGCGCTTCGTTGCCGACGTTGACCGCCATCACGACGTCGTCGAACTCGCGGGCCAGGCCGATTCCGCGCTCCACCTCGGCCGCGTTCTTGACCGCGTTGGCGGCCAGCGTCTCGGCGGGGATCGGCTCGTCGAGCCACGGACAGCCCTCGTGGTTGCTGACCTCGGCGTCGAGCCAGATGCCCAGCAGGACCTGGATCGGTAGCTCGTGCCGCCGGATGAGCTCGAGCGTCTGGCGGGTGTTCTCGCCGGAGTCGTACATGCGGATCAGGTGGAAGTCGTGGGCGACGAGGATCTCGAGGTCCTCGAGAATCTCCTCGGCGCTCGGGTTCACCGCCCCGTCGCCGCGGTCGGGATGCTGTCCCTCGCGGAACCCCGAGTAGGCCACCGCCATCACCTCGCCGGCCAGCAGATCGTCGGGCGACTGCTGGAGCCTGGCGGCGTCGGACGGGTCGGAGCTCGCCGCCACCGCCAGCGCTACCGTCACTGCCCACCTGAACGCTTTCATTCCTGACCTCCTAACGAGAGCTCGAGGCCGCGGCTCGCGTCGGGGGCAGCACGGCTCGAGCGGGTCCGGCGTCTTTCTACAGCTCGATCCGGCCGCGTGCCCGGATGTCGCGCGACGAGCTGCCGACCTGGATGGCGAACGCCCCCGGCTCCAGCACCCAGCTCGCGCGGCCGGGGTCGTAGTAGCTGAACGCCTCGTCCCCGAGCACGAACCTCAGATCGGCGGAGCCTCCGGGCTCGAGCTCGACGCGGGCGAACTCCTTGAGCTCCTTGGCCGGCCGCGGCAGCGTGGACTCGTCGTCGCCGACGTAGACCTGGACCACCTCGGCCCCCGGCACCGCGCCCGTGTTGGTCACGCGCAGGCTCACTTCCACACCCTCCTCGCCCGTGCTCAGCGTAAGGCCGGAGTAGTCGAAGCTGGTGTAGGAGAGTCCGTGCCCGAACGCGAACGCGGGCTCGACCTTGTAGGAGTCGAAGTAGCGGTAGCCGACGTACAGGCCCTCGGTGTGCTCGATCAGCAGGTTCTCGTCGGGGTAGGAGGCCAGTGCGTGGGCCGGGCTGTCCTCGAGCTTCTTCGGGAAGCTCATCGGCAGCTTGCCGGACGGGTTGACGTCGCCGAACAGGACCGCCGCCAGCGCGTTGCCGCCTTCCATGCCGCCGTACCAGGCCTGGATGATGGCCCTGGCGTCGCCCCGCCACGCCCGCATGTCGACCGGGCCGCCGCTCTGCAGCACGACCACCGTCCGCGGGTTGGCCGCCAGCACCGCCCGGATCAAGGCGTCCTGGCCGAACGGCAGCATCATGTCGGGCTTGTCCAGGTTCTCGGCGTCGTGGGCGTTGTCGTCCCACTCGTCGGTGTAGCCGTGGATCAGCCCGCCCACGTAGACCACCGCGTCGGCAGCGGCCGCGGCGGCGGCGGCCTCGCGAATCAGCGCCGGATCGGCCACGGCATCCCGCGCCACCGTGTAGCCGGGCGCGTAGGTCACCGCGACCTCGTCCCCCAGCAGCTTCCGGATGCCCTCGAGCGCGGTGATCTCGTAGAACGCCTTGACCTGTGAGCTGCCACCACCGCCGGCGTGCTTGCGGTCGGCGTTGGCCCCGATGACGGCCAGGGTCTCGATGGCGTCGCGTTCGAGCGGCAGGAGGCCGTCGTTGTGGAGCAGCACGATCGACTCGTCGGCCACCAGGCGGGCCACCGCCTGGTGCTCGGGCGTGTTGTAGGCCCCCTCGGGACGGTCGCCAGAGAAGATGTGGATGGCCTCCATGACGCGCAGGATGCGGCGCACCTTGCGGTCGATCAGCTCCTCGTCGATCGTCCCCTGCTTGACCAGATCCACCACCGCGTCGCCCATATAGAACGCGCCGTAGTCCGGCTTCCCCCACTCCTGGCCCAGATCGGTCCCCATCTCGAGGTCGAGCCCCGAGCGGACGGCCGCCATCGTCTCGCGCACGGCGTTCCAGTCGCTCACCACCAGGCCCTCGAAGCCCAGCTCGCCCTTGAGCACGTCGTCGAGCAGGAACGTGCTCTGCGAGCACCACTCGCCGCGGAACTTGTTGTAGGCCGACATCACGGTGAGAACGCCGCCTTCCTGGACGGCGGCCTTGAAGCCGGGCAGGTAGATCTCGCGGAAAGTGCGGTCGTCCATCACCACGTTGACGTTGCGCCGGTCGTACTCGAGGCTGTTGGCGATGTAGTGCTTGGCGCTCGCCGCGACGCCCTGATCCTGGACGCCCTTGACGTAGCCCACCACCATCTGGGCGTTGAGGTACGGATCCTCGGTCAGGTACTCGAAGTTGCGGCCGTTGAGCGGGTCGCGAATGATGTTGAGGCCCGGGCCGAGGATGACGTCCTTGCCGCGGTAGGCGGTCTCGCGGCCCAGCACCGAGCCGAACCGGTAGCCGAGCTCCCGGTTCCAAGTGGCCGCCAGCGCCGTGCCCACCGGCAGGTAGGTGCTGGCGTCCTCGACGCCGGTCGCCTTGTCGTAGTAGCGGGTGTGCTCGTGCCGCACGCCGTGCGGGCCGTCGGACATGACCAGCTCGGGGATGCCGAGCCGTTCCACGCCGCCGCTGGTGAACGAGGAGCTGGCGTGGATCATGCTCACCTTCTCCTCGAGCGTCATCTGCGCCAGCAGCGACTCGACGCGCGATGCGGCGTCGAGCTCGGCGGCGGGCGTGGCCTCGGGTGCCGGGGCTCGGCAACCGGTGCCGATTGCGAACAGGCCCAGGATAGCTATCAGGTAGTTGGAAAAACGCATCGCCGGGGAGACTAGCATCTCGCCGGTAGCGAGCCGCCGCCGACCTTTGCAGCCGCTACCGGCTGCGATCGAGCGCGCGCCGCCAGCGCTCGTCCTCGAACGCTTCCTTGAGCTTCTGGAGCACCCGGGTCGCGGAGCGGAGATCTTCGATGGGAATGCTTCGAGAGATCTCGGGGAAGATCTCGCGCTCGCGCCGCGACGTCGCCGCGACGATCTTCCGACCGGCGCCGGTGAGCCCCACCAGTCGTGAGGTCTTGTGCGCCGGGTTGTCGGTCAGCTCGACCAGGCCGTCGGCCGCCAGGCCGTTGACCAGCTTCTGGACGTGTTGCCGCGACACCGCCCTCAGGCGCGCCATCTGCGGCACGGTCTGCGGCCCCCCGGACGCGAGGCTCTTGAGGATGCTGCGGCGGCCGGCCGACTGCGCCCCCTCTCCGAGCAGCTCCTCGGCCGCCTTGCGCATGCGGAGGTAGAGCAGCGCGACCGTGAAGGTGAGCTCGTCGACCGCCCGCTGGCGCTGGGCTCGGCTGGCCTCGGCCCCTGCCGGGTCGCTCATCTGTCCTCGCTCTGCGATCCAGTCTCTCGGCCGCCAGCCTGCTGTTCCGACCGGCTTCGTTGCGAGATGCGATACGGCATTGCAGTAGACGATTGGTGAGAAGAGCAGGCTAGTAGAGCGGGGTCGGGATGTCACCCCACACCACGCTGGCGGGCGGCCTCTCGACCGCCAGCACACGCTCCTCGACCAGGTCGACCCGCACCCGGAGCACCGGCTCGCGCCCGTAGGCGGTCGCGACGATCTCGCGGCCGCGGGCGGCGGGGCGATGACTCCGAGCCTTGGTGAACAGCAGTTTGAAGCGGTCGTGTTCGAAGTCGGGCGGCGTCGTGTGGCCGCGCCGGTGCTCGGGCGGGACCTCCTCCCAGCGGTCTAGCGGCAGGTCGGCAAGATACCAGCCGGCCGGCACCACGTAGACCAGCCAGCGTACCTCCGGCCCCTCGGTGGCCAAGCGGTCGCCGACCTCGGGCTCGGCCAGCGCCAGCTCGTAGGCTTGCCGCAGCTCCGACGGCTCGAGGATCGCCGGTGAGAGCACCGCGGCTCGCTCGGTGTAGTGGGACGAGACCCGTGACAGCGAGAAGTCGCGCAGCGCGCTGCCGGCCGCCACCGCCACCCCGATCGCCGCCAGGTAGAGCGCCGCGACTGCCCATGGACGGCGCGTCCAGCGGGGCGGTGACGGCATCCACGAGGTCAGCCTGGCGGGACCGAGAAAGCCGACCTTCGCCATGTACTCGCGGTAGCTCTCGCCGTACCGCTCGAGGCAGAGCTGCTCCTCCCAGCGGGCCAGCAGGTAGTAGAGAAAGAGCATGGTGACGAAGGCCAGCAGCACCAGGTACCGTGGCCAGATGAGCAGCACGCCGAAGCCGAGCACGGCGAGGGCGAGGTACTGCGGATGGCGGCTGAGTCGATACAGCCCGCCGGTGACCTCACGGCGGCGAAGGAGCCTGGCGCCGTAGATCTGGATCACCCCGGCGACAAAGAGCAGCAGGCCCAGCGCCGCCAGGCCGAAGCCCCAGGTCTTGCTGGCGGCGAGCAGCGGGCTGGTGGTCATCGAGATGTGGGGCAGGAAGAACCCGGTGAGCCAGGCGGTCGCCGGCCAGCGGTGCAGGAAGTTCAACACGTCGCCGTACGAGGAGTAGAAGAAGAGAGCGAACGGACTGATCATGAACAGGAATTCGAGGCCGATCACGATGTAGAAGGCCCAGACGGCGGGTTTCACAAGGCGGCGGTAGCTGGTCACGATGTGGGCTCCTTACCCCGGGGGAGATGACAACCTACTTGTCAATACGGCGGTCGGGTTGTGAAGGTTCCACGCCAGGACTCGCCGGTCTTGGGCGGTCCGGGCTTCGCGGTGCAGCCGCCGTCCGTCGCGCCGGGCTTCGCCGGCAGCGGCTCACCCATCGTGCGCTCCTTCATGTACCCTTCGGGCCGCAAAGGCCCTTCCGAAGTCGGAACGCGCCACGCCCCGGAGGCGTGATCGGGCCCGTCACGGAATCAGCCAAGCCAGGAGTCCAGATGACCAAGTACCGGTACGTCATGCGCGTCGCGCTTACCGTCGCGATGGGCGGCTTCCTGATGGGCTTCGACGCCTCGGTGATCTCCGGCGTGGTCAAGTTCATCGAGCCGCAGTTCGACCTGAGCAAGATCCAGCTCGGCTGGGCGGTCAGCTCGCTCACCCTCACCGCCACCCTGGCGATGATGCTCTCGGGGCCGCTCAGCGACCGGATCGGGCGCCGCAAGGTGCTGTTCGTGGCCGCCGTACTGTACGCCGTGTCGGCCATCGCGTCGGCGCTCGCCCCGACCTTCCTGGTGCTGGTCGTCGCCCGCATGATCGGCGGGCTGGGCGTCGGCGCCTCGCTGATCATCGCGCCGATGTACATCGCCGAGATCGCGCCGCCGAGCGAGCGCGGCCGCATGGTGTCGTTCAACCAGCTCAACATCGTCGTCGGCATCTCGGCGGCGTTCTTCACCAACTATCTGATCCTCAAGCTCGGCCAATCCGACGCCGGCTGGACGCAGGCCCTGGGGCTCGGCGAGCACAACTGGCGGTGGATGCTCGGTCTCGAGACGCTGCCCGCCGTCGTCTACTTCTTCGGCCTGTTCTTCGTGCCCGAGAGCCCGCGCTGGCTGTTGCTCAGCGGGCGGCAGGAGGAGGCCGGCGGGATCCTCACCCGCGCGGTCGGCGAGGCCGAAGCGCGGCATGAGCTCGAGGAGATCCACGCCAGCCTGGCCCGGGACGCCGGCAGGGAGAAGGTCTCGGTCCGTGAGCTGTTCGCTCCCGCGCTGCGTCTGGTGCTCACCATCGGCATCGTGGTGGCGATCGTCCAGCAGATCACCGGCATCAACTCGGTCTTCTTCTACGCCCCGATGATCTTCGAGCAGTCGGGCATCGGCACCGACGCCTCGTTCGCGCAGGCGGTGCTGGTCGGCCTGATCAACCTGGTGTTCACGGTCGTCGCGATGGCGCTCATCGACCGGATCGGCCGCAAGCCGCTGCTCAACCTCGGGCTGGCCGGCATCGCGCTGTCGATGTTCGTTCTGGCCTACGGCTTCTCCTCGGCCACCTATACCCTCACCGGCGATGCGCTGGAGAACCTGCCGGCGGAGGCCAGCGCGGCGGCGGTCGTGGATCTCGAGGGCACCACCTTCGACAACGACGTGGAGTTCAAGCGGGCCCTGCGGGTCGCTCTGGGCGACGAGCTGGCGACGCGCTACGAGTCCGACTTCATCAACGCGGCGATCGCGATGAACCCGTGGCTGGTGCTGTTCGGTGTGCTGGGCTTCGTCGCGTCGTTCGCCGTCTCCATCGGCCCGGTGATGTGGGTGCTGTTCTCGGAGCTGTTTCCCAACCGGATCCGCGGCATCGCCATCTCCTTCGTCGGCCTGATCAACTCCGCCGTCAGCTTCGGCGTGCAGCTCGTCTTCCCGTGGGAGCTGGCCAACTTCGGCAGCGCCACCACCTTCCTGATCTACGGGCTGTTTGCCGCTGTCGGCCTGGTGTTCGTGGTGCTGGTCCTGCCCGAGACCAAGGGGCGCTCGCTCGAGGAGCTCGAGACCCTGCTGGTCAGGAACCCCGCCTGAGCAGGCTCGGTACGAGATCATGACGACTCGCGGACACGCCGTCGCCGTGCTGTTGCTGGCCGCGCTCGGCTGTGCCGGCAGCCAGCAGGAAGATGCCAACCGCGGGTACACCACGGCCACCGTCGTCCAGACGTCGCGCGCCGGCGACAAGCTGGCGGAGATCGCGACCTACGAGCTCACCGAAGCGAGCTCCACCGGCCGCCCGGTCATCG
>JBFGNS010000074.1:0-21821 GCA_041574955.1 Thermoanaerobaculia bacterium | reverse complement strand
CGGTGACGATCACCGTGGTGTAGCTGGAGTTGGCGAAGTCGAACATCGCCCAGCCGAAGATCTCGCGCTTGCGGACCGGTGGCTGGGAGGGGCGGCTCATCGGCGGCAGGCCGCCGGCGCGCGGCCGGGCCGCGCCCCGGCGACGGACTCGGAGGGGCGACGGAGGATTGTAGCGCGCCGCGCGGCGGGGGCGGCACAAAAAAAACCGGCCCGCCTGATAGCGGGCCGGTGCGAGCCTGGGGCCGGGTGCGGCTCAGCTGTCGAGCGGCGGGATGCGCAGCACCTGTCCCGGGTAGATCTTGTCGGGGTCGCTCAGCATCGGCTTGTTGGCCTCGAAGATCACCGGGTACTTCATCGCGTTGCCGTAGTGCTGCTTGGCGATCTTCGACAGCGAATCGCCCGGCTTGACGGTGTAGAAGGTGGCCTCGGGCTCGGCCTCGGCGACCTCCATCTGGTCGTCGACACGCGCGATGCCGTCGACGTTGCCCACCGCCAGCACGATCTTCTCGCGGTCCGACTGGCTCTTGGCGGTGCCGCCGAGGGTCGCCAGGTCGCCGTCGACCCGCACCGAGAACTCCTCTACCTCGAAGCCCAGCCCGGCGATGTGCTTGACCAGACCCATCGCGCGCCGCCGGTCGGAGGCCTTCTTGATGTCCTCCGGGGTGGGCGCCTTGGCCGGCGCCGCCGCCGGTGCCCGAGCGGGCTCGTCCTTGCCGAATCCCAGCTTCTCGCCGGCGTTCTTGACGAAATCGAAAAGTCCCATGGGTTCCCTCCTGGTTGAGAGTTGCTTGAGAGGTGCGGAGTGCCCCGGTCGCCGGCTAGCGGCGCCGCCGGCCGAACAGCCGGCCGAGCAGTCCCACCCCCATCTTGGCCACGTCGTCTTTGATGTCGCCGTCGCCGTCCGAGTCGAGCAGCTGGCCCAGCATGCCGAGATCGGCGGGCGCCCGGCGGTCGATCGTCTTGCGCTCGCGCTGGAGCAGGTCGGCCAGGCCGCCGGTGTCCAGCCCCTGGCTGCGGCGGGTGCGACCCAGCGCGCCCAGCACCAGCGGCGCCAGCAGGGTGAGCAGCTGCCCGACCTTCTGTGCGTCGAGCCCGGTCGACTGGCTGAGCGCCGACTCCACCGCCGGCCGCTTGCCGCCCAGCACGTGGCGCAGGATGCCGTCGCCGCCGGCCGCCTGCGGGTTCGCCAGCAGGCCCGACAGGTCGTCCAGCACACTGCCGTCGTGGTCGCGGTCGAGCGCCGCCGCCAGCGCGCCGGCGCCGTCGGCACGCGAGCTGTTGCGTGCCAGGCCGGCCATCAGGCTGGCCATCGCGGCCGGTACGGCGCGCTCGGTCTGCTGGCGGTCGGCGCCGAGCTGGCGGCTGATCTGGTCCAGGGTGTTGCCTCCGAGCTGGTCGCTGAGCATCTCGAACAGGGAACTCATGTCGGGTGGTCTCCTATCGATCCGAGCCGGTGAAGTGGGCGCGGCGACTGCGCCGCGGGCCGGAGCTGCCCCGCTCGCGCTCGGCGATCCGTGTGCTTGCGTTGGGGAGGGTGGGGCGACCAGCGAGCCCACGTACAATAGTGGAGGCGGCGAGGTTGCGTCAATCGGCCGGCCGCCGCGACCGCCCGCGGGCGGCCCGCCGGCGCGAGCCGCAGCGGCGCGGGTCTTGCATCGGCCGGCGGGTTGGAGCATGGGCATCTCGAAGACCCCACATCTCGCGCTAGCCGTGGCGCTCGCGGCGCTGGCCCTGGGCGCGGCGCGCGCCGGCGACGGCGCCCCGGCGAGCCCCGAGCTGGTCGAGCTGGCGGTACCGCCGCCGGCCGGCGGCGCGGCCGGCGAGCTCACGGTAATGGCCGGCGGACGCGAGCTGCCGGCGACCGACAACGGCCCGGCGGTCCGTTCGTGGCGGGTGGTGGTGCTGCTCGACCAGCGCCTGAGCGAACCGTGGCAGCTGGCCAACGCGGCGATCCTGCTCGCCGAGCACGCCGCCGAGCTGATCGCCCTGGGACCGGTCGAGGTGGTGCTGGCAGGCGAGGAGATCGTCACGACCCTGCCGGCCACCGACGTCGCGGCGGCGGTCGACGAGTCGCTCGCCTGGGTGCGCGTGCGGCAGGGCGCGAGTCACCTGCAGCTCGAGCAGCGGCGAGACTTCGGCCGCCGTCCGCAGCCTACGGCAGCCGCCGCCGAGGCGGCGCTGGTGGCCGAGCACGGCGAGCTGTCGCACCACCTCGACCGGCTGCTCAGCTGGGCGGCGGACGCCGCCGGCGCCGGACCGCAGCTGCTGGTCTACGCCGCTGGCGGCTACGACCCCGATCCGGCGGCGTTCTACCGCGCGGCGCTCGGCGATCAGGCTCTCGACGGCTTGCGTCCGCCCCAGCCGCTGCCGCCGCCGGACGAGCTGGGACGGGCGCTGTCGCAGCTCGGCTGGACGGTGCTGGCCGTCAGTCCCGCGGAGCGGGGCGATCTGCTGCTGCCCGAGGAGGGCGACAACAAGCCGGGCGCCGAGCGGCTGGAGCAGATCTTCGAGGAGCAGCGCGGCCTCGGCAGGGTGGCGGTCGGCGTCGACCCGCGCAAGCTGGGCCGCCGGCAGGAGGCTTCGGACGAGCCCGAGCTGCTGGCCGAGCCGGCGGCGCCGCTCGTCCGGTTGGCCGAGCTGACCGGCGGCGAGATGGCCACCGACAGGCTGCAGCTCGGGGCCGCCACCGACGAGCTCGTCCGCCGCCGCCGGCTGAGCTTCGCGCTGCCGGCGGGGCTGGCGCTGCCGGTGGAGGTGGCGGTGGTGGCGGCCGGCGCGGCCGCCGAGCCGCTGCGGTCGCGGCGCTGGGTGGGCGACGAGCTGCCGCTGGCGGTGTCGGCGGCGCGCGCCCGCCTGCTGCTGCGCGAGGAGCTGGAGGAGGGCGACTTCTGGCTGGAGGCGGTGCAGTCGGTGGCCGCCGACGGCAGCTCCGAGCTGGTCCTCGAGCTCGAGCCCGGCGTCGACCCGGGTGGGCTGCGGGTGACCCTGGCGGCGGCCGGCGCCGACCGGCCGGCGGTCCGCGGTCACCTGGCGCTGGCCGACGCCGAGCCGCTGGCGGGGGAGGGCGAGCGGCTGGCCTTCCGGCTGCCGGTGCCCGGCGCCGTCGACCCCGACAGCCCGCTGGCGGTGCTGGTGGAGGAGCTCGACGGTCCGCGGCGCGGCGCGACCTTCGCCGCGCTGCGGGGAGCCGCCGCCGTCACCGTGCCGACCGCCTCACCGGTGGTCGCCGGCGCGGTGCGCGCGCTCCGGTTGCTCGGTCCCGAGGCGCGCATGGTGACCGGGCCGGCCGAGTTCCGCGCTCTGGTGGCGGCCGAGCGGGTCGGCCGGGTGGAGTTCTTCCTCGACGGCGAACTGGTCGCCGAGCGGCTGGCCGAGCCGTACAGCGTCACCGTCGATCTGGGCGCGCTGCCGCGCACCCGCCGGGTGCAGGCGGTCGCCTACGGCGCCGGCGGCGAGCCGCGGGCGCGCGACGCGCTGACCGTCAACGGCGGCGGCGGCCTGCTCGACGTGCGGATCCTGCGGCCGCGGCGGGGAGCCGGCAGCGTCGAGCGGCCGTTGGTCGGCGCGGTCGAGGTCGAAGCCGACGTGCGGGTGCCGGAGGGGACGCGCCTCGACCGCGTGGAGTTCTACTGGCGCGACGGCCTGGTCGGCACGCGCTTCGCGCCGCCGTTCCGCGAGCAGGTGCTGGTGCCGGCGACCGCGCCGCGCGGCTTCGTGCGGGTAGTGGCGCGGCTGGCCGACGGCACGATCGGCGAGGACGTGGTGTTTCTCAACGCCGCCGACGGCGGCAGCGAGCGGCTGGACGTGGACCTGGTCGAGCTGTACGTGGTGGTCAGCGGCCGCGACGGCCGGCCGGTGACCGGCCTGACCGAGCGCCGGTTCGAGGTGTTCGAGGACGGCCGGCGGGTCGAGATCGCCACCTTCGGCGACGCCGGCGAGCTGCCGCTGACGGTGGGCCTGGCGATCGACTCGTCGGCCTCGATGTTCGTCAAGCTGCCGCGCGTGCAACGCGCCGCCGCCGACTTCGTCAACGGCCTCGAGCGCCGCCGCGACCGCGCCTTCTTGGTGAGCTTCGGCCGCCGGCCGCAGCTGGCGCGCACCGCCACCACCGACCTGCCGCAGGTGGTGCGCGCGCTCGACCGGCTCGAGCCCGACGGGCAGACCGCCATCTGGGAGGCGATCGTCTACTCGCTGGTGCAGCTTCAGGGCGTGCCGGGCAAGAAGGCGCTGATCGTCTACTCGGACGGCGCCGACGAGGACCCCGACTTCCCCTTCCGCACCTGCCTCAGGTTCGCGCGCACCGTCGGCGCGCCGATCTACGTCATCCTGTCGAACAACGAGATCGTCCGCACCGGCGGCCGGGGGCTGAGCGTGCGCGGCTTCCTCGGGCGGCTGCGCGAGCTGACCGGCGAGGTCGGCGGCCGCGTCTACCTGACCCGCGTCGGCGCCGATCTCGACGCCGTCTACCGCGAGATCGCCGAGGAGCTGAGGTCGCAGTACTTCCTGGGCTACTACTCGCCCGAGGGCGACGGCGAGAGCTGGCGGCGGCTCGAGGTCGAGGTCGAGGGCTCCGGCCTCACCGCCCGCACCATCGCCGGCCTCTTCCGCTAGGCGGGCTCGGCCAGCAGCTTCTCGATCAGGCCCTCGAGCTCGGCTACCAGGCGGGTGTGGTGCTCGCCGGTGCCGGGGCCGGCGAAGCCGGTGTGGATGCGGCGCACCTTGCCGTCGCGGCCTACGAAGACAGTGGTCGGAAAGGCGACGACGGAGGTCAGGTCGGGCAGGGTCTCGGCCGCCTTCGTCTTGTCGCTGACGCCGGCCAGCAGCAGCGGGTAGTCGATGCCGTGGCGATCGGCGAAGCGCGCCACCTGCCGGCGGTCGCGCTCGGGGTCGCCGGTCAGCTCGTAGGCCAGCCCGACGATCTCGAGGCCGCGCTCGCCCCACCGCTCGTGCCAGCGGGCCAGCAGCGGCGCTTTGTCGTTGCAGTTGGGGCACCACGAGCCGAAGATGTTGACCAGCACCACCTTGCCGCGGAAACGCTCGTCGGACAGCGCCACCGGCTCGCCGTCGAGATCGGGGAAGCGGAAACCGAACCGGCCCTCGTCGTTCTCGAGGCCGACCAGCTGCCAGGCGTCGGGCAGCACCTGCTCGCGGGCCGCCACCGGCCGCGCCGTCCAGCTCGCGTGGTAGCTGTCGCGCGACCAGAAGTCGCCGCTCAGCGTGCCGTCGGCACCCGCCCGGGCGCGGAACAGGAAGGCGTGGGCGCCGTCGAAGGTGGACAGCCGGAGCAGGCCCCGCTCGTAGCTGCCCTCGAGGTAGCGGTAGTCGCCGGTGGGGGTGAGGAAGGTACCGGTGACCCGAGCGCCGTCCTGCTCGAGCTCGCCGCGCGCCGGCTCGCTGCCGTCGTCGTCGCGCAGCTCGATCTGCCAGGAGCCGGCGACCGACGCCGGCGCGCCCTCGGCGCCCGGCTCGAGGCCCGCCTCGGCCAGCGGCAGGAAGCGGCGCGCGTCGCCGCGCACGGCGGAGAACGGGAGGCTCGAGTCGCCGCCGGCGGCGGTCTTGCGCCAGCGGCCGGTCAGTCGGTCGTCGCCGGCGTCCAGCTCGGCCAGGATCTCGGCGTCGTACCAGTCGATCTCGAGCTCGACCCGGCGGCCGTCGAGCGCGACGCCGCTGAACGGCGCCCGCTCGTCGCCGTTCTCCGCCCACGCCTCGAGCCGGCCGTCGCGCTCGGCGATCTCGAGGGTGAACGGCAGCTCGCCGCCGGGCGAGGTCAGCACCGCGCGCCAGCGGCCCACCAGCTCGCCGGGCGTCGCGCCCGGCATCGGCGGCTCGCCGCAGGCGGCGACCAGCGGCGAGAGGGCGAGGAGGGTGAGCGCGGCGATCGGGGGCTGTCTCATTGGGAGGATTCTAAGGCCTGCCGGCGGGCCGGCGGCGCCCCGGCGCCGTCCGCGTCGAGGTCCCTCGCTCCGCTCGGGACGACAGGCTGGGGGCTGTGGGCTCACCACGCCGCGCCGTCCGACCCCGGCCGTTGCCCGCTGTTGTCAGCCCGAGCGCCGCGAGGGACCTCGGTATCATCCGCGGCAGGCGCCCCCCAGCCCTGCAAGCCCCGACCGCCTTACTCGCAGCACCGCGCCCTCCGACCCCGGCTCTGTCCGCCGCTGTCATCCCGAGCGCAGCGAGGGACCTCGGCACCACCCCCGGCATGCCCAACCGGTTCTGCGAGCCACCGCTCGCCAGCACCACCCCCCGGCGCTACACTCCGGCCGATGGGCATCCTCGACTTCCTGCGCCGGCCCGAGCCGGCCGCCGACGGCGGCGACACCGACACCGTGCGCCGGATCGTCTCCGAGCTGGAGGCGATGCCGGTCGAGCGGGCGCGCTACATCGCCGCCTTCGCCTACATCCTCGGCCGGGTGGCGAACGCCGACCAGCAGATCAGCCGCGACGAGACCGCCGCCATGGAGAAGATCGTGCGCGAGCTCGGCGAGCTGCCGGCCGACCAGGCGGTGCTGGTGGTGCAGATCGCCAAGAGCCAGAACCGGCTGTTCGGCGGCACCGAGAACTTCCTGGTGACGCGCGAGTTCCGCGACCTCTCGACCGCCGACGATCGCCGTCATCTGCTCGACTGCATGTTCGCCGTCTCGGCCGCCGACGAGTCGATCTCGACCGCCGAGGAGAGCCAGATCCGCCAGATCGCCAGCGAGCTCGGCTTCGACCACCGGGAGTTCGTTTCGGCGCGTTTGGCGTTCTCCGACAAGCGCGAGGTACTGCGGCCGTTCCTCGACCGGGAATCGTCCTGAATCGAGGACGTTCTGGCGCCGCCGCGCGCCAGCCGAGCCTATAAACTGTTTGTTTGCAGAAGGTTGAGACTCTGGCATCGCGGTTGCTCCTACCCCTCGCGGATGAGGGAAAGGAGGCACGCGATGACCCGATTCCCGATCATGACCGCAGCCCTGGCGCTCCTGGTGCCCGCCGCCGCCGGTGCCGCGCACCCCGAGCCGCGCCAGATGGAGCGAGTCGCGATCCTCGCCCACCAGGTCGAGGACGCCGCCAGGCACGTCCACCGTGCCGCCGAGCGCCGCTCGCACCACGGCGACTACTGGGAGGAGCGGGGCCTCGTGCGGCTGCACGAGTTCGAGGACAGCGCCCGCCACTTCCACCGCCAGGTGGAGAGCTATCGCGCGGACCCGTACCACACCGAGGCCGACTTCCGGCGCCTGGTGCGCAGCTACCGGCGGGCGCAGGAAGGCCTGCACTGGATCCACCCGGACCGCCACGTGCGGCGTGACTTCCGCCGCGCCGAGCAGGCGATGGAGGAGCTGATGTGGGTCTACGGCTACGACGAGGGCTACTACGACCGCCGCTACCGGCACCCTCGCTGGCGCGGCTCCCGCCCGCGCGTCGAGCTCCGCTGGCAGTGGTGGCGCTGAGCCGGCCGGTTATCTGCCGTTCGGGGCCCGCGGGTTCGCCCGCGGGCCCTTTTTTCGTCCGCGCGGCGGGGGACCGGGTTGCGGTATCCTGACGCCGCCCAGCCCGCCGCCCGCCGCCCGCCTCGTTCATGTCCGACAGACCGTCCAAGCTCCGCCGCTGGCTCGTGCTGGTGGCCCTGGTGGCGGTGGCGGCGGCCGCCGCCTCCGCGCTGCGCCTGGGCACGCCGCCGGTCGTCGAGCTGACCACCGAGTACCCGGCGCTCGGCCCGGCCAACCGGGTGGAGGCCCGCTTCGCCTCCGGGCCGCGCGGTCTCGCCGAGCTGCGGCTCGAGCTGGTCCAGGACGGCCGGACGGTGGCCCTGGCTTCGGCCAGCCACACCCCGCGGCCGTCGTGGCGCCCGTGGGGCCGCAGCGTGCGCGAGGACCGGCTGACGGCCGATGCCGGCTGGCAGGCGGTGGATGGGCTGAGCGAGGGCGAGGCCGTGCTGCGCGCCGTCGCCGAGCGGCCGGGAACCTGGCTGCGCCGCGCCGCGCCGGTGGTGGTCGAGCGGCGCCTGGAGGTGCGGCTGCGGCCGCCCACGGTGGTTGTTCGCTCGCGCGGCCACTACCCGCGCCAGGGGGGTGCGGACCTGGTGGTCTACGAGCTCGAGCCGTCAGCGGTGCGCGACGGGGTGGCGGTCGGGGAGCTGTGGTTCGGCGGCCACGACGCTCCGCCCGGTGCCGACGGCGTGCGGCGCCGGTTCGCGCTCTACGCCGTGCCGTTCGATCACGAAGGAGCCGACACCATCCGACTGGTGGCCGAGGACGACGCCGGCAACCGCGCGGCGGTCGGCTTCGTCGACCGGCTGCGGCCGCGCCCGCCGGCCAGCGACCGGCTGCAGCTGAGCGACGAGTTCCTGGACAGGGTGGTGCCGCCCATCATGCGGGCCTCCGGGCTCGAGGACCAGGGCGGCTTGCTGGCCAACTACCTGCGGATCAACGGCTGGCTGCGCCGCGAGAACGCCCGCACGCTCGACGAGCTGTCGGCGGCGTCGCCGCCGGAGCGGCTGTGGAGCCAGCCGTTCCTGCCGATGCCCAACGCCCAGGTGATGTCGGCGTTCGCCGACCGCCGCACCTATCTGTACGAGGGGCGCGAGGTCGACCGCCAGGTCCACCTCGGCTACGACCTGGCGTCGATCAGGCAGGCGCCGGTGCCGGCGGCCAACGACGGCGTGGTGGCGCTGGCGCGGTATTTCGGCATCTACGGCAACGCGGTGGTGGTGGACCACGGGCTCGGACTGCTCAGCCTGTACGGCCACCTGTCGTCGATCGCGGTCGGCGAGGGCGAGCGCGTCGAGCGCGGCCAGCTCCTCGGCCGGACGGGTGAGACCGGCCTGGCCGGCGGCGACCATCTGCACTTCACCCTGCTGCTCGGCGGCCAGGCGGTCGACCCGCTCGAGTGGTGGGATGCCGACTGGATCCGCAACCGCGTCGACGGCCGGCTGGACGCCGCCGGCTGAGGCCCGGCCGCGGTCGGCGGGCGGGGAGAAGGCGCCGCCGCCTGCGGTAGGGTAGCGCGATGGCCGAGGAGCGCAGGAAGAAGCTGCCGCCGCTGTCCACCGTCTGGCGGGAGGCGCGCGAGCTGGTCTGGCAGCACCGGCGGCGGCTGGCGCTCGGCCTGGTGCTGCTGGTGGTCAGCCGCCTCGCCGGCATGGTGCTGCCGGCCAGCACCAAGCTGATCATCGACGACGTGATCGCCAAGGGGCGGACCGAGCTGCTGCTGTGGATCGCGCTCGCCGCCGGCGGCGCCACCGTGGTGCAGTCGGCGACCTCGTTCTCGCTGTCGATCCTGCTGGGGGTGGCGGCGCAGCGCGCGATCAACGATCTGCGGCTCAGGGTGCAGCGGCACGTCGGTCGCCTGCCGGTGCGGTTCTTCGAAGAGCACAAGACCGGCGAGCTGATCTCGCGTGTGATGACCGACGCCGAGGGCATCCGCAACCTGGTGGGCACCGGCTTCGTGCAGCTCGTGGGGGGCTCGATCACCGCGATGGTGGCGTTCTTCGTGCTGCTGTGGCTCAACTGGCGCCTGACGCTGTTCACCCTGGTGATGCTGATGGTCTTCGCGGCGGTGATGGTGGTGGGGTTCGGCCGCCTGCGGCCGGTGTTCCGCGAGCGCGGCAAGCTCAACGCCGAGCTCACCGGCAGGCTCAACGAGGCGCTCGGCGGGGTGCGAGTGGTCAAGGCCTACACCGCCGAGAGACGCGAGGAGCGGATCTTCGCCCGCGGCGCCCACCGGCTGCTGCGCAACATCGCCAAGACGATGGTCGGGGTGTCGGCGATCACCAGCATCTCGAGCCTGCTGTTCGGCCTGGTCAGCCTGGCGATGGGCATCTTCGGAGCGCGCGAGGTGCTGGCCGGCCGGATGACCGTCGGCGACATCCTGATGTTCGTGGTGTTCACCGGGCTGATGGTCGCGCCGCTGGTGCAGATGGCCAACATCGGCACACAGATCACCGAGGCGTTCGCCGGGCTCGACCGCATCCGCGAGATCCTGTCGCAGCCGACCGAGTACGACGAGGACCGCCACCGGGAGCCGCTCGGCAGGGTGCGCGGCGACCTGCGGTTCGAGGGGGTGAGCTTCGAATACCAGCCGGGCGTCAAGGTGCTCGAGGACATCGACTTCGACGCTCCCGCCGGCTCGACCACCGCGCTGGTCGGCCCGAGCGGTGCGGGCAAGAGCACCCTGATCGCGCTGGTGATGGCGTTTCGCCGGCCGCTCACCGGCCGCATCCTGGTCGACGGCCTCGACCTGACGACGGTCAGGCTGCGCGACTACCGCTCGCAGCTGGCGGTGGTGCTGCAGGACGACTTTCTGTTCGACGGCACGCTGGCGGAGAACATCGCCTACAGCCGTCCCCACGCCGAGCGGGAGGCGATCGTCGAGGCCGGCCGGCTGGCGCGCTGCGACGAGTTCGCGGAGGAGTTCGAGAACGGCTGGGAGACGGTGATCGGCGAGCGCGGCGTCAAGCTGTCGGGCGGCCAGCGCCAGCGGGTGGCGATCGCGCGCGCCATCCTGGCCAACCCGCGCATCCTGATCCTCGACGAGGCCACCTCGAGCCTCGACAGCGAGAACGAGGCGCGCATCCAGGAGGGCCTGCGCGAGCTCAAGAAGGGCCGCACCACGCTGGTCATCGCGCACCGCCTGTCGACCATCCGCAACGCCGATCAGATCCTGGTGCTGCGCGACGGCAGGATCGTCGAGAGCGGCTCGCACGAGGAGCTGCTGGCGGCGGGCGGCCTGTACCGTCAGCTCTACGAGCAGCAGTACCACCTCGAGGCCGACCGCTTCATCAACCCCGGCGAAGGCGACGAGCCGGAGGAAGATGAGGAGCCGCCGCCGCCGCCCGCCGGCGCCTCCCGCGGCTCGCTGCTGCCGTTCGGCCGCGCCGACGGCTGAGCCCTGACCTTCTCACCGGTCCGCTGCTGCGCGTCCTCCGGCGGTGAGTCGCGCATCTGCAGGCACCTGCGGCCGCTCGCCGAGCGGCTCGGTGAGAAGGTCGGGCTAACGGCCGCCGACCGTCACCCGGTCGCGGCCGGCGTCCTTGGAGGCGTACAGCGCCCGGTCGCCGAGGTCGAGCAGCTCGCCGATGCGGCTGGCGTGGCGCGGGTAGGTGACGACGCCCATCGAGACCGACACCGCCAGGCCCTCGGGCACGGCGGTCTCCTCGCGCACCTGGCGGCGCAGGTCCTCCGCCAGCTCGGCGGCGCCGTCGGCGGTGGTCGCCGGCAGCAGCATCACGAACTCGTCGCCGCCGTAGCGCGCCACGAAGTCGCGGTCGCGCAGCCGGCGGCGCAGGATGCCGGCCAGGCTGCGCAGCACGCGGTCCCCCTGCAGGTGGCCGAACCGGTCGTTGATCTCCTTGAAGTTGTCGACGTCGAGGATGATGACCGAAAAAGGCTCGCCGGTGCGGTCGGCGGCAGCCTGCAGCTGCGACAGCGCTAGCTGCAGGGCGAGCCGCGAGCCGGCGCCGGTGACCGGGTCCTCGGCCGCCCGCTGGTAGTAGTCGCGGCGCGACACGGCGCCCATCACCAGGTGGGCCAAAGCCTCGAAGAAGGCGCGGTCCGAGCCGTCGTACGGCCGGCCGCCGAGCCGGCGCACCAGCAGGAAGCCCACCGGCCGCGCGCTGGCGTCGTCGGAGAGGTCGTCCTGGCTGGCGAGCGGCATCAGCAGCGCCGGGCCGCCCGCCTCGCCGGCTGCGCCCAGCTCGGGGAGGCCGGCAGCGAGGGCGCGCGCCTCCTGCTCCAGCTCGTCCCGCTGGCCGCCGCGCACCAGCAGCACCTCGAGCTCGCCCGACGGCGCCAGCAGCGCCAGCGCCGCCTGCTGGCTGGCGGTGGCGCTGAGCGCGGCTTCGACCGTCTGCTCGAGATGCTGCCGGCTCAGCCGGCCGGCGGTCAGGCAGACGCTCACCGCCTCGAGCAGCTCGAGGTTGCGGTTGCGGCGCGACAGCTCGTCCACCAGCTCCACGCTGTGCAGCGTGCTGGCGATGCGGGCCGCCACCGACTCGACCAGGTTGCGGTCCTCGGCCGAGAACTCGCCGGCCGTCTCCAGGTAGACCACGCCCCGCACCTGGCCCTGCAGCACGACCGGTACCGCCAGCCGGTCCGGACGGTGGGCGGGCGCCAGCCGGCCGACCGCCCGCTCCACCAGCTCGGCGTCCCACGCCGAGTCGTCCCGCGGCGCCGACGACAGCTCCGGCCCGAGGGCCAGCACCGGCTCGAGTCCGCCGCCGCGGTCGACCAGGAACGTCCCCAGCCGGGCGCCGGTGTACTCGGTGGCCATCGCCACCGCCAGGTTGGCCAGCGCCCGCCCGTCGACCAGCTCCTGCTGCTGGTTTCCGAGGACGCCGTCGATGGCGCGCAGCGTGTCCGAAGTTCGTCGGTCCTGGGGCATGGGATCACCGGCCGGCGCCGGTGAGGCTACCCCAACTCGGCCGTTTCGGCAGAGCTCGTCAGTGGCCGGAGATGTAGCTCTCGAGCGGGGCGCCCAGCGCTGGGGTGGCAGGTTTCCAGCAGAAGCCCGGCCGCCGGGTTCAGCGGCCGGCGCCGGGCAGCTCACCTTCGGCCGCCACGTCGAGCGCCGGCGGCTCGCCGGCGAACCGCACGCTGATCGCGTACTGGTCGCCGTCGCCGAAGCTGCCGGTCAGCCACCGGCCGACGAACTCCGCCACCTTGCGCCGCCCCAGCTCGCGCACCAGCGGGATGTTGCTCTCGGCGCGCTGGCGGGCCATCGCGGTGAGGCCGCGCTTGAGCAGCACGAGCGCCGCCGCCTCGTCGCGCAGCAGGCTCGACTCGCGCACCTCGTAGCGGATCTCGGAGGCGTCGATCGACGGCGTGTTGAAGCGGATCGGCGGCGCCCGTACCAGCAGCTGGTTGCCGGTGAGCTCGAACTGCCACGGCTCGTCCAGGTCGAGGTAGTAGCTGTACTCGACCGGCGCGGTGGCGGAGACGACCACATCGGGCAGCGCCAGCGCGCCCCACAGCACCGACGCGCTGTCCTGGCGGGTATAGACCTCGGTCTGCTGGAGCGAGGCGAACTGCAGGTAGCTGGTGCCGGTAACCGAGGTGGCGTAGCTGGTGAACGAGGTCTCGATGCGGCCTTGCTTGAAGGCGGCGGCGACCTCGGCCAGCTCGCCGACCAGACGCCGGCCGCCTGCCGCCGCCTCCGCCGGCAGGCGGCGCAGCGACTCGAACACCCACAGGCCGGCACCCGCCAGCACCACCACTACGACCACCAGGGCCAGCGCCCAGGCGCGGGCCGCGCTGGCGTCAGAAGAGCGGGGAGCGCCGCCGCCGTCAGGCTCCACGACTCCAGGCTAGCACGCGGCCGGAGGGCGCGCGCCGCGGAGCGGCGCGGTTTGCCATCCGCCGGCGAGCCGCAGTAGACTCGCGGGCACGAAGAGAGTCGACCATCGGGCGTCCGGCGCCCGGAGTCAACAGCCATAGCCAACAGGAGGGTCGTCCGTAATGTCGTACGTGATCACGGAGAAGTGCTTGGGAGAGCGCTACGGCGACTGCGTCGAGGTCTGTCCGGTGGACTGCATCTATCCCGGCGAGTACAACGGCGAAGTGTTCATGGTGATCGATCCGGAGCTGTGCATCGACTGCTCGCTGTGCAAGCCGGCGTGCCCGATCGACGCCATCGTCGAGACCGAGGACGAGGATCTGAAGTGGGCCGAGATCAACGCCGAGCTGTCGCCGGAGTGGAAGGACAACGAGCCGCTGACCCCCGAGCAGATCCGGCCGCGCGACGATCCCCCGCGCAAGCCCGGCAACGAGATCGTCAACCCCTGACGGCGGTCTCCAGCCGCACGGCAGTCGATCGAGCCGGCCCACCGCGGGCCGGCTCTTTCATTTCGAGCCCACCCATTTCGAGCCCACCCACCCGCCGCCGCCCATGCTGAGCTTCCTGACCCTCTTTCTCGGCCTGGTGGTGGGCGTCCACGAGGTGGAGGTGGTCGGCGCCGGCGAGGCGGCGCGGGTCGAGCTGCGGATCGACGGCCGGACGGTGGCCGAGCTCACCGACGAGCCGTGGCGCAGCGAGGTCGACTTCGGCGGCCGGCTGCTGCCGCACCGCCTCGAGGCCGTCGCCTTCGACGCCGCCGCCGGCGAGCTGGCGCGCGCCGAGCAGTGGCTCAACCTGCCGCGTTCGCGCGCCGAGGCCAGCCTGGTGATGGAAGCGCCGGGCGAGGTCAGCCTGCTGTGGGAGAGCCTCGAGAACAAGCGCCCGCGGTCGGTGACGGTGTGGCTGGACGGCGAGCCGCTGCCCACCGGCGACGGCTGGAGCTACCGGCTGCCGGCGCTCGACCCGGCGGCGGTGCACTTCCTGCGCGCCGAGCTGGAGTTCGAGGGCAACGTGCGCTCGCGGGTGGAGAGCGTGGTCGGCGGCCGCTTCGGCGACCAGGCCACCGTCGAGATGACGGCGGCGGTGCTGGAGCGCGGGCGCGGCGAGGAGCTGCCGCCGGCGAGCGAGCTCACCGGCCGGCTGCGGGCCGGCGGCTCCCAACCGGCGGTGGTGGCGGTGGAGGAGGCGCCGTGGGAGCTGCTGGTCGTGCTGGCGCGCGACGCCGTGCCCGGCCTCGGCATGCTCGGACGGATGCTCAACCGCGGCCAGGGTGCCGGGCTCGACAGCCGCGACACGCTGCCGGGTTGGGAGGTGCGTTTCGTCTCGCCCCAGCCGAGCCAGCGGGCCAGCAGCGAGGTGCCGGTGGACCTGTTCCCGATCTCGACGCCGTTCACCGCCGCCGACGGCGAGCTGGCCTACCTGCTGACCCACGTCGACCTGTCCCGCCCGCGGCTCGAGAGCCGCCTGGCCGAGGCGGTGGCGGTGGCGGCGGTGCAGGCGGCGGCGGGCAACCGGCCGCGCGCGGTGCTGCTGGTGCTGGGTGCCGGCGCCTCCGACGCCAGCCGCTTCGGGATCGACGAGGTGCGGGCCTACCTGGCGGCGCTGCAGGTGCCGCTGGTGGTGTGGAGCACGGGCCCGGCGATCGCCCGCACGGTGTCGCCGGACCGCCGCCCCCTGGTGCCCAGCACGCCCTGGGGCAAGGCGCGCGACGTCTCGTCGCTGGCCCGCTTCGAGAGCGCCGTTCGCCAGCTCGTCCGGCTGCTCGACGCCCAGGCCATCGCCTGGGTCGAGGGCGCCCACCTGCCGCAGAGCTTCGAGCTCGAGCCGGCGCCCGGCGGGCCGTCGATCGCCGGCCGGTGAGACGGCGGGGGAGAAGGCCGGCGGGCGGCGGTCAGCGGCTCAGAGCTTGAGCACCAGCTTGACCATGTCGTGCTGGTTGCCGTCGGGGTCGGTGCCGTAGCCCGGGATCGGGTGCTCGTCGAAGCCCAGCTCGCGCAGCGTCGCCACCGCGTCCGCCTCGAAGTCCGACACCAGCATGCAGGTCAGGTGACGCAGCGCCTGCTCGCGGGCGATGGCGATGAAGTTGTTGACCAGGGTGGTGCCCAGGCCGAGACCGCGGTATTCGGGCTCGAGCAGCCACTTGATGCGCCCGACCCGGCGGAGCGGGCCGCGCTCGCGGCGGTGGAGCGTGGCGTCGGCGACGATCTTGGAGCCGTCGGTGGCCAGCAGCGGCAGCACCTTGGCGTAGTCGATCTCGCGGCTCCACAGCTCGACCAGCGCCGGGTCGTCGATGTTGTCCCAGGCGAACCGCCGCACGTCGTCGGGGAGGCGCTGGAAGAAGGCGAACAGGTCGCGGCTGTCGCGCGAGGTGAACGGGCGGATCATCAGGCGGCGCCCGTCGCGCAGGACGGCCTCCTGGGGGAAGCGGTTGGGCATGGGCTCGAAGGTCTCCTCGTAAGCGGCCGGAAGCGGCCCGCCGGCGGGGCCAGGCGCGCTGCGACTGGGTGGGAGGTCGGACGGCGGGTGGTGCCGGGCGACGGCGGCTCCCCGCACCGTGGCGGAGGCCGGGATCGATTCTACATTGTGCTACCGTCCGGCGGCCATGGCGGGGTCTCGCGAGGCGGGCGGCGGCGGGCGGCGGTTTGGCGCCGCCCTGGCGCTGGTCGCCGGGCTGCTGGCGGGCGGCCTGGCGATCGCCGCCCGCGGCGCTGCCGCCAGCGGACCGCCGCCGCTCGTCCTGATCAGTCTCGACGGCTTCCGCTGGGACTTCATGGCGCGCGCGCCGACGCCGGCGCTCGACCGCATCGCTCGGGCCGGGGTGCGCTCCGAGCGGCTGATACCGGCCTTCCCGACCAAGACCTTCCCCAACCACTACACGGTGGTCACCGGCCTCTACACCGAGCACCACGGCGTCGTCGCCAACAACATCTACGATCCGGTGCTCGACGCCCGCTTCTCGCTCGGCGACCGCTCGGCGGTGGAGGATCCGCGCTGGTGGCTGGGCGAGCCGCTGTGGGTGACGGCGCGCCGGCAGGGCCTGGTCACGGCGTCGTTCTTCTGGCCGGGCTCGGAGGCGCCGATCCAGGGTCAGCACCCGGACCACTGGCGGACCTACGACGGCTCGGTGCCCAACGAGGAGCGGGTGGACCAGGTGCTGGCCTGGCTCGACCTGCCGCCGGCCGAGCGGCCGTCGTTCATCACCCTCTACTTCAGCGACGTCGACGACGCCGCCCACCGCCACGGCCCCGACCACCCCGCCGTCGGCGAGGCGGTGGCGCGCGTCGACGCCGCGGTCGGGCGGCTGCTCGCGGGTCTCGACCGGCGGCGGCTGTGGGGCCGCTCCCACCTGTTCGTGATCTCCGACCACGGCTCGATCGCGACGCCGCCCGATCAGGTGATCGTTCTGGACGACCATGTCGACCTGGCCAAGGCGCGGGTCGTCGACTGGAGCCCCGCGCTGGCGCTGTGGCCGCGCCCCGAGGACGTCGACGAGGTCCACGCCGCGCTCGCCGGCGCCCATCCCGCCCTCGAGATCTTCCGCAAGCACGAGATCCCCGAGCGGCTGCACTACCGGGACAGCCGGCGGATACCGCCGCTTCTCGGGCTGGTGGCGGGCGGCTGGCGGGTGGCGAGCCGTGCCTACCTCGAGCTGCGCGGCGGGCGGCTGGGGCTCGGCGACCACGGCTTCGATAACCAGCTCGAGGAGATGGGCGCGCTGTTTCTGGGCGCCGGCCCGGGGCTGCGCGCCGGGCAGGTGGTGCCGCCGTTCGAGAGCGTTCACCTGTACGGGCTGTTCTGCCACCTGCTGGGGATCGAGCCGGCGCCGGGCGACGGCAGCCTGGCGGCGGTGCGCCACCTGCTGCGCGACGGCTCGGGCTAGCCGGGCTAGACTCGCCGCCATGCGGATCCTGGCCGGCACCAGCGGCTACTCCTACAAGGAGTGGAAGGGCAGCTTCTATCCCGAGGAGCTGTCGAACGACGACATGCTGGCCTACTACTCCGGCCGGCTACCGGCGGTCGAGATCAACAACACCTTCTACCGCATGCCGCGCGAGTCGGTGCTCGAGCGTTGGGCGGCCGCCACCGGCGAGCGGTTCCGCTTCGCCTTGAAGGCGTCGCGCCGCATCACCCACCACGCGCGGCTGCGCGACGCCGGCGAGCTGGTGCAGTACCTGCTGGACACCGCCGGCGTGCTCGGACCCAAGCTGGGGGCGCTGCTGTTCCAGCTGCCGCCCTACCTGCGCAAGGACGCCGGCTTGCTGGCCGAGTTCCTCGAGCTGCTGCCGCCGCGCTGCCGCGCCGCCTTCGAGTTCCGCCACGCCTCCTGGTTCGACGACGAGGTCTACGCGCTGCTCGCCGGCCACGGCGAGGCCGCGCTGGTGGTGTCGGACGAGGGGCCGGCGGCGGAGGTCCCGCTGACCGCCACCGCCGGCTGGGGTTACCTGCGGCTGCGCCGGGACGGCTACGACGAGGCCGACCTGGCCGGCTGGGCGGAGCGGGTGGGTGGGCAGAGCTGGAGCGAGGCGTTCGTCTTCTTCAAGCACGAGGCCGAGGGCACCGGCCCCGCCCTCGCCGAGCGGTTCGCGGCGCTGTTCGACTCCGGCCCGCTCTCCGGCCGGTAGGAGCGGGTGGCAGAAGAAAAAAGGCGCAGGGCTTGTGGCCCTGCGCCGGTTCCTCCCAAGGACCCCCTGGGGTCGTGGAAACTCTTGTTGGGCAGATTCTACGGCAGCCGCGGCGGCGAGCACAAATAGCGAGCCGTCGATCCGCCGGGCGGGCCGCGCGGCGGGGTTGACGGCCGCGAGCCGGTGGGTGAGGCTTGGGCGTTGAGCGCCATCCGAGCCCCAACCCGCCGCGGCCGAAGGCCGCCCGTCGCGCCGCTGGCGGCGCTGGCGACCGCGCTCGGGCTGGCGGCCGGATGCTTCGCCGGCGCCGCGCGGGCCGCCGAGACCGACAGCATCGTCGCCGCCCTGGCTCTCGAGCCCGGCATGACGGTGGCCGACGTGGGTGCCGGCGACGGCGACTTCACCGTCGCCCTGGCGAGCCGGCTGGGTCCGGCCGGGCGCGTCATCGCCACCGAGATCGAGGACGACCTGGTGGAGAAGATCCGGCGCCGGGCGAAGAAAGACGACCTGGTCAACGTCGAGGTCGTGCTGGGCACCCAGGACGATCTCGCCCTGCCGCCGGGCTGCTGCGACGGCGTCCTGGTGCGGCTGGTCTACCACCACTTCGAGCAGCCGGCGCGGATGCGCGCCGGCCTGGCGGCGGCGCTCAAGCCCGGCGGCCGGCTGGCGATCGTCGACATCCAGCCGCAGAGCGGCTGGCGGGAGCTGCCCGGTGTGCCCGACCGCGGCGGCCACGGCATCCCGCTCGAGGCGCTGGTGGCGGAGATGGTGGGGGACGGCTTCGAGGTGGTCGAGACCCACGCCCCGTGGGCCGGCAACGACGAGCGGTTCTGCGTCGTCTTCCGGGTGGCCGGTGCGGCGGCGCCGACGGCGGGCTCGCCGGAGACGCCGGAGTGAGCCCGGCCGGCGGGCGGTACGACTGGATCCTGTTCGACGCCGACGGCACGCTATTCGACTACGACCGCGCCGAGGCCGCGGCGCTGGCCGCCACCTGGGACGAGTCCGGCCTGGCGGGAGCGGCCGGGATCACCGCCGGCTACCGGCGGATCAACGCCGAGCTGTGGCAGGCGTACGAGGCCGGTGAGGTCGAGCAGGCCGAGCTCCAGGTGGAGCGGTTCCGGCGGCTGGCGGCGGAGCTCGGCGACGCCGCCGCCGACCCCGAGCGGCTGAGCCGGCTGTACCTGCGCCATCTCGGCCGGCAGACCGTGCTGCTCGACGGTGCGCGGGAGCTGCTGGCCGCGTTGGCGGCTGACTACCGGCTGGCGCTGATCACCAACGGCATCCCGGACGTCCAGCGGCCGCGCATCCGCCGCTCGGGTCTCGAGCCGCTGTTCCCGGTGGTGGTGATATCGGGCGAGGTGGGGGTCGCCAAGCCGGCGCCGGAGATCTTCGCGCTCGCCCTCGAGCGCATGGGCGGGCCGCCGCGCTCGACCGTGCTGATGGTCGGCGACAGCCTCAGCTCCGACATCCTGGGCGGCATCGGCTTCGGTCTCGACACCTGCTGGTACAACCCGGCCGGCCTGCCGCTCGACGGCGCCCCGGCTCCCACCTACGAGATCAGCCGGCTCTCCGAGCTGGCCACCGTCCTCGGCCCGGCCCGGCCTACCCGCCCGCCGCCGCGCGACCGCAGCTGACCGGGTCTGCGGGATCCCGCTCGCTCGGGCCTCTCGCGGCGGCTCGCCGACCGGGTGCCGGGACGCTCAGGCCAGCTCGTTTCGCAGGATGGCCGCCAGGACCGCGGCGTCGAGGTTGCCGCCCGACACGACGCAGGCGATGCGCCCGCCGCCGGCCCGCCCGGTGAGCGCCGCCGCCAGCGCCACGGCGCCGGCGCCTTCGGCCACCACCCGCTGGCGCTCGACCAGCAGCCGCACGGCCGCCGCCACCTCGGCCGGCGTCACCACGATCGAGCCGGCCAGCAGCCGCCGGCTGAGCGGCCACATCTCGGGCAGCACGCTCTTGCCGCCGATGCCGTCGACGAAGCTCGGCCGGTAGTCGATCTCGACCGGCCGGCCGGCCTCGAGCGCCGCCGCCAGCGGCGCCGCGGTCGCCACCTCGGCCGCCAGCACGCGGGTCGCGGGCGCGAGCTCGGCGAGCGCGGCGGCGATGCCGCAGCTCAGCCCGCCGCCGCCGTACGGCACCACCACGGCGTCCAGCTCGGGCTGGTCCTCGACCAGCTCGAGGCCGATGGTGCCGTTGCCGGCGACGACCGCCGGGTCGCTCACCGGGTGGATGAACAGCCCCTCGACGCCGGGGTGGCGGCGCTCCTCCATCACCCGCCACCAGACGTCGAACGGCACCTTGACGGCGCGAGCTCCCAGCCGCCGTACCGCCGCGAGCTTGGTCTCCGGCGCGTGCTCGGGCATTACCACGGTGCACGGCAGGCCACGGCGCCGTGCCATCCAGGCCACCCCCTGCGCCATGTTGCCGGCGCTGGCGGTGGCCACCCCGGCGGCCAGCTCGTCCGGGTCGGCGACCGCCATCGCGTTGCCCGCGCCCCGCAGCTTGAACGAGCCGATCGGCTGCAGGCACTCGAGCTTGAGGTAGATCTCGGCCGGCGCGTCGGCGAGCTCGAGCCGCAACAGCGGGGTTCGGGTGACGGTGCCCGCCAACCGCCCGGCCGCGGCGCGGATCTCGGCCAGCCGGGGCGCGCTCAGCGGCGCGGCAGGGGCGGCAGCGGCGGGCCGCTCGTCGCCGGGCGCCACCGGCTCAGCCGCCGGTGAGGAAGGCGACCACCGTGTCGGCGAACAGGTCGGGCTGCTCGAGCGGCGCGAAGTGGCCGCTGTTCTCGAACACCACGAAGCGCGAGTCGGCGAGAGCGGTGTGGATCTCCTCGGCGCGCGCCGGCGGCATCAGGTCGTGCGCGCCGGCGATCACCAGGCAGCGCGCGGTCACCTGGCCGAGCAGCTCGCGGCCGTCGAACTCGGGCAGCTCGGTCTGCGAGTAGGCGCCGTGGCGGTAGCTGAAGCCGACGCCGGACCACGCTTCGGCCAGCGCCGCGCGGCCGCTGTCCGGATCGGCGAACAGGTACGGGAACGCCTCGTCGAGCTGGTAGCGGGCGAACCGGTCGGTGCGGTCCTCCTCGCTCATCCCCTCGCCCGAGAGCTCTTCGCGCAGCGCGTTGGAGGCGGCGAACCACTCGGGGAACCGCTCGGAAAAGTCGGCGAAGTCCTCGCCCGACCAGCGCGCGATGCCGTGCAGGATGATCGCCGAGTCGAGGATCTCGGGCCGCTCGGCGGCCAGCAGCATCAGGTTGGTGGCGCCGTTGGACCAGCCGATGGCGTTGACCCGCTCGAGCCCGAGGTGGCGGCGCAGGGCGTCGAAGTCGTCGCGCACCGCGGCGAGCGACAGGTCGTCGTCCTCCTCCGCCGGGCCCGAGCCGCCCATGCCGCGGGGGTCGAAGTAGACCATCGTCAGCCGCCCCTCGAGCGGCCGGTAGAGCGCCCGCAGCCCGTCGAGGGTCAGCCCCCACGAGTTGGGCACCGTCATCAGCACCGGTCCTTGACCGTGCACCTGGTAGTGGATCGAGCGGCCGTCGAGCTCGGCGGTGAAGCCACCGTTTTCGAGCGCGGCCGGCGCCGGGGCCGCGGCGGTCTCCTCGGTCGGTGGCGGTGAGGCGCAGGCGGTGACGGCCAGAACGAGCGCGGCCGCGAGGCCGCCCGCCGTGGTCTGGTTCATGGCGGCAAGCCTAGCAGGAGAGGTGCACGCCCCGGAGGTGAAGAGGCGTGGCAGGTACGTCGGCGGCCGGGCCCGGTCGCTTGGCCGTCGGTGGCCCGGGCTGCGCTCCAAAGGCGAGGGTGATGTCGCTCCGCCCGGGCCCCCGCCGGCTGGCGCTTCCTCCGTGTTGCCTGCATTCGGCGTTTCCCCCCACCTGTCATCCCGAGCGCAGCGAGG
>JBFGNS010000073.1:0-22091 GCA_041574955.1 Thermoanaerobaculia bacterium | reverse complement strand
CCGGCGCGGCCCGCCGCAGCCGCCGCTCCCGGGCGGTACGCGATGACCGGCGGCAAGCCGCCGCCGGCCGCCGCCGATGAGCCGGACGACGGCCCGGCGACCTACCTGGTGCGCTTCGCGTCGCCCGAGGTCTTCCTGGACGTGTTTCGGCGCCACCACCAGGAGGGCGGCTTCTTCGTGCCGACGCGAAAGCCGGCGGCGGTGGGCGAGTTGATCGACGTCACCCTCGAGCTGATCGGCAGCGACGAGAACCCGCTCCGGCTGGCGGGCCGGGTCGCCGCGCAGGTATCCGCCGACGGCCCGGACGGAGATCCGGTGGCCAGCGGCATGCGGGTGGAGCTGGCCGATCCCGAGCAGGCGCTGGCGGCGCTCGGCCAGGTCATCCGGCGGCTGCGCAGCGGCTAGCGGCGCCGCCGGCCGTCGAGCCGCTCCCTAGGCGCGCCGCCGCCCGAGGGTGAACCAGAACGTCGACCCCCGCCCGACGCCGGCGGACTCCAGCCAGATCGAGCCGCCGTGCTCTTCGATAATCCGCTTGACCAGAGCCAGGCCGACTCCGGTGCCCTCGACCGCCGGGTCGAGGCGGTCGAACAGCCCGAAGACCTTGTGGTGGAATCGAGGGGCCACGCCACAGCCGTTGTCGGCGACGTAGAAGGCCGGCCGTGGCCCGGGGCGGCAGCCGATCCGGACCACCGGCCGTCTGTCGTGCGGCGTGAACTTCACCGCGTTGTCGATGAGGTTGGTGAACACGTCGGTCAGCCGAGCCGCATCGGCGCGGACCGTCGGCAGAGCCGTCTCGATGAGGATCCGAGGCTCTCGCGGCTCGTTCTTGATCTCGAGACGGGAGAGCGCCTCCTCCACCACCGAGCCCACAGCCAGGTCATCCACCGGCTCGATCCGCCAGCCGACGCGCGACAGCTCCAGCAGCTCGCTCAGCACCCGCTTCATGTGGCTCGCAGCATCGCGGATCCGGTCGAGGTCCTTCGCGGCCTGCGACCTGTCCTGTCGATTCAACCCGTCCTCCAGCAGGCCGACGAAACCACCTATCGTCACCACTGGAGCCTGCAGTTCGTGAGAGATGGTGTAGTTGAACTGTTCGGTCTCGGCCTGTCGGAGCTGCAGCTGGCGGTTCATCCTCTCGCGCCGTTCGATCTCCCGTTTCAGCGACTCGACCGCTGCCCTCCGCTCCCTGTCCAGCACGAGCTGATGAAGGGCCGCGATCGAGCCTACCGCCAGCACATAGATCAGACCGAGGACATCACGCGCGGTGCGGGTGCCGGATTCGAGCAGACCGAGCGGAAAGAGCAGGAAGTGGGCGACCGGCACGATCAGCGTGTAGACCGCCAGCAGGCCGGGCCAGGACATCTCGCGGCCTGCCGGCTGCGATGGATCCGGCTCCTCGCTCACCTCGTCGACCGGCACGAAACGCTGGCGGGCGGCCAGCATCACCAGGAACCCCGGTAGGCACAGCAGCAGATCCGACGCCACGCCGAGCCACCCGGCGGTCAGCACCCCGGCGTAGCGCAGCAGCGCCAGACCGTCGCGGATCGCCAGGAGCAGCTGTGCGGCGGCGAGCAGGCGGTAGAGCAACGGCCATCGGCCACCGGCTACGAACGCCGCGTGGAGCAGTCGAGCCAGGATGAACAGGTCGAGGCTGAGCCGCAGCAGCAGCAACGGAACCAGGCCCCGGTCGCGCGACACGAAGCTCAACGACAGGCCGAGCGGCTCCGGCTGAACCTCGAGACCGAAGTAGGTCAGGACCCCGAAGAACGCGACCAGCCCGGCAGCCGACTCGAGTCGACGGCGCAGCGCGGTCAGCGAACGCGCGGGCCGGACGTGCGGCCTCAGGTCGATGGCCAGCGCGTAAACCAGGAAGTGCAGGATGTAGAAGGCATCGGTGGCGAAACTGGCCGAGACGAACGGCAGCGAGATGTCGAAGAAATAGAAGAACTCGACCGCCAGCCAGCAGGTCCAGGCCACGGCGAGCAGGTCCCAGAAGGCGCGCTCGCGACGCGACTCGAGCCGGCCGCGGCCCCACACCAGAGCGGCAAGAGTGGTCGCCAGCAGAACCACATCGACGTACGCCGCGGCGCGGCCGGCGAGCCCCTGAGGCGCGAGCCGCTCGGCGACGATCGTTGCCAGCGACAGCGCGAAGACCGAGGCAGCGGCCCGGGTCAAGCCGTCGCTGCGAAGCAGCTCCTGGATCGACCGCGGAGCCGATACGCCGGAGGACCTCACCGCGCTGCCGGCCGGTCGTTCAATCAGTCTTCCAGCGCCAGCGTTCGAACGCCAGCCGGCTGGGTGGCGGCGTCGATGTAGCCAACGGCGCCGGGCCGCTGACGGACGAACTCCAGGACCCGCCGGTCGTTCTCGACCTCGTCGGGCGGCACGCCCCTGCCGGAGAAGATCATGCGCTTCCAGTAGACCTCGACCATGACCACGCTGCGGCCCAGCACCGCTCGCGAGAACCGCTGCCGCACGGCGCGCTCGGGCGCCTGGTCGATCGGCACCGCGGGGGTGCCGTCGGACCAGGTCCGCAGGCGACCCAGGAATATCTTCGACAGCTCCCCCCGGGTCACCGAGCTGAACTGGGTCTCGGGATGCGCGACGACGGTGAAGCCTTCGCCGGGCGCCGGCCCCGGGAGCGCCATGAGGAGCGCCAGAGTCAGGCTCAGCATCGGGTCGTCGGCACCGTTCAGAAGCTGACCGAGAGCGCCGCGATCAACCAGCCGACCTCGACGGCGCGGGGCGCGGGACCGGCCTCATCCAACGGGAAGCGGGTGTCCGACCGGTGATACTCCACTCGCGCCACGAGATCGTGACGGAATCTGTAGGTGACGCTCAGTCCCAGGTCCTCGTGAAAGTCGCCCTCCGGCGGCAGACCCAGGTCGTTGTCGAGCGTGGCCGCCTCGAACTGCCCGAAGAGACCGATCTTGGGCGTCACCCAGACGCCGGCCTGAACGTAGAAACCCTCCCTTTCGGCGATCGCCGGCAACGAAGACCCGAGGTTCAAGAAACCGCCGAAGTCCTGCTCGAAACGCCAGCGGCGGAACTCGGAACGCAACATCCATCGGTCGACCGCCAGATCCAGCGAAAGGTGGTAGCTGTCCCACCTCTCCTTGGTGCCGGCTGGCGACAGCGGCCCGTCGAGGAGCCAGGTGAGCCCACCAGCGCCCAGGCGCAGGCCGTGGATCGGCGTGTTGAGCCATAGCTGGACGCCCAGCCCGTCTTCGGCCCGGGCGTCCAGGTTGCGGAGGCCGAAATCGACCTCCGGGCTCAGCTGCTGCTGCACGGTGTCCCAGCCGCCGTAATAGAAATCGGCCTCGAGGTCCCAGTCAGAGCGGGCAGCGAAGGTATGGGAGACGGCGATTCCGTCGACCGTCTCGGCCGAGCTCAACACCCCGGCGTAGAAGCTGATCGGCAGGTTGAAGAACGGAAGCAGCGTGCCGACGTCCCGGATCTCGTTGTAGATGCCGAGGGGAACGTTCAAACGACCCACCTTGATCGTGGTGTTCTCTCCGATGCGGCGCTGGTAGAAGGCCCAGTCGATCTCGAGCTCATCCTGCTGAGGCGAGAAGATGTCGTCGGCCCGTCTCTCGTGCGAAAGCTGGATGACGGCGGTATCCCGGGGAGAGATCTCCCAGCGCAACTGAACCGCGATGTTGCCGAGGTCGGTGGTGCCGCTCTCGGTGGCGGACTGGATCGATCCCCGATCGCTCCGCCCATAGGCCTGGGACAGGTGGCCGAAGATCTTGACCTTGCTCGCCGGCTCAGCGGCCACCGCAAGGCACGCTGACAGGCCGAATGCGACCGCCAGGCCCATCACCGGGACCACGCGACGACCCGTGGCCACTGGTGACGCGGTGAGCTCCCTCCCCATTCGTGCGCCTCCCTGGTCTGCCGGTGCCGAGACGTCCGACTCAGCGGCGCCCACGTTACCGCACGAGAAGATTCAGCCGGCGGGTTGCAGCGCAGTCAATCGGGCCTGCCACGAAACTCTCGCTCGAGCGCCTCGACCTCCTCGGGCGGGATCTTGCGGAACAGGATGCCGGGCTCGCCGAGCTCGCGGCCCGGCTCGAGCGCCGCCAGCTCCTCGGCGGCCGGCCGCCGCGGCCAGGGCGGCATCGACTCGCCCTCGCCGAGGGCGGCCAGCACCCGCTCCGCGGTCGCCGGCACCACCGGCCAGGAGAGGATCGCGCTCAGCCGGATCAGGCCGATCGCGGTGCGCACGATGACCGCCGCACGGGCGCGGTCCTGCTTGATCTCGCGCCACGGCGCGGCGTGCTGCAGGTACTCGTTGCCGCGCGCCCAGACGGCGCGCAGCTCGGCCAGCGCCTTGCGGAACTCGATCGCCTCGAGGTGAGCGGTGTAGGCGGCGACACGGGCGTCGAGGTCGGCGCACAGCCGGTGCTCGTCCTCGCCGGGCTCGCCGCCGTCCGGCACCCGGCCGTCGAAGCGCGACGCCGCGAACTTGAGGCAGCGGTTGACGAAGTTGCCGAAGGTGTCGGCCAGGTCCTTGTTGCAGCCGGCGGCGAACAGCTCGAAGGTGAAGTCGGTGTCGTCGGACTCGGGAGCGTTGGCGATCAGCCAGTAGCGCCAGTAGTCGGCCGGCAGCCTGGCCAGCGCCTGGTCCATGAACACGCCGCGCCGCTGGCTGGTCGAGAACTTGCCGCCGTAGTAGGTGAGCCAGTTGAACCCCTTGATGTAGTCCACCAGCTTCCACGGCTCGCCCGAGCCGAGCAGCGTCGCCGGGAAGCTCACGGTGTGGAACGGCACGTTGTCCTTGGCCATGAACTGGACGTAGCGCACGTCGTCCGCCTGGTACCACCAGGAGCGCCAGTCGCGTTCGCCGCCTCCCGCCTCGGCCCACTCGCGGGTCGCCGCGATGTACTCGATCGGCGCGTCGAACCAGACGTAGAACACCTTGCCCTCGAACCCCGGGCGGTCGACCGGCACCCCCCACTCCAGGTCGCGCGTGATGCCGCGGTCGCGCAGCCCCTCGTCGAGCCACTTGCGGGCGATCGAGGAGACCAGCAGCGGCCAGTCCTCCCGGCTGTCCACCCACTCCCTCACCCGATCGGCCATCCGCGACAGCATCAGGAACAGGTGGCGGGTCTCGCGCACCTCGAGATCGGTGGAGCCCGACACCGCCGAGCGCGGCGCCTCGAGGTCGGTCGGGTCCAGCACTCGCGTGCAGTTCTCGCACTGGTCGCCGCGCGCCGCCTCGTAGCCGCAGTGTGGGCAGCTGCCGATGATGTAGCGATCGGGCAGGTAGCGGCCGTCCGCCGGCGAGTACACCTGCCGGGTCAGCCGCTCTTCGACCAGCCCGCGCTCGGCGAGGCGGGCGCACAGGTGCCGGGTCAGCTGGTGGTTCTGGGGCGACGAGCTGCGCCCGAACCAGTCGAACGACAGCCGGAAGTCGCGGTAGATCTCGGACTGGATCTCGTGCTGCTGCCGGCAGAACTCGGCCACCGGCAGGCCGGCCTCGAGCGCCGCCAGCTCGGCCGGCGTGCCGTGCTCGTCGGTGGCGCAGATGTACAGTACGTCGTGGCCGCGCTGGCGCTGGAAGCGGGCGTAGACGTCGGCCGACAGCATCGAGCCGACCAGGTTGCCGAGATGCTTGATGCCGTTGATGTACGGCAGCGCGCTGGTGACCAGGATGCGGGCCATGGCCTCACTCCCCGCCGGCAGAGGCGGCACGCCGCCGTGGCTGGATGGCTTTCATGTCGGGTTCCCGGCCGGTCGCCGGCTTCGAAGCCCGAACCCTACCAGCAACGCCGGCGGGAGCTAGACTGCGGCCCTCCCGGACGATCCGCCATGCTGTTCGAGCGACGCTTCCACCCCGGCATCCGTAGCGGCGAGGTGCGGCTGAGCTTCCGGCGCTGGCAGACGGCGCGGGTCGAGGCCGGCCGCCGCTACCGGATCCACCCGCTCGGCGAGATCGAAGTCGAGTCGGTGCGCGAGGTGTCGCTGGAGGGGGTCGACGACGGCGAGGCGCGGCGGGCCGGATTCGGCTCGGCAGTGGAGCTGGCCGGCTACCTGGGCCGGCGCGGCCGGCCGCCCGAACCCGGTACCCGCCTCTACCGGGTGGCCTTCCGCTACCTCGGCGACAGCGCCGACCCCCGGCTCGAGCTCGCCGAGGACCGCTCCCCCGCGGCCGTCGCCGATGCCGCGGGGCGGCTGGACGCAATCGACCGGCGCAGCCGTCGCGGCCCGTGGGCCTGGCGGCTGCTGGCGTTGATCGCCGAGCGGCCGGCGACGCCGGCGGCCGAGCTGGCCCGGCTGGTGGGGCGCGACAAGCGCGCGCTCAAGGCCGACGTGCGCCGGCTCAAGGGCCTCGGCCTGACCGTCAGCCTGCCGGCCGGCTACCGCCTGTCGCCGCGCGGCCGGGCGGTGCTCGAGCTGCGGACGGGCTGAGATCGCGCGCTCAGGCCTTGCGGCGCTGGAAGAGAGCGATGACGGCGCCGGCCACGACGCTGGTGACCAGCGTGCCGACACCGCCCGGCAGCGACTGGCTGAGCGGCGTCGCCCTGCCGATCGCCTCCATCTGCCGGTCGACCTCGTCCTGAGGCATGCCGCTGGCGCTCATGTAGTCGATCGCCGCCTGCCGCATCGTGTCGATCGAGCCGGGGAAGACCACCGCCAGCAGCAGCCAGGAGACCACCACCACCAGCGCGCCGCCCACCACTCCGATCGCCGCCGAGCGCGCCAGCTGGCGCCCGTAGTCGCTCTGGGCGCAGTGCCGGCTGAGCGCCCAGAACACCACCGCCACGTTGATCGCGATGGCCCCGGCCAGGAACACCAGCTGGGAGGCGAGGAAGTTGCGGTTCAGCCCACTCACCTCGACCACCACCGACAGCAGCCCCACCAGCACCGCCAGAACCACGCTCGCTTGCAGCTCGGTCTTCACCGCCGCCTCCTTTCCCTCGCCAGGGTTCGCGCCATCGTCTCACACCGGAGCAGGCGGGCGGCGGCGCGCCGCATGACGGAGCGCGGCTACTCGACCCGCAGCCTGGCGCCCGCCGAGTAGGCGGTGAACTCGGGGGCGTACATCGACTGCAGGACGGCTGGCGCTGCCCGGAAGCTGCCGGCGGTGGCGGCGCGCAGCCGGTAGCGCAGGGTGTACTCGCCCGCCGGCAGCCAGTCGAAGAAGAAGCTGGTGCCGCTGTCGCGCACCTCCTCGTAGCGGCCCAGCCCCTGGTCCCAGCGGTAGCCCGAGGTGAGGCTCTCGGGCTCGAAGCCGGCACCGCGCGGGTCGCGCAGATGGACGTACTCGGCGGCGTGACGGGCGGAGATCGAGAGCTGGACCTCGACGCCGTCGCCGACCGCCACCGCGTCGCCCTCGCCGAGCGGCTCGAGCCGCCACTCCCGGCCGTCGTGGCGGCGCCGGTAGTACCGCCGCTCGACCCGGAACAGGTCGCCCCGCGCCTCGGCCGGCAGCCGGTCGGTCGAGAACTGCCAGGTGACCGAGGCGAACAGCAGCGCGCGGGTGTGCTGTCGGACCACCACGCTCGCCATGGTGGCGGGATCGACCTCCGGTCCGGGCACCACGATCTGGTTGGGCTGGCCGCCGGGCGCCGGCGGCTCGATGGCAGGCGCCAGCTCGTCGGGCGCGAAGCCGACCGTCCAGGAGCGCGGCCCGAGATTCACCGTCGCCGACTCGCTCTGCCCCAGCAGCCCTTCGCGCTCGAGGTGGTGGACCAGGGCGTAGACCACCTCCGCGGTGGCACGGGTCGACTTCCAGTGGTTGAGCTGCTTGTTGAGCATCAGCCACTGCACCAGACCGTGACGACGCGGGTCGTCGGGCGCCAGCTCGGTGAGGGTGCGCAGGGCGAAGGCGTGACCCTCGACGGTGTCGTTGTACCACAGCCAGGCGCGTTCCTCGGGCGCCCAGTAGGTGCCGAGGTCGGGATCGGTGCGGGCCGAGTCGAGCAGCGACTCGAAAACCCGCATGGCGTCGTCGCGGCGTCCGGCGCGCGTCAGCGTCAGGGCCAGATAGCCCTTGAGCAGCGGCGGGTGGTCGCGCCACCGCCGGTACGACGCCTCCAGCATGCGCTGCCGGTCGTCGTTCGAGAACACCCCGCCGGTCCAGCTGTCGTCGGGGTAGGCCGACAGCACGTAGTTGAGGTAGGTCACCAGCTGCCAGCAGCAGTCGCCCGCCGGCTCGCGCGACAGCTCGTCGCGCCACTGCCGGTCAAGGTAGCTCCAGCCGCGCACGCTGAGCTCCTTCGGCACCTCGACACCGAACTCGAGAGCCCGCGCCAGGCCGCTCAGCACGTACAGCGTCATGTAGGGCGAAGGCGGCCCGCCCGGCCACCAGGGGAAGCCGCCGGCGGCGGCCTGCGAGCGCGCCAGCCTGGCCAGCGCGGCGCGCCGGTTGCCGCGCGCCACGCGCGGCTCGAGCAGCCGGACCAGCCGCTCGGAAGGCTCGCTGCCGCCGCGCGCCGCAACCCGCCAAGGAGTCTCCTCGAGCGCCATCCGCCGGTTGGGGTCGGCCGCTTCCCACGGCTCGAACCGGCTGTCGCGGTCCGCCAGCCGCCGCGCCAGCCGCGCCACCGCCGGGTGCTCGCCGTAGACCTCCGCCAGGATGCCCGCCGACAGGAACCGGTTGAGCGTCTGCTCGGTGCACTCGAACGGGTAGTCGACAAGGTACGGCAGCGAGCGCAGGACGCTGGTGAACAGCTGCCCGTCGAGGGTCACCACCAGCCGCTCGTGGACGAGCCCGGGATCGCCGGCGGCGGCTGCCAGGTCCGGCAGCTCGAGCCGCCGCTGCTCGCCGCCGGTGAGCGCCGCGAACCGCGACTGCGCCAGCTGCAGCCTGCCCGGCAGCAGCGGCAGCGGACGCAGCTCGCCGTCCGACAGCTCGCCGGCGCTGGCCTCGGCGCGCACCGCCACCTCGCCCAGCCGCGCCACCGGCGCCGTCAGCTCGAACGCCAGCTCGGTGGTGCCGCCGGCGGCGACCTCGAACGGCACCGCCGCGGCGGTCTCCGGATCGACGCCGAACTCGGCCAGCAGGCTGGCGCCGCTGTCGGGATCCCGCAGGTCGAAGTCGAGCGTGCCGGCGAGCGGCCCGGCGGTGGCGTTGTTGACCACCACCTGGACCACGGCGCGGTCGCCCTGGCGCAGGAAGCGCGGCAGGTACGGCCGCACCATCAGCTCCTTGAGCGAGCGCGCCTGGCGCGACAGCGACCCCGCCGCCAGGTCGCGGGTGATGGCGTGCACCCAGACGGTCCACTCGGTGACCGAGTCGGGCACGGTGAACTCGAACGCCACCGCCCCGTCGGCGCCGAGCACCAGGTGCGGCAGCCAGAACGCGGTCTCGGCGAACTCGCTGCGCAGCTCGCGCGGCGGCGCCGGTTCACCGGCAGGCGGCTTCTCGGCCGCGACCAACCCGCTGGCGCGAGCCTCGTCGGCCGCCGCCTCCATGAGGATCGGTGCCTGATGGCGGAGCGCCAGCGGCGCCGCCGGCGGCGGCCCGCCGACGCGGCCGGGTCCGCCGATGCCACCGCCGGGAAGAAACCGGAGCCGATCGGCGCCGGGCCGCGGAGCGTCCGGCGCCACCCGCCAGCCGCCGTCCCGCCACATCTCGCCGGCGCTGCCGAGCGTCGCCAGCGGCGTCGTCGGCGCTCCCCACACCGGGTAGAGGGCCAGCGGATCGGGTGGCGAGTGGGGAGCGAACAGGTCGAGGCTGCGGTCGTACATGTAGGCCAGCAGCTCGGCGGCGCCGGCCGCCAGGGCCGCCTCGTCGGCGCCGCGCACGGTCACCCGCCAGCGCTCCCTGCCGCCCGGCTCCAGCCGGTCGCGGAAGGTCGCGAAGCCGAGGCCGAGCCGCTTGTCGTCCCACGGCACCGTCACCGCGGTGGTGAGCGCCATGAGCTGGTGATCGCGCAGCGCTGTGAGCCTCACACCCAGCCCGCCGCGGTGCTCGGCGGTGATCGGCAGCTCCACGACGTGCGCACCGGCGGCCGAGTCGAGCACCCGCCGCTCGAGCCGCCGGTGGCCGCGCAGCAGCTCCAGCACCAGCTGCTGGCCGGGCAGTGCCGAGTGCACCAGCAGCCTGAGGCTGTCTCCCACCGCCACCTCGCCGCGCTCCGCGCGCAGCACCGCCGGCAGCGCCAGCGGCGTCCGGCCCGGCGCGGCGACCACCAGCTCGCGCGCCGCCTCGGCGGCGACGCCCCACGCATCGCGCGTTTCGTAGCGCAGCCGGTAGACGCCCGGCGACAGCGCCGGCAGGCGCAGCTGCGCCGCACCGCCGTCGCCGTGCTCGAGCTCGCCACGCAGCAGCTCGCCTCCGTCGGGCCAGCCGGCCATCACCGCCTCGACCCGCATCCCCGGGTCCCAGCGCGGGCGCAACCGGGCGTCCCCGGCGCCTTCGGGCGGCAGCGGCTGCTCGGCGGGCAGCAGGGCGCGCGCCGGCTGGTCGACCTCGAGCAGCCGCCAGCTGCCGCCGCCGGCACGCGGAGCGCCGTCGAGGTCGCGCCGGTGGACGGTGGCGAACGCCGGCTCGCCGGCCAGCTGAAAGCCGCCCGCCAGCTCGATCTCCGCCTCCACCGCGGCGAACCCCAGCCGGAAGCCGCGCTCGGCTGAGCGGGTCTCGCCGCCCTCGTCGGTGACCTCGACGCTGAGCCGGTAGTGGTAGCTGGCGCCCTCGGCGGCGGCCCGCTCGTCGGCCTCCGGCGTGAAGGCGACGGTGAACGAGCCGTCGGGCGCCAGGCTGGCCTCGCCCGCCGCCACCGTCTCGGCCGGCGCCGGCACCGGCGGCGCGATCCAGTGGCGCCACGGCGCCGGCAGCGGCTCGCGGGTGACCCGCCAGGTGGCCCTGCCGGCGGATACCGGCAGGCCGAAGTAGTAGCGCGCCTCGCCGGTGAGCTCGGCCGGCCGGTTGAGGCGCAGCGCCGCCGCCGGCTCGGCGATGGTCACCTCGAAGGTGGGCCGCTTGTACTCCTCGACTCGGATGCCGCTGCCGCCGCCGAGCGAGGTGCGCAGCCACCAGCCGCCGAGCAGCCGCCCGTACGGCAGCTCGAACTCCCCGGACGCCGTGCCGTGCGGGTTGGTGACGACGGCGCGCTCGGCCACCACCTCGCCGTTGGCGTCCACCAGCTCGACGGTCAGCCGGCGGTCCGCCAGCGTGGCGAAGCGGCCGGACTCGCCGTCGCCGCCGTAGGCGACGATCTTCCACAGCACGCTCTGCCCCGGGCGGTAGACGGTGCGGTCGGTGAACACCAGCGCCGCCGGCCGCTGGCGCGGCGGCCGGCGGCGGCCGAGGTCCAGGTAGCTCGTCTCGAGCGCCAGCTCGTCGCCGCGCCGCGCCAGCAGGAAGTAGCCGCCGCGCCGCCAGCGCCCGCGATCGAAGACCGCGATCCCCGCCTCGTCGGACCGGCGGCTGGCCGCCAACCGGTGGCCGTTCTGCCAGTCGTAGCGGTAGAGGCGGACGTCCACGCCGGTCAGCGGGCCGCCGCCGGCGCCCGACCTCACCTCCACCTCCAGGCGGTCGGCCAGCGGGCGAGTCACCAGAACCAGGTCACCGAGCACCAGCCGCACCGCCGCCCTGCGGTTGCCGGTCTCGGCGAAATCGCGGCGCGCCGAGACCGCCACCAGGTAGAGGCCCGGCCGGTCGACCGCCGGCACGACGTAGGTCGTGCGTTGCCGAAAGTCGGGCGTCGGCGGTAGCTCGACCCGCCACTCGGCCACCGGCTCGCCGGCGGCCAGCAGCTCCGCCGCCTCTTCGGCGCCGGGCAGCAGGAAGCGGTCGGGTGCCGCCGCCTCGATGGCGGGCATCGGGTCGAGCCGGTAGGCCCGGAACCAGAGCGCTTCGAGGTTGCGGTGGGAGACCTCGATCGAGCGGCGGCCGAGCCCGTCGGAGGCCATCGCGGCGAGCTGGTAGTCGGGCGCCTCGATGGCCGCCACGATCTGCCGGCAGCGGCGGCCGCCGAGCGAGCCCGGGTGGGCTTCGACCCCCGCCAGCGCCGCCAGGCGCGCGCGCACCAGGGCGTCGGGGGCGGTGCCCTGCTCGAGCCATTCGGCGAGCTGGGCCTGGCCGAACGACCACCACCGGTCGCCGCGGCCGAGCCGGTCGAGCGCCGCTTCGAGGGCGCCCCGGATTTTCTCCCGGTCGTCGTCGCGGTCGAAGGCGACCCACAGCAGCGCCAGCCGCTCGCGGCGCGCCTCGAACGCCGCCGCCGGCCGGCCGGCGGCGCGGTGCCAGGCCTCGAGATCCCCCAGCACCGCCGCCAGCCGCGCCAGCGGGTGCTCGCCGGCGGCCGCCGGCGCGCCGCCGATCAGGCGCGTCAGCTCGAGCCGGTGGACCCGGTTGGACTCGGCCGGGCTCCACCACGAGCTGTCGGCGAGCTGCTCCGCCCACAGGTAGCTCACCGCATCGCGCAGCGTGCCGCGCACCCGCGTCGGATAGCCGCCGGCCTCGAAGAACTCGGCCAGGGCGCCGAGCGGCCGCGCGCCCCACGCCTGCCGGCGCTGCCACAGCCGCTCGAAAGCGGTGTCGATCTCGGCGAGGATCCTCTCCCGGCTCCACTGCCGCAGGTCGAGCTCGTCCGCCGAAGCCACGCTTTCGCGGTTGGCGATCTGCCAGCCATAGACCTGGAGGTAGTTCGTCAGGGTGCGCGCGTAGTACAGCTCGAGCACCGTCCGGTAGACCGGCGACGGCGGCCACGCCGCCTCCCGCAGGTGGCCGACCGCCGTCTCGAAGCCGTCGAGCCCGGTCAGCAGCTCGATCTCGCGCACCAGGGCTCGCGCCCACTCCGCCTCGTCGCCACCGGCCTCGGCTCGCCGCCGCATCTCGGCGACCAGCTCCAGCGCCGCCCGGTAGCGGCGCTCTTCGATCAGCGTCTCGACCGCCGCCCAGCCCGGCGGCGGCGTGCCGGTGTCGGCGGGCCGATCGGCGGCCGCCGGGCCGGCGGGCGGGGGCGGCTGCGCGACGGCGGGCGAGGGCGCTCCGCCGGCCCGGCCACAGCCGAGCGCCGACGCCGAGAGGAGGACCGCGACGCCAGCGGCAGCCAGCCGGCCGGCCGGCCGGCCGCGACACCGCCCGGCTGCCGTCCGATCCGTGCGCGAAACGCCCATCGCCATCAGCATAGACCGCGCCCGGAGTCAGCCGGTTCCGCCCCCGTCAGCGCTGCGGCGGCCCGACGCCGGCGTGCCCCGCCGCGGCCGCGCCGCGGCCGCTGCGCAGCGACACCAGCAGGATGGCACTCACCAGCAGCGCCGCCCCCACCCACTGCCAGGCGCCCAGACGCGAGCCGTTGATCCAGTAGTCGAGCACCACAGCGGCCAGCGGCAGGCAGAGCTCGCAGACCGCCGACACCACCGCTCGCACCCGGCTGAGACCATAGTAGTAGAGGAAGATCGCGCCGCTGCCGGTGGTCAGGCCGATGGTCAGCACCACCAGCCACTGGCCCGGCTCGACGCGCTCGAGCGGCACCCCCCGGCCACCCGCCAGCAGCACGCCGAGGGCGATCAGCGAGGTCAGGCCGTAGCGGCCGAAGGTGGCGTGGCGGAAGTCCAGCACCCCGAGCAGGCGCTTGCCGAGCACCGTGGCGGAGCCGAACGAAGCCGCCGCCACCACCGCCCAGACCGCCGCCCGCGCGCCGCCGGCGGCGGTGTCCGGCCAGCTCAAGCCGAAGGTCAGCAGATAGGCCCCGGCCAGCGCCAGAGCGGCGCGCCGAGCGAAGCGCGCCGAGATCCGCTCACGCAGCAGCACCGCCGCCAGCACGATGGCGAACACCGGCTGCAGCTTCTGCAGCAGCACCACCACGCTGAGCTGCCGGAAATCGACCAGGAACAGCGCCTTGACGATGGCGTAGGTGCCCAGGATGCCGCCGGTGGTCGCCACCAGCGCCAGCACGACCCAGTCGGCCGGCGCCAGCCGACCCAGCGCGCGGTAGGCGCCGCCGAGCACCGGCTGCATCAGCAGGAACGGTACGGCGTGCAGCAGGAACACCACGAACGGCACGTCCAGGCCAACCAGCCGCGGGGTCAGCACCACGCCGTCGAGCCCCCACAGGGAAGCGGCCAGGCAGATGGCCAGCGCACCCAGGACTCGCTGCCGCATCAGGGGCGGCATGGTAGCACCGGGCTTCAAAAACTCACGCCGAAGCCCACCTGGAAGCTGTCGAAGGCGTCGCCGTCGAGCGGGTCGAGGTTGTGGGCCCAGATCAGGCGCAGCGGATGCGGCGCCAGTGGCGTGGTCACCCGCAGCTCGAGCCCGGCCGAGCGGCGCAGGCCGGCGAGATCGAACCGCTGGCCCTCGGCCCACACCCGGCCGGCGTCGGTGAACGCCACCAGCCGCAGCCAGTCGGTGAGCGCCAGCTGGAGCTCCAGGCTGGCCTCCAGGAAGCGGTCCCCGCCGAGCTGGAAGCCGTCGGCGTCGAACAGCCGCTCGCCGCCGTCGCCGCGCGCCAGGATCGAGCCGGCGCGGAACCCCCGTACGCTGTTCTCGCCACCCAGGCTGAAACGGTCGGCGAAGCTCAGGCTGCCGCCGTCCACCGGCCGCACGCCGCCGCCCTCGAGGTTGAGCGCCACCACCGCGCGCCGGCCGCGCGTCAGCGGCCTGAACAGGCTCAGCCCCAGCCGCGCCTCGAGGTAGCCGCCGTCGCCGCCCAGCGCGCCGCCGGCGAGCTCGAGCGAGCTGCGCAGCCGCACGCCGCGGCTTGGCGCGAGCTGGCGGTCGGTGCGGTCGAGCAGGTGAGTCACGCGCGCCGTCGCCAGGTCGCGCTCGAGCGCCTGCAGCAGCTCGTCGCCGCCGGCCGGGCGGCGCCGGCTGTCCACCAGCCGCTGCCGGCCGACGGTCACGGCGAGCGACTGGGACCCGGCGAGGCGGCGGCTCCAGCTCAGCCGGGCGCCGGCGGTTTCGCTGGCGATCCGCTCGCCGCCCGCGATGGCCCGGTCGTTGCGCCGGGCGAACAGCTCGAAGCCGAGCGACTGCGGGCGGTCGAGCCACCACGGCACGAGGTAGCCGGCCTCCACCACCTCAACGTCGCTGCCGGCCTGCACGCTGGCGCGCAGCGTCTCGCCGCGGCCCAGGAAGTTGCGGTCGGAGTACTGCACCTGGCCGAACAGCCCCACCCCCCCGCCGTAACCGCCGCCGAAGAACAGGCGGGTGGGGTCGGCCTCGTGGCCGCGCAGGGTGAGGTCGGCGGTGGCCGACTCGGCGTCCAGCTCGAACTCCACCGGCGCCGCCGGGTCGAGCTCGAAGTAGCCGAGCCGTCCGAGCCGTTCGAGACCCCGCTCCAGCGCGACGGCGTCGAGAACCTCGCCTTCCCGCACCGCCAGCTCGCGGCGGATGACCTCGTCGCGGGTCTCGCTATTGCCGGCGATCTCGACCCGGCCGACCCGGTAGCGCTCGCCCTCTGCGATGCGCACCACCAGGTCGGCGACGCCTCCCGGCCGCTCGACCGTCAACGGCTCGACCCGCGCCGTGAGATGGCCGGCGCCCCGGTACAGGGCACGCACCCGCGCGACGCCCTCCTCGACGCGGCGCGAGCTCAGCCAGCCGGCGGCCGGACGCTCGAACCGCGCCAGCAGCCGCTCGTCGCTGAACGCCTGGTTGCCGGTGAAGCTGATGCCGCCGAGCCGCCAGCGCCGGCCCTCGCTTACCGGCACCCGGATCGACACCCGCCGGCCGGCGGCGCTCGCCACGGGCTCGATGCTTGGCTCGCCCAGCTCGGCGTCCTTGTAGCCGGCACGGCGGTAGAGGTCGCGCACGCGCTCGAGGTCGCGCGCCAGCGCCGCGCGGTCGAACCGGTCGCGGCCCAGCGGCCGCGACACCGGTCCGGTCGGCCGCGTCTCCCGCACCGCGCGCCGCAGCCTTCCGTCGCCGAAGGCGGTGTTGCCATCGAACTCGAGCGCCGCCACGCGCAGACGCTCGCCGGCGTCGACCGTCAGCACCACCCGGACGTGACCGGTGCCGGCCGGCTCGACCTCCGCCGTGGCCGACGCCAGCGGGAAGCCGCGCTGGCGGAACAGCTCCTGGAGCGCCGCCCGCAACCGCTCCAGCTCGCCCCGGCGCAGCGGTTCGCCGGCCACCAGCCGCACTCCCTCGCTCGCCACGAGGCGGGCGACCGCGTCCTCGCCGAGCCGGCCGAGCCCGCGGTACTCGATCGCCGCGAGCCGCGGTCTTTCCGCCAGCGTGACCACGATCCGTACGCCGCCGCCCACCGCGTGCGCAGCCACCGCCAGCTGTTCGACCAGCTCGCGACGCCACAGCTCGCGGATGCCGCGGTCGACCACGGCCGGCTCGTACGGCTCCGCGACGCGCAGCCCGAGGTAGTGGGTCACCGTCGCCGGGTCGACGGTCTCGGCGCCGTCGACCACGATCTCGATCACTGGCAGACCGCTCAGCTCGCCGTCGCCGTCCGCTGGCACGGTCTCGACGGCGGCCGCCGGCAGCGGCACGGCGCCCCAGGCCAGGCCCAGGGCCGGCAGCAGGCTGCGGAGGCGCCACCCTGGACGCCTGGCGCCGCGACGCGACTGCACGGCCCGATCCGGCTGCAAGATCGGTGCTAGCCAGGCTGGCGAAAGGCCGCCGCAACGGCTACCGCCAGCGCAGCCTCCGGCGGACGGCGGCGTCTCCGCCAGCGGCCGGCGGCAGAGGTCTCGGCGAGCGGGGGTCGAAACGAGCGGGAGGGAGGGTTCACACGACTCGCCGCGGCGCGTTTCCCCCCCGTCCCGCTCCGTCAACCCGGCGGCGGCACCGGCGGGGTCCGAGTCGAGCCCCGCGGAGTCGCCTTGGATTGCGTAACCGCAGCGTGCCAGGGGCCCGGGCGCCCGGCCAGGAGGCGAATACCTCAGCCGGGGAGGGGAAAACACCTCAGCACGGGTTCGCGGCGGGCTAGGTCGGGCTCCAGCGGTCCGCGGCGGGGTCCCAGAACGGCCCCTCGAGGCCGACGCGGGCGAAGATCGACCGCATCTCCCCGGCCGCCGGCCGGCGAGCGGCGGGCGTCAGCCGCTCGGCGTACCAGGCCAGGGCGAGCTGCCACAGCTGGTCCAGCCGGATCAGCGGGCGGCGGGCGAGCCCCTGTTCGCGGCACCAGGCGTCCACCCTGTCTTCCGACCGGAAGAACAGCATGGTCAGTCAGGTGAAGACGATGTCGTCCCACCAGCGGGCCGCCGGCACCGCGAAATGCACCACGCACGGCACCGGCTCCGGTCCGCCGGCTGTCACCCGGATGCGCAGGGGCGCGCGGCTCTGCTCGCAGCGCGACACCACCTCGCCCTCGCCGCCCAGCGCCGCGACCACCCCGAGCGCGTCCCAGGCGCAGTTGGCGTAGTAGCTGCGACCGGCGACGAGCACCCGGTGCTGGGTCGGGACGCCCGAGAACGGTGGCGCCATGCGGATCGACTCGCCGTCGGGCTCGAGCACCAGCAGCCGCTCCGCAGCCAGCCGCCGGTAGCAGGCGCGCACCTCGTCGGCGGTGACGCCCACCGCTGCCGCGATCTCGGCGATGCGAGGGGCGCGGCCGCTGCCGGCGAACCGCCGGTAGAGCGCCCAACGTACGGCGCGATCGGCCGTCGCCGGCGGGGGCGTCAACGGACCGGCTCCGGGGCATCGCTGCCGAGCGCGCCGGCGGCGGGCGGTGGCGCGGAGATCGGCCGGGTGGCCGAGGTGCGGTCGACGTAGAGCAGGGCGTCGAAGCCGTCGCTCACCGCGGCGCGCGAGAAGCCGATGTCGGCCGGAGTCAGCCCGATCGTGCGGTGGTAGTGCGGGGTGGTGAGGGTGGCCGGCGCGCCGGCCCGGCGCGCCGGCGCGAGCTCCAGCGCCATTACCGGGTGACCGGCGGCGGCGAGCAGCTGCTCGACGCTCCCCGGCGGAGCCGGCAGCAGCTCGTACTCGGCCATCCGCCGGCGTACCGGATCGTAGGCAGCGTAGCTGCCGGCACCGGTCTGCAGGCCGAAGCTCACCACCCGACCCGGGTGCAGGCGGCGGAGGTGCTCGCCCATCGCCCCCTGGTCGGCCCGCACGTGGCTGTTGTGCGCCCACACCGCGATGCGGGCCCCCGGCGCCAGCTGCGTTTGAAACCACGACAGGTTCTGCGCCAGGAACCGGTCGCGGGGCTCGAACTCCAGCCGGCTGTTCTCGGCCGACTGCCAGACCAGGCGCGCGTTGTGGACCGCTCGCGCCGCCAGCCGCTCGCCCGCCCGCCGCCGCCACTCGCCGGCGCGGCTCTCGACCAGCTCGAGGACCCCGGCGGCCGCCTCCGACCAGCGCCGGTGCTCCTCGGGCGCACGCCGCGGGTAGTCGCCCTGTCGCCAGGCGTCCCGCTGCGGAGCCAGGGCGGCGGCGATCTCGCCGGCCAGGGCGCGGGCGTGGGTGGTGGCGAACGCCTCGAGGTCGGCGATCGGCTGCAGCGGGTTCTGGAGATCGATGCCGTGGACGCTGAGCGCGCCCCGGCCGCTGGCCACGTGACCCCGCATCCAGCGCAGCAGATCGACCATCTCCTGACGCTCCCACACTCCGAACAGGCCTTCGGCCAGCGCCGCCACGTCGCCTTCGCCGGTCTGCACCCAGTGGTCGAGAGCCGCCACCGGGCCGGCGTTGTCCTCGAGGGCGACGGCGGTGAAACCGTGGCGCTCGACCAGCCAGCGGATCAGCCGGTGCCTGAGCGTGAAGAACTCGCGCGTGCCGTGTGTCGACTCACCCAGCAGGACGAAGGCGGCCTTACCGACGACGCCGGCGAGCAGCTCCAGGTCGTCGAGCGGCGCCGCGGGATCGGTGGTCGCGAGCGGTACGGCGTGGTGCCGCACCCACTCCACCTCGGCGGCCGGCGCCGGGCGCTGGCCCGGCAGGTGTCGCGCCGTCACCGGCCGTCCGTCGAGCGACAGCGACAGTGGGCCCACCACCGCCTCGCCGTGACCGGTGTAGGCGATCCGCACCTGCACCGCGTCCAGCGCCACCGGCGCCGTCAAAGCGACCCTGCAGGTCTCGGCCGGCGCGCCACCGCAGACCGCCTCGCTCCACGCCTCCGAGCCCTCGGCCTCGCCGGACAGCCCCAGCCCGAGCCGGACCTCGGCGGCCGACCCCGGCGGCCGCTCGACCCTGCCACCGACCGCGAGGGTCTGTCCGGCGGCCAGCGGCCACTCGAAGAAATAACCACCCCAGCCCGCGGCATCGCCCGAGCTGGCGTTGCGCCTCAGCACGAGCTCACCGCCGCCTGGCCCCTCGCCCCGCCGCCACTCGATCGGGACGCCGGCGCCCTCGAGCGGCTGCAGAAACCAGCCCCACGGCCACTCGGGACGCACCAGCCCGGGCCGCGAGAAGTCGAGGTTGAGCGGTATACGGGTGTCCTCGCCGCCGCCCCAGGCGGACGCCGCCAACGCTGCGGCGATCAGCGTCGCCACCACCGGCCGGCCGCACGGGAGCGCCGAGCCGCGCCGGCAGCGGCTGCCGGCTCGCCGGCGCGTCACGACTGGGACTCCGCGGGCGGTCACCCGGGGCGCGTGCCGCGGCGCTCGATGTTCCGCCCGGGCCGCCACCGCCTCACTCCAGCTCGACGCCCAGCCCGTCGGCCACGCGGTTGACGAAGGCGTAGTAGGCGGTGATGGCGCAGATGTCGTGGATGGCGCGGTCGTCGAAGCCGTGGCGCCGCAGCTCGGCGACGTCGTCCGGCCCCACCTCCGCCGGCGCGCGAGTGAGCTCGAGCGCGTAGTCGAGCATTGTCCGGTCGGCTTCCGGCAGGTCGGCGCGGCGGTGATCGGTGGCCAGTGCGGTGATCAGGCGGTCGCGCTCCTCGCCGGTCATCGTCTCGTCCCGCAGCAGTCGACGGAGCCCCGCCCCGTGATGGTGCAGTCAGTAGTGGCAGTCGTTGGCGGCCGACACCACCACCGCGATCATCTCGCGCTGGAGCCGCGACAGCGGACCACGGCCGTACATCAGCTCGCGGTACAGATCGTAGTGCAGCCGCATGACGCGGCTGTGCACGCCGTGGATGCGCAGGATGTTGTCGCCGTCCGGTACCCGGTCGGCGGCTGGGATCGCGTCCTCCGGCAGGTAGTCGATCCAGGCCATCGGCATCTCCTCGTGGGCACCGATCCTATCGGGCGGCGCCGGGCCTACAGCCCGCCGCGCGAGCGCAGCAGCTGCCCGGTGATCCAGCCGGCCGACTCCGACGCCAGGAAACCCACCAGCCGGGCGGCGTCGGCCGGCTGCCCCAGCCGCCCCAGCGGCGCCGAGCGCTCGAGCGCCTCGGCCGTCGCGGGATCCATCCAGCCGCTGTCGGTGGGCCCCGGATCGACCGCGTTGACCGTGATGCCGAGCCCGGCCAGCGCCGGCGCCAGGCTGACGGTGAGGGCGTCGAGTCCACCCTTGGTGGCGGCGTAGGCCAGCTCCCCCGGCATGGCATCGACGCCCTGGCCCGAGGTGACGTTGACGATGCGCCCGGCGCTCCCCGCCTGGTGGCGGCGGGCGAACTCGCGGCACAGCAGCGCCGGCGCCCGCAGGTTGATCCGGTAGTGGCGATCGAGCTGCGCGGCGTCGAGCCGCTGCCAGCCGCCCGGCTCGGAGTGGGCGGCGGTGTTCACCAGCACCCGCACCCGCCCGAACCGCGCCGTCGCTGCGTCGAACAACTCGCCGGCGGCTGGCCGCCGCGCCAGGTCGCAGTCGAGCTGCTCGACCCGCGCTCCAGCGGCTCGCAGCTCGGCTGCCAACGCCTCGACGCCGCCCTCGTCGGCGCCCCACGGCCGCTCCCGGTCGTAGCTCTGCCAGCCGGTCAGAAACAGGTCGTGGCCGCCGTCCGCCAGCACCCGAGCTACGGCGGCGCCGATGCCGCGACGGCGCGTGACGCCGGTGACCAGGGCGGCCGGACGGCGCGGCGCTGCCGGCGCCACGCCCTCAGGCGCCTCCCGCGCGCTGCTCCCGCAGCCAGGTCGTCAAGGTCCACAGGAAGCTGCCTCCGTCCTGCACGGCGAACGCCAGCGCCAGCGTGCCGGGCACGATGCCCAGCCACCACAGCAGCGCCATCAGCGGCGGCACCAGCGGGCGATCGAGCAGCGAGGCGAAGACGAAGCCGCGCGAGTCGAGCCGGCCGCTGGCGACGTACAGCATGCCGAGGCCGCCGACCAGCAGGCCGGCCAGCCGCAGGTAGTTCTCGGCCTGCTCGCCGAGCGGCGGCAGGCGCAGGATGCCGGCGGCGAGGCGGGGCGCCAGCAGGATCAGCGACCCCTCGAGCAGGATCAGCCAGCCGAACAGCTCGACGGTGCGCGCGGCGCGGGTCTGCGGCTTGCCGCGCAGCAGCCGCTTGAACAGGGTTGCGAACTCCGAGCCCATCACTCACCTCCCGCGGCGGGCCGACCGGGCGCGCCGCCACCATCTTGTGGAACGTAGACCGCGCCAGTCTAGCATTTGCGCTGTAGACTCGAAGCTCCACTACAACCCACGGAGGTGACAGCGATGACAAGAGCGGTTTTGGGCATCGTGATCGTGCTGTTGGCCGCCGCCGCGCTGCCGGCGGCGGCGGAGGTGAGCGCCGGCGAGGCGTTTGACAAGCTGAAGGCGCTGGCGGGCGACTGGCGGGGCACTGCCGAAGGCGAGGGAGAGGAGGCCGCGGCTGCGGCCGAGGCGGCGATGGAGGTCCACCACCGGTTCCGGGTGTCGGCTGCCGGCACGGTGGTGATGGAGACCATGGGGCCGGACAGCCCGCACGAGATGATCAACATGTACCACCTGGACGGCGACGAGCTGGTGCTCACCCACTACTGCGCCGCAGGCAACCAGCCGACGATGCGGCTCGACCGCGCCGCGAGCGCTGCCGACCGCCTGGTGTTCGACTTCACCGGCGGCACCAACCTCGACCCCACGGTCGACCAGCACATCCACTCGGCCGAGATCCGGCTGCTCGAGGACGAGAAGGTGACCAGCGTGTGGAGCTCATGGGCCGGCGGCGAGCGAGCCGGCCTGATGACCTTCCACCTGGCGCGCGGCGACTAGCCTGAGCTTCTCACCGAGCCGCTCGGCGAGATCCGCGCCTCACCGTCGGAGGGCACCGCAGGCGTACTCGGACTACCTCGCCCCGCGCAGGCGCCGCGGCGAGTGCGGCGATGAGCAGCAGGATCGCAAGTCCCGGAATCACTCTGTGCATTCTCTACCT
>JBFGNS010000072.1:0-22095 GCA_041574955.1 Thermoanaerobaculia bacterium | reverse complement strand
CGTGCACCGCTTCGGCTCGCTCTACGGGCTGGGGAAGGACCAGCTGGTGTGTCTCGACGTCGTGGGCGAAGCGGTGCGCTGGCGCCAGCCGCTCGCCGAGGGCTCTCTCATCCTGGTCGACGGCCACCTGGTGATCCTCGAGCAGATGTCGGGCCGCCTGCGCGTCGTCGCGGCCGACCCCGAGGGCTTTCGCGAGCGGGCCTCGCTCGACGTGCTGGGCCGCAGCCCGGCGTTCGCTCCGCCCAGCTTCGCCGGCCGCACCATCTACGTCAGAAACCACCAGGAGATGGTGGCCGTGGACGTCGTCGGTAGCGACGGCGCCCGCTGACCGTCGTCGAGGGTGATGGCCGCGACTACCGTTCGCCGTGGAACTCGGTGCTGCCCGGCGGGCAGTCGATGACGAAGCTCAGCCCGGCGACCTCGCGCTGCTCGACCGTCACCTCGAGGCCGAGCTCCTCGACGAGGCGGGCGAGCCTCTCCGGCTCGGGGTCGGTGATCCTCACCTCAGCCAGCGAGCAGCCGCCCGGGCTGGTGGTCGACGGGTGGGAGGAGCCCTCGGACCAGTCGATGAAGAACGGCAGGTAGGAGGTGGCGAACGGCACCACCACGACCTGCCACTCGAGCAGTCCGCCGTCGGGCAGCCGCCGCGAGCCGCCCACCGGGCCCCAGGCCGGGTAGCCCGCCGCGCCGAGCCGCTCCGCCGCGGCGCGCGCGTCGTCCACCGCGACCGCCCACATCACCGGGGTCAGCCGGTCGAGCGACGCCAGGTCCGGCAGCATCGGGTTCTGGGCGACGCCGGGCACCGGGGCGAGGATCTCGATGTAGATCCCGGGACCGAGCGAGGCCAGGGCGTTGCGCGTACCGGCCCCGGGATGCTCGCCGCCGCGGACGGGCTCCACCCCGGTCAGGGCGTGAAACTCCCGCATGCCGGCCTCCAGATCGGCGGCACCGAGGACAAGGTGGTCGATACCGGCACCCACCGCTGCGGCGGTGCCGCTCAGCAGGATCGCGATAGCGGTGGCGATGCGGCGCAAGCTGACTCCCCCGAGCGTTCGACCTCGGCCCGTTCAACCTAGCACCTGTGTGGCCGGGGCGGACCGACCCTCGGCACGAGGCCTAGAGCTCGAGGCAGGCCGGTGGGTGGCTGTCCGCGATCAGCGGGGCCGACCGTCGATGATGGCGCGCAGCGAGTCGACCGACAGCGCCTGCGGGCCGTCGCTCAGCGCGCGCCCCGGATCCCGGTGAACCTCGAGCATCAGCCCGGCGCAGCCGGCCGCCAGCGCGGCGCGGGCGAGCGGCGCCAGGATGTCGCGCCGGCCGGCGGCGTGCGAGGGATCGACGATCACCGGCAGGCGGTGGACGTGGGCCAGGAGCGCCGCCGCGCCGAGGTCGAGCAGGTTGCGGGTGTGGCGGTCGAAGCCGCGCACGCCGCGCTCGCAGAGCACCACGCCGGCTGCGCCGTTCACCAGGCAGTACTCCGCTGCCAGCAGCCATTCGTCGAGCGTGGCGGCCATGCCCCGCTTGAGCAGCACCGGCTTGCCGGTGGCGCCGACCGCTCGCAGCAGCGGCGTGTGATGCATGTTGCGCGAGCCGATCTGGACGAGGTCCGCCGCCTCGGCGACTGCCGGGACGTGCTCGACGCCGAGCGCCTCGGTGACCACCAGCAGGCCGTGGGCGTCGGCCGCTTCGCGCAGCCAGCCGAGTGCCGGTGCGCCGTGACCCTGGAAGGAGTAGGGCGAGGTGCGCGGCTTGAAGGCGCCGCCCCGCAGAAAGCGCACCCCGAGCGGCGCCAGGGCGGCGGCCAGCTCGAGAATCTGCTCGGCGGACTCGACGCTGCACGGACCCGCCATGAAGACCGGCTCGACCTCCGGACCCGTGCCGATCGGCACGCCCTCGACGACGACCGTCGGCGGCTGTGCGTCGAGGCGGGGATGGGAGGGCTCGCGCACGGCCACCGAGGCCACGCCGTCGACCGCCAGCAGCTCGGCGGCGGAGACCGCTGCCGAGCCGTCGGCCACCAGCAGCTGAACCCGCCGCGGGTCCCGGCTATCGCGCAGGGCCCGCACCCACAGCCCGCGCCGCGCCAGCTCGCGCCGGACGGCGGCGGTCTCCGCGTCACCTTCGAGCTGTATCAGCATGGCTCACCCGCCGCGGCGGACCGCCGCCTCGGCCAGCACCACCAGGGCGTCGCGTCCCGGCCCGGAAGGGAGATCCGCCAGACAGGCGACGGCGGAGCGCACCCGGCTGCGGGCCAGCGCCCGGCAGTCGCGGACACCCCCGCTGGCGACGATCGCCTGTCGCACGCGGCGCGCCCACTCCGCGGGCAGCGGGGTGCCGGCGGGTGCCGCCACGAGGTCGCGCGCCAACGGCCTGAGCGCCGGCCGGCGCTCGAGGGCCAGCAGCAGCGGGTAGGTGATCTTGCCCTCCCGCAGATCGGCGAACAGCGGCTTGCCGGTGAGCCGGCTGTCGCCCGCGTAGTCGAGCAGGTCGTCGACCAGCTGAAAGGCGACGCCGAGCCGCGAGCCGTAGCGCTCGAGTGCCCGGCAGTGGCGCTCCGGCAACCCGCCGGCCAGGCCGCCGTGGAAAAGCGCCCAGCGGAACAGGGCGGCCGTCTTGCCGCGGATCACCCGGAAATAGTCCATGCGCGACAGGTTGAGCCGCCCGCGGTTGTCGAGCTGGATGGCCTCGGCGGCGATCATCCGGCCGATGGTGCGCAGAGTGCGCTCGACGGCGCCCGGCAGCCCCGTGCGCGCGACGCGCTCGAGCGCCGTCACCAGCAGCCAGTTGCCGGCCACCACCGAGGCGGCGTTGCCGTAGACGACCCGCGCCGCCGGAGCGCCGCGCCGCCGCGCGCCGAGGTCGATGACGTCGTCGTGCAGCAGCGAGGCGTTGTGGATCAGCTCCACCGCCACCGCCAGCTCGCGCGCCGCGTCGCCGAAGCCGCTGCCTAGCCTCGCGGCCAGAGCCACGCAGGCGGGCCGCAGCCGCTTGCCGCCGAGATCGAGCAGGTGGTGGGCGCTGCGCCGCACCGCCGTGGAGCCGCGCGGCAGCCGCGCCAGCTCGCCGGCGCAGCTTTCCATATCGTCGGCCAGCCACAGCTCGAGCTCGCGCAGCCGGGTGGCGAGACCGGGCAGCTGCTGCCGCGAGCACAGCGCGCCGAGCCGTTCGAGCAGCCCCGGGGCAGCCGCGGCCGGGTCAGGCGACGCCGTCGCTGGCGCCAGCCGGCTCATTGGGCGAGCTTCTGGATCCTGCGGCCCATCTTGAGCACCTTCTTCTGCACCTTGGACGGCAGCTTGCCCATCTGCTCGTACCACAGGGTCAGCATCTCGAGCAGCTGCAGCAGCTCCTCCATCCGCTGCCGCGGGTAGCTCTCTTCGGCTCCGCCGTGGGCGGCCTGCTCCACCAGCTCGCCGAGCATCTCGATGGTCGGGTCGATCTCGCGCCGTTTGCGCTGATCGAGGATGACCTGCATCATCTTCCAGGCGTCCTGCACGGTCTCGAAGTGGTCGCGCCGGTCACCCAGCAGGTGCACGACACGCACGATGCCCCAGGCCTGCAGCTCGCGCAGGCTGGTGCTGACGTTGGAGCGCGCCACCGACAGCGTGGTGGCGATCTGCTGGGCGTTGAGCGGCTCGGGCGAGATGTAGAGCAGGGCGTGGATCTGGGCCACCGTCCGGTTGATGCCCCAGCGGCTGCTCATCTCGCCCCAGTGGAGGATGAACTGTCTCGCGACCGGGCTCAGAGGCTGCATCGTCGTTCTCCGATAGTTCTGTCACGACAGAAATTACTGACATTTGCGAGCCTTGTCAAGGCCGGGCGCGAGCGCGCCATCCGGACGCCGGGACCGACCAGCCGCGCGGTCGATCCGCCACGGGCAGTAGCCTGCGGGCTAGCGGCGCGACAGCGAGCGGACCGTGCCCGAGGCGGTGGCCTCGACCAGGAACTCCTGGCCAGGGGCGAAACGGCGCCATTCGGCCTCGTCGCGCGCCCGGTAACGCAGGCGGCGGCCGTCGGTAGCGGCGAGCAGCACGGTCAGCCGCTCGGCGCGCTCGCCGCCGCGCTCGCCGGCCGCCAGCGCCGGATCGGGCCAGCGCGGTGAGCGGTCGCCGCCGGAGGCCTTCGCCTCGCGCACCGTCTGCCAGCGGTCGATCTGGTAGCGCACCTTGCCGCCGGCGGGCGGGCCGCGCACCGGTACCTGCCGCTGCCTGAGCTCGTAGATCGGGCGGTCCTCGTAGACGTCCTCGAAGAAGCCGTTGCCGAGGTCGCGCACCCCCACCTTGACCCGCTCGGTGCCCACCTGCACCCGCTCGGTGACGGTGCGGGTGGCGCCCTCGCGCTCGGCGTCGAGCCGGCGGGCGCCGGGTGGCACCTGGCTGGGCAGCGCCTCCTCGGTGACGGTGAGGAGCTTCTCGACCTGGATCGTCCGCTCCCAGGCGAAGCCGGTCACCGTGGCGGTGGCCTCGCTGGTGCGGCCGCACCAGGCGATCAGCGCGACGAGGGCCGCCAGGAGCGCGAGCCCGATCACGAGCGGCCGGCGGCAGCCCTTGCGCTTCTCTCGGCGGTGCTTCTCGCGAAGCTCCTTGCGCCGCTTCTTGGAGGGCGGAGCCGGCGGCGGGGTGTCGGCCGCGGGCTGCACCTCGCGCCGCGGCTCCGGCCGCGCCGAAGAGGCCGCTACCGGCGTCCGATGCTCGATCACCTCGCGCTCGGCGGACTCGCCGCGCGGCGCGCCACAGCCGGTGCAGTGCTCGTAGTCGGCGCGGTTGTCGCCGTCGCAGTGCTCGCAGCTCCAGTCGGGCCCGGCCAAGGCGCGGTCGAGCGCCGCCTGCTCGCTGAGCTCCGGAGCGTCTTCGGGCAGGTAGAGCTTGACCTCCTCGCCGCGCGGGTGACCGCAGCCGGCACAGTGCTTCTCCGGCCCGCGGTTGCCGACGCGGCCGCAGACGTCGCAGTCCCACGCGCCTTCCCGGATTGCCATGGCGGGTCGTATGGTAGCCGTTTGCCGCCGCGATTCGCCGGGGCGCTGCTCAGCGGGTCTCGAGCCGGGCCAGGATGTAGTCGCAGGCGTCGTCGGTGCAGCGGGAGAGCTGCACCAGGCCGCTGTCGATGACCGCGCGGATCTTGTGCGCCGTCACCACCTCGCCGTCGATGACCAGGGCCGCGGACTTGCCCAGGTTGTCGCGGGTAACCTGCTTCATCCGGGCGGCCGCCTCGCGGCTGTTAAAGGGCCGGTCGGACCACGACCCCCCGCTTGGTTTCCCAAGTCGAAGATGCTAACCTCTGGCGTTATAAATGAAACAGGTTGCCGATCTCTTGAAGTTCAAGGGTCGGGACGTCTGGTCGCTGGGACCTAGCGACACGGTCTACGAGGCGATCGACCAGATGGCCCGGCGCGCCATCGGCGCGTTGCTGGTCATGGAGGGCGAGAAGCTCGTCGGCATCGTCTCCGAGCGCGACTACGCCCGCAAGGTGATCCTCAAGGGCAGGTCGTCACGCCAGACCCAGGTCAGCGAGATCATGTCCTCGCCGGTCCACACCATCCGGCCCGAGTGCGACGTCGAAGAGGCGATGGCGGTGATGACCGACAAGCGCGTCCGCCACCTGCCGGTGGCGGTCGAGGGCAAGGTGGTCGGCGTGATCTCGATCGGCGACGTGGTGCGCGGCCTGATCGAGGACCGCGAGTTCGAGATCCAGCAGCTGACCAACTACATCACCGGCGGCTAGCCGCCGCGGCCGGCGAACACCACGCCGAACGACGGCACGTCGATGGTGAGCGAAGCCGGATAGCCGTGCAGCGGTCGGGCCTCGGCGCGTAGCCGGCCCGGGCTCGAGCCGCCGCCCCCGAAGCGCCGCTCGTCGCTCGACAGCAGGGTGCGCCAGCGCCCCGCTTCGGGCACCCCCAGCCGGTGACCGGACCACGGCTCGGCCGAGAAGTTGGCCACCACCAAGAGCGGCCGGCCGGCGCGGTCGAAGCGCAGGAAGCTCAGCAGGCTGCGCTCGCCGTCGTCGGCGTCCACCCAGGCGAAGCCCGCGGGCTCGAAGTCGCGCTCGTGGAGCGCCGGCTGGGCGGCCAGCAGCGCGTTGAGCTCCTCGACCCAGCGCCGCACGCCGCGGTGCGCCGGGCGCTCGAGCAGCCGCCAGTCGAGCTCGCCGTCGTGGCTCCACTCGGACGCCTGCCCCAGCTCGCCGCCCATGAACAGGAGCTTCTTGCCCGGCTGCGCCCACATGTAGCCCAGCAGCAGCCGCAGCTGCGCCAGCCGCTCGGTCTCGCCGCCGGGCATCTTCGAGGCCAGAGACCCCTTGGCGTGCACCACCTCGTCGTGCGACAGCGCCAGCAGGAACCGCTCCTGGTGGGCGTACAGCATGCGAAAGGTGAGCTCGTTGTGGTGGTGGGGCCGGTGGATCGGCTCGCGCCGCAGAAAGGCCAGGGTGTCGTGCATCCACCCCATGTCCCACTTGAGGTCGAAGCCCAACCCGTCGTGGTCGGCGGCGCGGGTCACCCCCGGCCAGGCGGTCGACTCCTCGGCCACCACCAGCGCCCCCGGGAACTCCTCGTGCACCATGCGGTTGAGCGCGCGCAACAGCTCGATAGCGGCCAGGTTCTGGTTGCCGCCGTGCTCGTTGGGCTGCCATTCGCCTTCGCCCCGCGAGTAGTCGAGGTAGAGCATCGAAGCGACGGCGTCGATCCGCAGTCCGTCGAGGTGGAAGGTCTCGAGCCACCAGCGCGCGCTCGACAGCAGGAAGCTCCGCACCTCGCCCGACTCGTAGTTGAAGATCGCGCTGTCCCAGTCCGGGTGGTGTCCCTTGCGCGGATCCGGGTGCTCGAACAGCGCCTCGCCGTCGAAGCGGAACAGGCCGTGGAGGTCGGTGGGGAAGTGGCTCGGCACCCAGTCGAGGATCACACCCAGGCCGGCCTGGTGGAGGGTCTCGACCGCCGCCATCAGCTCGCGCGGCGAGCCGTAGCGGCAGGTCGGAGCGAAGTAGCCGGTCGCCTGATAGCCCCACGAGCCGTAGAACGGATGCTCGGCCAGCGGCAGCAGCTCGACGTGGGTGAACCCCAGCTCGCCGGCGTGGGCGGCGAGCTGGCGGGCGCTCTCCCGGTAGCCCAGGAAGCCGCCGTCGGCGGCGCGCCGCCAGGAGCCGAGGTGGACCTCGTAGACGCTCAGCGGCCGGTCCGGCGCCTGGCGCGCGGTGCGCTCCCGCATCCAGCCGCCGTCGCGCCACCGCCGCGGCGGCTCCGGCACGACGGCGTCGGGCCGCGCCGGATCCCGGAAGGCGACCGCGAACGGATCGAGCTTCTCGGTCTCCCGGCCGCGTGAATCGGTGACCGTCAGCCGGTAGAGCTGCCCCGGCCGCGCTCGCGGCACCCGGCCTGTCCAGATGCCGCCGCGGGTGCGCTTGAGCGCGCGGCCGCGCGGCGCCACCTCGCCCACCACCTTGACCGCCCGCGCCGCCGGCGCCCAGACGGCGAACGCGCAGCCGTCGGCGTCCGGGTGGGCGCCGAGCCGGCGGTAGAGGGTGGTATGCCGGCCGGCCCGGAAGGCCTCCAGCTCGGCGGCGCCGAGGGCGCTCATCGGCCCCCGGAGTGGGCCGACTGGAACGGCCCCGTCATGCCACCGCAGCCCCGCGATCCGGTCGCCGACCGGCCGCGGGCCTGAGGTGTTTTCCGGATTGACTTGCGGGCTCGAATGGTCTCAATCTCTTGTGCTCGGAAGGAGATGACGACCATGATTTCACGAACCCCTCCCCACGATCTTCGCCGGTCCGCTGCCGGGGCCGCCCTGGCCCTGCTGCTGGTCCCGGCCGTGCCGGCCCCGGCCGCCGAGGCGCCCGGTCCGCACGCTCACGCGGGCGGCGTCGGTACGCCGGTGACGAGCGCCGAGGGCGAGCCCCTGGGCGTGGTCCAGTTCCCGACCTCGTGCGCCCCCGAGGCGCAGGTCGAGCTCGAGCGCGGCCTGGCGCTCGTCCACCACATGAACTACGAGCGCGCCGAGCCGGCCTTCCTCGCCGCCAGCCATCTCGACCCCGAGTGTGCCCTGGCCTACTGGGGCATCGCCATGAGCTGGGTCCATCCGCTGTGGCCCGACACCGTGTCGGCCGAGCAGCGCGCCGAGGGCGAGATGCTGCTGGCGCGGGCGCGCCAGGCGGCCCACACCAGCGACCGCGAGCGCGCCTGGATCGACGCCCTGGCCGCCTACTACCGGGGCGCGGAGCGCAGCGAGCGCGAGCGGGTCGCCAGCTTCCGCGACGGCTGGTCGGCGGTCCACGCCGCCCACCCGGACGATCCCGAGGCGGCCCTGTTCCACGCCCTCGGGCTGCTCGCAACCGCGCCGGCCGAAGACAAGAGCTACGCCAACCAGCTCGAGGCCGGCCGCATGCTGGAAGGCCTGCTCGAGCAGATGCCCCACCACCCGGGAGCGCACCACTACACGATTCACGCCTACGACTTCCCGCCGCTCGCCGGGCGCGCGCTCGACATCGCCCGCCGCTACGACGCCCTGGCGCCGGAGAACACCCACGCCCTCCACATGACCAGCCACATCTTCACCCGCCTGGGTCTGTGGCCCGAGTCGATCGAGTTCAACGTGCGCGCCGCCCGCGCCGCCGAGCGCCGCACCCCGGCCGGCGAGGTCTTGCACCACCACCTGCACGCTCTCGACTATCTCGCCTACGCCTACCTGCAGCGCGCCGACGACGTGGCCGCCGAGGCGGTGCTGGCGGCGATGATCGCCCTCCAGCCGCCGTACTACGAGAGCCCGGTGTCGGCCTACGCCCTGGCCGCCGTGCCCGCCAGGCTGGCGCTCGAGCGGCGCGACTGGCAGCGGGCCGCGACGCTTCGCCCGCGCACCCCCGCCGAGCTGGCCTGGGACCGCTACCCACACCTCGAGGCGATCACCTGGTTCGCCCTCGCGCTGGGCGCGGCGCACACCGGCGCGCTCGACGACGCGCGCGCCGCCGTCGCCGAGCTGGCGCGGCTCGAGGAGCGAGCCCGCGGCCTCGGCCAGGCGTACGACTGGGGCCTCCAGGTGGCGATCCAGCGCCTCGCCGCCGAGGCCTGGATCGAGAACGCGGCCGGCAACACCGAGGGCGCCCTCGAGTTGGCCCGCAAGGCGGCCGAGATGGAGTCGACGACCGAGAAGAACCCGGTGACCCCGGGCGAGGTCCTGCCGGCGAACGAGCTGTACGGCGACCTGCTGGCCGCCGCCGGCCGGCAGCGCGAGGCGGTCGCCGCCTACGAGGTCGCCCTCGAGCGGTCTCCCAACCGCTTCAACAGCCTGTCGGGCGCGGCCGGGGCCGCCGAGCGGGCGGGGGAGCTGGCGCTCGCCGAGTCGTTCTACCGGCAGCTCGCCGAGGTCTGCCCGCAGCCCACGGGCCGGCATGCCGAGATCCAGCAGGCGCAGCGGTTCCTCGAGGCGAGGAGAAAGGCGACCTAGAGCCGGGGCCGGTTGGCGGCCGGCAGCGGCCGCCGGCGAGCTCGAGTGGTTCGAGCAGGGCCGGGGGATCCCGCTCGTTCGGGGTCCCCTCGCTCCGCACTGATGGCAGGGACCTTGCTTCCGGAGGGTCGGCAGTGAGCCGATGGTGCGCCGCGCCCCGCGGCCGTGGCTCGAGAACCGGTACCATCACCGGCAGGCGAGGAGAGTGACGCATGGGATCGAAGATCGGATTCTGGAAGACATCGAGCGCCGTCGCGGCGGCACTGTTGGCGGCGGCCGCCGGCCCGTGGGCGGGTGCGCAGGAGCCGGCGAGCGGGCGGTTCGGCGAGGTGGTCGATGTCCGGCTGGTCAACGTCGAGGCCTGGGTGACCGATGCCGACGGCAACCCGGTGCCCGGGCTGACCGCCGCTGACTTCGAGGTGCGTGAGGACGGCAAACCGGTCGAGATCACCCACTTCTCGGAGATCGGCAGCGAGCGGCTCGAGCTCGCCGCGACGCCGCCCGAGGCCGAGGCGGTCGGGACGTCCGCCGCGCCGCGGCCACGGGCCGAGGCGGCCCCGTCGCCGGCCCATCTCGTGCTCTACTTCGACCAGAGCCAGCTGTCGGTGAGCAGCCGCAACCGGCTGATCCAGGACCTGCGGGCGTTTCTCGACTCGCCCGAGGTGGTGCCCGAGCGTGTTCTGATCCTGCGCCAGGAGGAGGGCCTCTACACCGAGGCCGGCTTCGGCTCGGACCGGCGCGAGCTCGAGGCGGCGCTCGACCGGATCGCCCGCTCGGGCAACGCCGGCAACCTGGCCGCGCAGGAGAAGCGGCTGTCGGTCAGCCGCCTGCAGCAGATCTGGGAGGAGGTTGTCAACCTGGGTGCCCGGGTGGGAGATCCCTGCGACCGGTTCTTCATTCGGTCGCGCTTCGAGATCCAGGCCTACGGCTCTATAGCCGCGCAGCGGATCGACGTCACGCTGCGCAGCCTCGAGACCGTGGCCTCTTTCCTGGGCGGCCTGGACGGCGTCAAGATCCTGCTCTATCTCTCCGACGCGCTCGAGACCGCCCCGGGCAACGACCTGGTGGAGATGGTGCAGGCGATCTGCCCGGGACGAGCGGAGCCGTCCGCCTTCCGCCTGCCCGAGGCGCTCAGCATGCAGTTCGAGGAGATGACGCGCGGCGCCAACGCCAACCGGGTGACCTTCTACGCGCTGCAGCCCTCGGGGCTGACCACCGGCGGGCTCGGCTCGGCCGACCGCCGCGGTGCCGACTTCCGGTTCAACAGCGGGCAGGTCGCCGCTGCCCTCCGGCAGGGCGAGCGCAGCGGCATGGCGCTGCTCGCCGAGGAGACCGGCGGCAGGACGGTGTTCAACCGCAACCGGTTCGGGGAGGACCTGACGCGCATCGCCGAGGACATGACCAGCTACTACTCGCTGGCCTACACGCCGCCGCACGGCGGCGACCGGCGCGGGCACTACATCGAGGTCCGGGTCCCGAGCAGGCCCCGGCTGAGGGTTCGGCACCGCCTGGCGTACCGCGACAAGGGGGCGGAGGAGGAGCTGGCCGACCGGCTGCTCAGCTCGCTCTACCTGGGCGTCGGTGAGAACCCGCTCGACGCCCGGCTGGGAGCGGGCGCCATGCGCAAGACGGAAGGCGGGCGCTACGTCGTGCCGCTCCACGTGCTCGTTCCCGCCGACCGGCTCACCTTTCTGCCCGGCGACGGCGGCCCGCTGGCCGGCGTCGAGGTCGACGTCGCGGCCAAGACCCCGGAGCGCCCGCGCGTCGTCCGTACCGGCACGAGTTGGGAGGTTCGGCAGCCCAGCGTCGAGGACGACCCGGTGATCGATCTGGTCCTGAGCCTCGAGCTGCCGCCCGGGCGCTACGTCCTGGCGGTGGCGGTGCGCGACCAGGCGAGCCGCGAGACCTCGTACGTCTCGACCTCGATCGAGATCGCCCCGGACGCGGAAGAAGCCTCCTGACCGGCCGGCCGACGCGCTGAGCTACGCCAGCGCGCGCCGGCCGGTTGCCAGGGTGCTCAGCAGACCGCGACGCGCTGCAGCTGGAGGAAGCGCGGCGCGCCGCCGACGCGCGACAGCCGCGCGACGTGGGCCGGCTGGGTGACGGCCTGGGTGCAGATGCAGGCCGGTCCCGGGACCGTCTCCGTCACCTCGAACTCGAGCGAGCCGTCCCCTTTCAAGGTCGCCCGCGTGACCTCGATCGAGTAGCAGCCGTCGCTGCGCTCGCCGGCCGCCGCCAGCACCAGCATCTCGCGGTCGAAGTCGACCGCCGGGATCGGCGGCCCGGGGTTGAGCCCGCGGTGGAGCGTCTGCCAGGCCTGGCTCCAGTCGCTCGTAGTGCGGATGACCGCGCGCGTCGGCAGGTCGTAGCCGGACTGGGAGTTCTGGACGACGGTGGTCAGATCCAGCCGGACCTCCGGCTGGTCCGAGGTCGGCGTCTCGCTGGTGCAGGCCGCCAGCAGGAAGGACATCACGAGAGGCGCGATGAAGCTGCGCATGGTCTTTCGAACCTCCGGTAGCTCCCGTGCGAACGGCGCCATGCCGGGGAGCTCCGCCCCGAGCATGATGCATGCGGAATGCCAGGGGAAGTCCCCCCCCGGCCGCTGCGGCCCCCTGCCGCGCCGGCTCGGTGGCTCGGGGGAACCCGGCCCGAGGCGAGCGGGCCTTGTGCAGCCGGCGGCAAACCGGCTAGTCTCCGCGACTCCAGCCGCAGTTTCCACCAACAGGGGGAGGTCGAAATGCTGTCAGACTGGAAGAAGGTCCTGTCGCTTGCGCTGGCTGTAGCGGCCGTGGGCTGCGCGCAGCCCGAGAGCGAACAGGCACCGGCCGCCGCGGAGCCGGCAGCCGAGCAGGTGCAGGACGCCACCGTGGTCGACCCGGTCCACTACAAGGTGGAGTTCGAGAACGAGCGGATGCGGGTGGTGCGGATCACCTACGGTCCGGGCGAGGCGTCGGTGATGCACCACCATCCCGACCACGTGACGGTGATGCTGACGCCGCTGACCGCCGAGTTCACGCTACCCGACGGCTCGACCCAGCCGGTCGAGGTCGCCGCCGGCGACCACCTGTGGGTGGCGGCGGGAGCGCATCAGCCGCGCAGCACCAGCGACCAGCCGTTCGAGGCGGTGTCGATCGAGATCAAGGCGGGAGCCGCCGGCGGTGAGGCCGCGAACGAGGGCGATGCCGACCCCACGGTGGTCGACGCCGCTCACTACAAGGTGGAGTTCGAGAACGAGCGGGTGCGCGTGGTGCGGATCACCTACGGTCCGGGCGAGGCGTCGGTGATGCACCACCATCCCGACCACGTGGCGGTGATGCTCTCCGACGGTCACTTCGCGTTCGAAGCGGCCGACGGCTCCAGCCAGGAGATGCAGTTCGCGGCGGGCGAGCACATCTTCGCCCCCGCCGGCAATCACCGGCCGAAGAACCTCACCGAGGCGACGATGAAGGCCGTGCTGGTCGAGCTGAAGTAGTCGCCAGGAGCGGCGCGGCCTGGTCGAGCAGCAGCCCGGCCGCTTCGTGCGCTGGACGTTCCGGGGGTTCTGGCGCGGCCCGCCGTGCGCTGGCTGCTCTTCCTCTCGCCGCTGGTCGAGCGCCTGCTGCTCGAGCGCACCTTTTGCGCCATCCGGGACGTCGGCTGGCACCGCCTGCGCATGCGCGAGGCGGCACGGCCGGCCGGCGCGCCGGCGCGCGGCTGAGCCGAGGCCCCGGCTCAGGCGAGCAGCAGACCCAGCGCGGCCAGCAGCAGGGCCACGGGAACGAGGCAGCCGCACCCGACGCAGCCGCCGCCCCGCTTGAGCGCCGCGTTGAACAGCCCGCGCCCGGCCGCCCGGCCGACCAGCGGCACCGCCGCGATCGCCACCCTGGCCGCCGTCTGCCGCCAGCGCTCGGCCTCCTCGTGCTCGAGCTTCTGCCTGAGGATCGCCTTCTGCACCGCGACCCGCTCGCGGTACTTCATCTCCTCGCGGGTCCGCACCACCGCCAGCTCGTCCTCCCCGGGGATGACCTTGAGCCACGAGTCGCAGTAGTCGCAGAACGTCTCCACCTGCCCCAGCTCGGTGGCCAGCGGGGCCGAGCAGTTGGCGCAGTGGTGGGATTCGACCTGGGGGGTCATGGGCGATCGCCGGGACGCTAGCACGGCGCCCCGCAGACGCACACCACCGCGTAGAGAGCCCCCCCTTTCGGGTGGCTCGCGCGCCGGCTCGACGAGAGTAACGTCTCTGCAACTCCACGCAGGAGATAGGGCGGGGGCGGTCGGGTGAAGCGGCGTTCGGTCGTGAAGTCAGTCGATTGGAGCCGACCCGCCTCGCCGCCGGACCCTGGACTCGAAGGAGAACGGGACCATGGGATACGTCGTCGGCGATCTCGGCCAGCGCTGGCCGACCGCCAGTGTGCCCTACCGGATCCAGATCAAGCTGTGGTTCGACGTGTCCGCCCGGGAGCGGTTGGACAAGACGATCGCTACCTGGAACTCGCAGTCGGCCCTCAAGCTGGTGCTGGACAACCACAAGAAGGCGGCGGATCACATCTTCTTCAAGATGATCGACGGCGGTGGCGGCGGCTACTCCGAGAGCGTCGGCAGGAAGGGCGGTCGCCAGGAGGTGGCCGCCGATTTCGCAGTGGGTGCCGCGGAGCTGACGTCGTTGCTCCTGCACGAGATCGGACACGCGGTGGGCTGCATCCACGAGCACCAGCGCCCCGACCGCGACGTCTTCATCGAGACCCATCCGGTTCCGGCGTGGGATCACGGCAAGAAGGGCAACGTGGGGCCGGCTCCCGGTGGGCATCCGGTTGGTCCCTACGACTGCGTCTCCCTGATGCACTACCTGGACTCCGACGCCTACGTGGATCCGAAGCCAGGCGGCTGCGCCACCCTGTCCAACACCAAGGGCCTGTCCGCCGGGGATCGCGCGTCGCTCGAGTTCCTGGCGGGCGGGCGCTACAAGATCCTGCGCGCCGGCAAGTGGGAGCCGGGGCTCACCCACTTCGCTCCCTACCAGCTGGGCGAGAGCGAGTACCTCGTCTCCTACTCCAAGAAGACCGGAAGGGTGCGGTTCGACCGGGTCGCCGACACCGGCAAGAGCCTCGAGCCGCGCGGCGAGGGTAAGTGGGCGACGACCTGGAGCCAGGTCCGGACGCTCGAGCTCGCCGCCGGGCGCTACGTTCTCGTCTACAGCTCCGCCACCGGCGTGGTGTGGATCGACAGGCTGTCGGAGACCGGCTCGACCAACGTGTGGCAGGGCCGTTGGTCCAAGGGCTGGACCCACCTCGTCACCCTGGGTGCGGCCGGCTTCCAGCGGGATCACCTCCTGGTCTACGACTCGAAGACGGGGATCGCGCGGCTGGACAAGGTCAACCGTGCGGAGGATCCCTCGCTTCTCGGCTCCGGTGGCACCACCAACCTGTGGCAGCGGAAGTGGAAGACGGGTTATACGACCGTCGAGCCGTACCGGGTGTCCGACGACGAGTGGCACCTCCTGCTCTACAACAAGCAGTCGGGAGCCGGCAGCTCGGTGGTGATCACCCCCGCCGGCGCCACCACGGCGCGGAAGTACTCCTGGGGCAAGGGCTGGACGCACTTCATGACCTATGCCCAGCACTCCGAGTACAGCTACGCGACTCCTCCCTACGCGCGGCTGATCGCCTACAACGCCGCCACCGGTCGAGCACACTTCGATGCCGCCACCGCCACCAAGTGGATCTACGGCACCCAGGATGCGAAGTGGGCCAAATGGTGGAGCGCGCTCGTCCCGTGCTACCTGGGCAGGGCGGGCCGCAAGAGCCTGGGAAGCACCGGCGTGATGGTGTACAAGAAGTCCAGCGGCGAGGTCCACTACGACCGGCTGCTGTGAGGCCGGGGGGCGGGCACTGGAACCGGGCCGGCTGGCGGCTCGGCCCGCTACCAGCCCCGGCGGCGGCGCAGCTCGGTGACGTGGGCCACGTGGTGGCGGCCGTGCCAGGCGTAGAAGGCGAGCAGGGAGTCCAGGCTCATGCGGCCGAGATCGGGGTGCAGGATGACGCGCTGCCAGCCGGCGTCGTCGATGGCGCGTAGCAGGAGCACCCAGCGCCGGTGGAGCGCCTCGAGCAGCTCGAGCGACGGCTCGACGCCGGCGCGTGCGTCCGGCAGCTCGGCGAAGCGCTCCTCGTGGTAGGTGCGGATCGTCGGCTCGCGCTCGGTCAGACCGATCTTGAACCGGATGTAGCTGTTCATGTGGCTGTCGGGCAGGTGGTGGACCACTTGCCGCACGGTCCAGCCGCCGGGCCGGTAGCGGGTGTCGAGCTGCGGCTCGTCCAGCCCGGCGACGGCGGCGCGCAGCGCGGCGGGCGCGGCGTCGACGGCCGCGATCGCCGCCGCCCGCTCGGCTCGGCCGAGCGAGCCGGGATCCTCCCACGGGCCGATGGGATAGCGCGGGTCGGGATCGGGCTGTGGCATGGCGGAACCTCTCGGGTCTACGGCTCGGCCAGCACCTTGCGGCCGCCGAGCGCGGCGTGGAAGGCCCAGGCGGCGAGCAGGAGCACGGCTAGCAGGCAGAGCCAGGAGCCGCGGGCCCACCAGGCGGCGAGCTCGAGGCTGATTGGGATGTTGGCCATGGCGGTGCCGGAGACCAGCCCGGTGATCAGCACCAGCAGACCGAACCGTCCGGCGACCAGCACCAACAGCAGCGCGGTCAGCGCCGCCAGCGCCACTCCCACCCAGGAGAGGCTGCTCGCGCCCGCGCTGCTGGTGAAGGTCAGCAGCGCCACCATCGCTCCGGCGGCGATCCGGTCCGAGCGCAGCACCAGGCGGAACAGGAACCAGACGAAGATGAGCGCCATTGCGACGAAGGTCGACCCCTGGACCGACGACAGCATCCAGCCGACAGCGTTGCCCAGACCGTGCATCGGCTCGAGCACCACCGGCGGGGGCCGGGTGGCGGCCGGCTCGAGCCACAGGCTGAGCTGGTAGCCGACCTCGCCGAGGAACGCCAAACCGGCGCCCACCGCCACGCCGATCAGCACGTCGCGCCCCACCAGCGGGTCGCGGTGACGGCCGCCGAGCAGCCGGCTCCACGACACCAGCCAGTGCGGCTTGGAGCGCCGCAGGTACGGCTCGAGCGCGATGTAGAGAAGCCAGGTCACCGCGCTCACGAACAGCGGCACGCCGAGCGAGAAGACCACCAGGATGATCTCGCCGGTGAGGCTCGGGACGTGGTGGGAGAGCAGCGCCCAGGCGCCGACGTTGAGCGCCAGCAGCGTCAGCGCGATGCGCAGAGCGCCGCGCCGGTCGCCGCGACCGGCGCGCAGGTTGCGCCGGGCCACCAGGCCGCTGCCGACGAGCACCAGCACGAGCAGCGACAGCACCACGATCTGGTTGGCGCGGCTGCGCGCGCTGCGCTGGACCGACACCTGCCGGCTGGCGCGGCTCCACGGCCCGAGGAGCTCGAAATAGACCGGCTCGCCGCGGTAGGCGGCGGCCTCCACCCGCGCCTCGGCGCCGTCCAGCCCGGGAAAGCTCCCGGTCCACGCCGCCCGCCGGTCGGCGTAGACCGCCGGCACCCAGGTCGGCGCCGCCGGCGCGAAGGCCGCCATCTCGAGCTCCGCCAGCTCGAACAGCTCCGCCCAGTCGGGCTCGCCCGGAGCCGCGGCAGATGCGCCTTCCGCCGCCGCCTCGGAGCTCTCGAGCTGCGGCGGCACCCGCAGGTACTCGAGCAGCCGCCCCGCGGTGTCGAGCCGCACCGACGCCATGCCGCTCGACTCGTACGGCGGCTCGCCCCAACTCACCACGCTCGGAGAGTTGCGCAGCGGCATGAGCTGGCGCCGGCTTTGCCGGTACCAGAAATGGAGCAGTGCCGGCCGGCCGTTGCGGACCGCCTGCCAGGGCTCGCTCTGTCCCTGCCATTCCGAGTCGAGGTGGCGGCGCAGGTCGTAGTCGTAGTCGAAGCCCCACGCCGAGTCGGTGACGTCCTCGGGGTCGGCGCCGAGGCGCTCGAGCGCCTGCCGGGCCTGGTGCTCGAGCACCTCGGGGGGCAGCGCGAGCGGCAGCTGATTGGGTAGCTGGTTGCGGTCGGCGAGGGCGAGAGCCGCCAGGGCCAGCAGCGCCGCGACCACCGCCAGGGCGAGCGCCGCCTTGGGCTTCAGGACGCCCTCTTCGCCGGCCGCCGCGACCATCTCCGGCGACGGCGTCTCGCCGGCGGCCAGCGCCGCGGCCAGCGGGTCGCCGCCGGGCAGCGCCGCCGACACCTCGAGCGCCGAGCGTGGCCGGCGGGCGGGGTCGGTCTCGAGACAGCGCAGGATCACCCGCTCGACCGCCGGGTCGAGCCCGTCGACCAGCGACGAGGGCGATGTCGGCGACGACTCCTGCTGGAGCTTCGACAGCTCGGCCGCCGAGCTGGCCTGCCAGGCCCGCTTGCCGGTGAACAGCTCGTAGAGCACCAGGCCGAGGGCGTAGAGGTCGCTTCGCACCGACACCTCGCGCCCGGCGAGCTGCTCGGGGGCCATGAACGCCGGCGTGCCGGAGCCGACGTCGTCCGCCAGCGTCTCGGCCAGCCCGGCGAGGCCGAAGTCGGTCAGCCGCGCGTTGCCGCGGCCGTCGATCATCACGTTGGCCGGCTTCAGGTCGCGGTGCAGCACGCCCTGGTCGTGGGCGGCGGCGAGCCCCGCGCAGAGCTGACGGGCGAGCTGGACCGCCTTGTCCTCGGGAAGCCGCCCGATCCGCCGCAGCAGCGAGCCCAGGTCCTCGCCGTCGATGTACTCCATCGACAGGAAGTGGTGGCCGTCCACCTCGCCGACGTCGTACACCCGGCAGACGTTGGGGTTCGAGACCTGGCGGGCGATCTTGACCTCGTTGAGGAACCGGTCGAGCCACTCCGGATCGCGCTCCACCGCGCCGGGTAGGAACTTGAGCGCCACCGGCTGACCCAGCTTCAAGTCGTCGGCGCGGTAGACCTCGCCCATGCCGCCGCGGCCCAGCACCCCGACCACCCGGTAGCGCTCGGCGATCAGCGTGCCGGGCAGGAAGCGGCTGCCGTCGAGCGCCGGTGCCGACGCCAGGCGGCTGGTCGAGGTAGGTGGCCGGTGGCCGCTCGACGGGTGGCTGGCCGGAGTCGGCGTCTCGGGCGCCAGCGCGGTCCGGTCGTCGGGCCCGGCCTCCGGCGGCGACGCCACGGCCGCCGCGCAGGCGGGGCAGAACCGGGCCCCGGCCGGAACCTCGGCCGCGCAGGAGGTGCAGTACATCGCGTGGCGGCGATTGTACCCGCCGCGCTGCTCGCCGACGGGCTGCGCGACGCCCGGGACCCGAAGGCGTCGATGCAGAAGATCGTCTGACCGGGCCGGCCGGTCGCACCCGGCGCACCCGGGTCGGAACCCCTAGCGGAAGTTCTCCGCCAGCATCAGCTCGGCGGTCCCCAGGCCGTTCTCCCCGAACAGCAGCCACTGCTCGTCGGGGGAGACGGCGAGAAACACGTGGCCGAACCGTCCGTCCCGACGCAGAACCGGGGTCACTTCTGCGCTGGCGAAATCGAAGAAGTGGATCCTGTAGCTGGTCCGATAGGCGCCCAGAGTCTCGACCGTGGTGAAGTAGAGTCCCGTCCTGGCCACGGCCCAGTCGCCCCAGTTCGGCAGGGTCCCCGGCGGCACGATCTCCCTGTCGGCGCCGCCGTCGGCGAGCGCTTTCGCCCGGATGCCTCCCCATGTGTGGGCCGGGGTGTAGTAGAGCGTCTGGCCATCCCACGACTCCTCGGCGTAGAAACCACCATCGTGGGTGAGCTGGACCGGTTGGCCGCCGTCGACGGGCAGCTTCCAGATCTCGGCCCTGCCGCTGCGGGTGGAGTGGAAGTAGATCCACCGCCCGTCCCGCGACCAGAAGGGAGTGCCGTCCTCGGCCGGGTCCGCGGTCAGCTGCCGGGGAGCGCCGCCTTCGGCATCCACCACCCACAGATCCCAATTGCCCGACTCGAGCGAGTCGAAGACCACGCTGCGGCCGTCCGGCGACCAGCGAGGGGTCCCAGTATGGGTCTTGAACCGCGTCAGCTGCACGGGGTTCGACCCGTCCTGGTCGCACAGCCAGATGTTCGGGTGGCCGCCGCGGCGGGACTGGAAGGCGACCTTGCGACCGTCCGGCGAGTAGGCGGGGGTCAGATCGGTCCAGATGGAGTCGACGAACTGTCGCGGTATCCGGTCGGCGGCGGGCGCCATGCGACCTGGCACGCGCCAGATATTGGGGGCTAGCGTCTGTCGCTGCTGATAGACGACTCGGCCACCGTTGACCGTCAGGAAGGCGGTGTTCTGTCCGATGCCGGGAATCTGTCGCGGCTCTCCGCCCTGCAGGGCGACGCGGTAGATGGTTCCCGAGCCCCAGATGGTGTCGGCGTAGACGACCTCGTCACCTGCCGGCGTCCAGGAGAGTGGGGCGGCGGAGTCGTACTTGCCGAAGGTGAGGCGCCGGGGCTGCCCGCCGGCGAGCGGCTGGACCCAGACGTCCAGATCGCCCCAGGTGGCCGAGCCCGAGCGCAAGAAGGCCAGATGCGTGCCGTCGGGTGAAAAGGCGGGGTAGAAGTCGCCCAGCGTGCCCTCGGGCGGCGAGGTGAGCCTCGTCTTCTCGAGGGAGTCGAGCGAGAGCCGCACGATGTATGCCTGTCCGGCCTCCGGGCCCATCTCGGCGAAGGCCAACCATTTGCCGTCCGGCGACCAGCTCAGGACCGGCAGAAAGTAGCCGGAAACGGACTGCGAAGGTCCGGTCAGATCCACCAGCTTGCGCTCCTGCCCGCCGAGAGCGGGCACCAGGTAGATGGCAGCCCCCTGCTCGCCGATTCGGGCGAAGGCGACCTCCCTGCCATCCGGCGACCAGACCGGCGAGATCTCTTCGGCGGGGCTGTCGGTCAGCCGCAGGGGTCTGGTGCCCAGGCCGAGCGGCTTGACGTAGACATCCGCGCTCTCGGCATCGTCTCGCCACCAGACGTAGGCGACCTTCTCGGCATCCGGCGACAGCTGCGGCCAGGCCTTCCAGGCGCCGTCGTTGGTGAAAGGCGTGATCTCGAGCGGCGCGGACGGGAGCTGCGGATCCCGCTCGGGCAGCAGCCACCAGCCGAGCGCCGCAGCGACGAGAGCGAGCAGCGCGACGGGGATCCACGCCGGCCGTCCGCGGTCCGGCCGTCCGGCCGTGGCACCCGGTTGCTCGGCCGGCTGCTCGACCGGCCGGGCGGCGGGCTGCGTGGCCGAGCTGTCGACCGACACGCCCTTCGTCGAGTCGCGGCGCAGGCGCTTGAGGTCCGCCATCAGCTCGCGCGCCGACTGGTAGCGCAGGTCGGGGTCTTTCTCGAGGCACTTGTCGAGGATCCGGCCCAGTGCGTCCGGCAGCTCCGGGTTGAGCCGCAGCGCCGGGGTCGGGGCGTTGTTGATGATCTCGTTCAGGATGGCGCCGGTCGCGCCGCCCCGGAACGGCTGGGTTCGGGTGGCCATCTCGTAGAGCACCGCGCCTAGCGAGAACAGATCGCTGCGCCGATCCAGCTCCTTGCCCAGCGCCTGCTCCGGCGACATGTAGGCCACCGTGCCGAGCGTGGTGCCGGGGCTCGTCAGGTGCTCTTCCGCCAGCATCGTCTCGGCGCCGCTGTCCAGCGCCGGCCGGGTACGGGTCGGCTTGGCGAGACCGAAGTCCAGGACCTTCGCGTCACCCCGCTGGGTGACGAACAGGTTCGCCGGCTTGACGTCGCGATGCACGATCCCCTCGGCATGGGCGGCGTCGAGTGCGTCGGCGATCTGGATGCCCAGCTTCACGATCTCGTCGGTGGTGAGCGGCGCGCCGGCGATGCGATCGGCCAGCGTTCGTCCTTGCAGCAGCTCCATCACGATGAACGCCAGGCCGTCGTGCTCGTCGATGTCGTGGATGGTGCAGATGTGGGGGTGGTTCAGACCCGAGGCGGTCTGCGCCTCGCGCGTGAACCGCTCGAGCGCCTCGCGGTTGTCGGCGACCTCCTCGGGCAGGAACTTGAGCGCTACCCGGCGCTGAAGACGGCTGTCCTCGGCCGCGTAGACCTCTCCCATGCCGCCCTCGCCGAGCTTGGCGGTGATCGTGTAGTGGGACAGAGTCCGGCCGATCATGTGAGCCGACTTCGAAGGTTGGGGCCATTGTAGAGGAAGCTGGCAGAGCCCGGCACTGGCCGGGCGCACCGCGCGCACCCGACCGCCGCGCGCTCATGCAGGTCTCGGTCGGACGGCTACTCGCGGTCCTCGAGCGGCACCATCAGGTGCACGTACGGCGTGCCCTTCCACCTCACGTACGGGTTCGAAGAGCGCTAGACGGACCGACCCCGGGGCGGGCGTTCCCGGCCCCGGGGCGGTGAGCGGGAGGTCTCGGGTGCGCCGCTATCTCGGCACGCAGACCTTGTCCTTGTTGTTCCAGCGGCAGGCGGGCTCGGCCCGGCAGGAGTTGCGGTCCTGGAACTGGGAGCAGTCGACCGGCGGCGCGCAGTCGGGATCGTCGCCGTCGACCAGGCCGTCGCAGTCGTTGTCGACGCCGTCGTTGCAGGTGACCTCGGGGTCCTCGGTCGGCACGCACTGCGGCGGGCAGTCGGGATCGTCGCCGTCGACCAGGCCGTCGCAGTCGTTGTCGACGCCGTCGTCACAGGTCACCTCGGGGTCTTCGGTGACCGTGCACCCGGCGCCGCACGGGTAGAGCGCCGACTGGTTGGCGG
>JBFGNS010000071.1:0-22411 GCA_041574955.1 Thermoanaerobaculia bacterium | reverse complement strand
GAGGTCGAGGCCCAGCCCGAGCCCGCGCCGGTCGAGGCCGAGGCGGCGGAGGTCGAGGCTCAGCCCGAGCCCGGGCCGGCCGAGGCCGAGGCGGCGGAGCTCGAGGCCCAGCCCGAGCCCGCGCCGGCCGAGGTCGAGGCGGCGGAGGCCGGGGCCCAGCAGCCCGAGCCCGCACCGGTCGAGGCCGAGTCGGCGGAGGCCGACGCCGAGCAGCCCGAGCCCGCGCCGGCCGAGGCCGAGGCGGCGGAGCCGCCGGCGCCGGACGCTCCGGAGGTCGAGGCCGCCGGCGACGGCGAGGCTCCCGCCGGAGACACCGCCGCGGAGGCCGAGGGCGACGACGCCGAGGCGGCTCCCGACGAACCCGAGAAGCCGGAGGTCCAGGCGCTGCGCCGGGCACTCGAGCAGCGCGAGTCGATCGAGGCCAGGGTGATCGGCTGGAACAACGGCGGCTTCCACCTGGCGATCGACGCCCTGCCCGCCTTCTGCCCGATGTCCGAGATGGAGCTGGGCACCGTCGAGTCGCCGGAAAGCTATCTCGACCGCACCCTCCAGTTCCGCGTCCTGCGCATCCACAAGGGGGGGCGCCGCATCGTCGTCTCGCGCGCCGCCCACCTGCGCGGCGAGCACTCCCGGCAGCGGGCGGCGGTCAAGGAGCGGGTGACCACCGGCGCGGTGCTCGACGGCCGGGTGGCATCGCTCACCGACTTCGGCGCCTTCGTCGACCTGGGGGGTCTCCAGGGCCTGGTGCACGTGTCGGAGATCGCCCGCCGCCGGGTCGAGCGCCCGAGCGACGTGCTCGAGCTGGGGCAGACGGTGCGGGTCAAGGTGCTCAAGGTCGAGAAGGGAGCCCGCCGCATCTCGCTGTCGATGAAGGCGCTCGAGCCCGACCCGTGGCAGGACGTCATCGACCAGTTCCCGCGCGGCAAGGTGGTCAAGGGCAGGGTCGAGAGGGCCACCTCGATCGGCGCCTTCATCGAGCTGGCGCCGGGCGTCACCGGGCTGCTGCCGGCGCGCTCGATGTCGATTCCGCGCGAGACCTCGCCGGCGCGCGCCTTCCCGCCCGGCAAGGAGGTGGCGGTCCAGGTGATGTCGGTGGACCGCCGCCGGCGTCGCATCGCGCTGGCGCTCGAGGGCTCCAACGTCGAGGGCAGCCGGGCCGATTTCCAGGAGTACCAGAAGCGTCGCAGCGGCGGCGGCTTCAACGCCCTCGAATCGGCTTTCCGGCGTATCGACGAGTCGGACTGACCCGGACCCCCCGCGCGAGCCCGCGGCCGGCGGCGCGTAGAATCCCGGCACCACCTCGAAAGGGGGAGCCATGGGACTGGAATCGCTGCGCGAGGAGCTCGCCGAGCTGGACCGCCGGCTGCTCGAGCTGGTCGCCCGGCGGCAGGAGCTGGTGGCGGCGGTGGGGCGGGCCAAGCTCGACGCCGGCCGGCCGATCCGCGACTACAGCCAGGAAAAGGAGGTCGTCGAGCGGGCGCGCGCCACGGCGCGCCGCCTGGGTCTGCCCGAGGCGGCGGCCGAGGGGCTGGTCGGCAGGCTGATCGAGCTGGCGCTGTCGGCCCAGGAGAGGCAGCGAGTGGCGGCCAGCGGCGGTGGCGACGGCCGGCGGGCGCTGGTGATCGGCGGCGCCGGGCGCATGGGACGCTGGCTCGCCGGCTTCCTCGCCTCGCAGGGCTACGGCGTCGAGATCGCCGACCCGGCCGGCGAGGTCGCCGGCTACGCCTGGCGGCCCGACTGGCGCGACGCGCCGCTAGATCACGACCTCGTCGTGCTGGCCACCGAGCTTCGGGTGACCCGCGACATCCTGCGGCAGCTGGAACCGTCGCCGCCCGCCGGGGTGGTGTTCGACGTCGGCTCGCTCAAGCGGCCGATCGCCACCGAGCTGACGGCGCTGGCGGCGGCGGGTGGCCGCGTGACCTCGATCCACCCGATGTTCGGGCCCGACACCGAGCTGCTGTCGGGCCGGCACGTGATCCTGGTGGACGTGGGCTGCGCCGCGGCCACCGCCGAGGTGCGCCGCCTGTTCGGGTCGACGATGGCCGATATCGTGGAGATGTCGGTCGACGACCACGACCGAGCGATCGCCTGGGTGCTGGGGCTGTCGCACGCCTTGAACATCGCCTTCTTCACCGCCCTGGCCGCCAGCGGGCAGCCGGCCGCGCGGCTGGCGCGGCTGTCGAGCACCACCTTCGACCGCCAGCTCGCAGTGGCGGCCGACGTGGCGCGCGAGAACCCGCACCTGTACTTCGAGATCCAGCGCCTCAACGAGTTCGGCGACGGGGCGCTCGAACGGCTGGCGGCCGCGGTCGAGCGGCTGCGCGCCGCGGTGGCGAGCGGCGACGAGCCCGGGTTCGTCGGGCTGATGGCGGCCGGCCGCCGCTACCTGGCCGAGCTGGGCCGCTGAGCCCGCCGGCCCGGGACGCCAGGAGAAGATCCTTGTTGGGTGCGCGGCGGCGGCGGTGCTAGGCTGCGGCGCGTCGAACCACAACCCCCCGGAGGAGGAAGACCATGTCCGAGCCCCAAGCCCCAGTCTCACCTACGCCGCCCGCCGGCGGCAAGAAGAAGACCAGCCCCTGGGTCTGGGTGTTGGTCGGCTGCCTCGGCCTGATCGTGCTGTTCCTGATCCTGATGGGGGCCTGCGGCGTCTTCGTCGCCAACAAGGCCAAGGACATTGCGGCAGACTTCGAGGCCAACCCGGCGCGCGCCGCGGCAGAGCTGGCGGTCAGGCTCAACCCCGAGCTCGAGCTGGTGGAGAGCGACGACGAGGCCGGAACCATGACGGTCCGGAACACCCGCACCGGCGAGGTGGTCACGGTGGACTTCGAGGACATCTCCGAGGGCCGCGTCAGCTTCGAGACCGACGAGGGCGCGTCGTCCATCGTGTTCGGCCAGGGCGACGAGGGCGGCGTGACGATCACCACTCCCGAGGGCGAGACCCGGATCGGCACCGGCGCGGCCGACCAGCAGCTGCCCGACTGGCTGCCGGTCTACCCCGGCGCCTCGGGTCCCGAGGGCAGCTACAGCGCCACCCAGGGGGGGCAGCGCTCGGGCGGCGCCAGCTTCCGCACCGGCGACTCGGTGGCGGAGGTGCTCGAGTTCTACGAGCGCGAGCTCAAGGCGGCCGGGCTCGACGTCTCCAAGAGCACCTTCTCGGCGCAGGGCTCGCAGGGGGGCATGATCCAGGCCGAAGGGGGCGGCTCGACCGCCATGATCATGGTGTCCGACGAGGACGGCGAGACCACCATAGCGGTCACCTACGGCGGGGCCGGCTGAGCGTCACCGGGCCGGCAGACCGGACCCCCGGCTGCCGGCCCGCCGCCGGATTCCTCAGGCTGCAGGTTCGGCGAGGTCGGCCTCGCTGCCGCCGGGGCTCGCCGACAGCACCAGCCGGCCCTCCTTGAACGAGCCGCCACGCAGCGCCGCGCCCAGCACCTCGCCCAGCTGATCGACGGCGATGACCTCTAGCCCCTCGCGCACCTCGGGCGTCAGGTCCTCGAGGTCGGCGACGTTCTCCTTCGGCAGCACCACGCGGCGGATCCCCGCCCGCACCGCGCCGAGCACCTTCTCCTTGACCCCGCCGATCGGCAGCACGCGGCCCGACAGCGTGATCTCGCCGGTCATGGCGATGTCGTGCCGTACCGGGTTGCCGGAAAGCGCCGACACCAGAGCGGAGGCCATGGTCACGCCGGCAGAGGGGCCGTCCTTGGGAATGGCGCCGGCCGGGCAGTGGATGTGCACGTCGCGGCCGTCGAACTTCTCGGGCGGGATCTGCAGGTTTTCAGCGTGTGAGCGGGCGTAGCTCCAGGCGGCCCGCGCCGACTCCTTCATCACGTCGCCCAGCTGGCCGGTGAGCACCAGCTCGCCCTTGCCCTTCATCAGGGTCGCCTCGACGAACATGATGTCGCCGCCGACCGGGGTGTAGAACATGCCGGTGGCGACACCCAACTGGTCCTCGCCCGCCGCCTTCTCCGGGTGGATCCGCGGCCGGCCGAGCAGCTCGCGCACCAGCTCCGGCTCGAGCTGGATCGGCGCCTCACCGCCGGCGGCGATCCGGCGCGCCGCCTTGCGCGCCACCTTGCCGATCTCGCGCTCCAGCTGCCGCACGCCGGCCTCTCGGGTGTAGCGTGAGATCACCTCCGAGATCGCCTCGTCGCCGAACTCGAGCTGCTCCGCGTCGAGGGCGTTGGCCTTGACCTGGCGCGGCACCAGGTAGCGGCGCGCGATCTCGAGCTTCTCGCGCTCCGTGTAGCCGGAGAACTCCACCGTCTCCATGCGGTCGAGCAGCGGCCCCGGTATGTTCTGGATGAAGTTGGCGGTGGCGATGAACAGCACCTCGGAGAGGTCGAACGGCACGCCCAGGTAGTGGTCGACGAAGCTGTTGTTCTGCGCCGGATCCAGCACCTCGAGCAGCGCCGAGGCCGGATCGCCCTGGTAGGAGACGCCCAGCTTGTCGACCTCGTCGAGCAGAAACACCGGGTTCTTGGTGCCGGCGTCCTTCATGCCCTTGACGACCCGGCCCGGCATCGCGCCGACGTAGGTGCGGCGGTGGCCGCGGATGTCGGCTTCGTCGCGGGCACCGCCGAGCGACACCCGCACGTACTTGCGGCCCATGGCGCGGGCGATCGAGCGGGCGATCGAGGTCTTGCCGGTGCCCGGCGGTCCGACGAACAGCAGGATCGGACCGCGGGTGCGGTCGTCCTCGTTGCCGTGCAGCTGCGGCTCGGCGGTCGCCGCCGCGCCCGGCTCGCCGGCCTGCTCCCCCGCCGGCTCTCCCCCGTCGGCCTTGCCGCCGTCGCCGTCACCCTTCGGCGATGCGGCGGCGCGCGGCTTCTCGGCGGCGGCCTCCCTCGCCGCCTGGAGCTGGCGCACGGCGAGGAACTCGAGCACGCGGTCCTTGACCTCCTCCAGCCCGTAGTGGTCCTGCTCCAGGATCTCGCCGGCGCGGGCGAGGTCGAAGTCGTCGGCGCTGCGCTCGCTCCACGGCAGCTCGGCGACGGTCTCGAGATAGGTGCGGATCACCTGGTACTCCATCGACTCGCGGCTCATGCGACCGAGCCGTCCGAGCTCGCGGTCGACCTCCTTGCGCGCCTCCGCGGGCAGCTCGAGGGCGAGCAGCTTCTGACGCAGCTCGTCGACCTCCTCCCCCTCCTCCTCCTCGCCCAGCTCGCGCCGGATGGCCTTGAGCTGCTCGCGCAGGAAGATCTCGCGCTGCCGGTCGCCGATCTCCTGCTGCACCTTGCTCTTGATCTCCTGCTGCGCGTCGAGCACGTTGATCTGGCGCTGCACGTTGACCAGCACGCGGCGCAGCCGCTCCTCGATCGACAGCGTTTCGAGCAGCCCCTGGTTCTCGCCGTGCGGCAGCTCCAGGTAGCTGGCCACCAGATCGGCCAGCCGGCCCGGCTCGTCGACGCTCTCCAGCACCTGCCGCACCACCTCCTCCGGGAAGCCGGCCTTCTGGCCGACCTCGCCGGCGCGCGCCCGCAGCTCGCGCAGCAGCGCCAGGAAGGCGGGGTCGTCGGGCGCCACCACCGGCAGCTCCTCGACCTCGCGCACCACCGCCTCGAGGTGGTCCTCGCGCTGCACGTAGCGCACCGCGATGCCCCGCTGCACGCCGTGCAGCAGCAGCTGGACGCCGCCCGACACGCGCTGCAGCTGGCCGATGCGGGCGATGGTGCCGATGGTGAACAGCACCTCGGGCTTTACGTCGTCGACGTTCTCGCGCTGGGACACGGCGAAAAGCAGCTTGTCCTCTTCACGCGCGGCCTTCTGAATGGCCTTGAGCGTGCCGGCGCGGCCGGCGCCGATGGCGCTGTTGACGCCGGGGAAGATGACCGTCTCGCGCAGCGGCAGGACGGGAAGGGTGTGGGTCTGCGACATGTCGACGGAATCCTCGAATCACCTCGCGGGCCGCGAGGCGGTGTGCGGGAAGCGAACGGGGCCGGCGGGATGGGGCCGGGGGGCGGGGCTCCCGGCGCCGCGAGTCATCTTCGGTAACCCACCGGCCGCGGCCCGGTATTCCCGCGCCCGCCGCGCCCCGTCGCCGAGGTCTGCTGCTTTTAGTGCAGCCAGGGCTCGCCGTCGCGCTGCCGGTCGTCGCGCACCACGCGCAGGCCGCGACGGCGCTTGAGCCAGGCCAGCCGGGCGCGGAACCAGGCGTGGCGCGCGCGCAGCCACAGATCGCGCGCGATCCCGCCCCTGCCGCCACCGCCCACCAGCCAGACGCCGGCGCCGATGCCGGCGCACAGTCCGGCGAAACCGGCCAGGTCGCCCGAGCCGAGAAAGCCCATGAAGGCGAACACCAGCTCGAGCAGCAGAAACCAGCGGGCCTGGATCGGCAGCACGAAGAACAGCAGGATGGTGGCGTTGGCGTTGAGCGTGGCGAAGGCGGCGATCAGGACGACGATCAGGAAGTGCTGCCCCTGCATCAGGGCGAACAGGTTGGGCGCCGAGGCGCCCAGCGCCAGCCCCAGCAGGCGCACCACCACAGCCACCACCGCGGATAGCGCCGCCGCCTGGAACAGCAGGGTCCAGAAGCGGCGGCGGCCCAGCCGCATCAGGATGTCCCGCCCGAACAGCAGCAGGATCAGCAGCTCGACCACGAACCACAGCCCGGGGCTGCCGCTGCCGATGAACGGGTAGGTCACGAGCTGCCAGACAAAGCCCCGCTCCCACACCGCCGGCGTCAGCCGCAGCGCCGCCGGCAGCCAGGCGGTGGCGGCGAAGAAGCGCAGCGAGAAGCTGACGAAGACGATCGCCAGCAGCAGCCAGAGGTCGCGCGGCACCGGCCCGCTCAGGCCGAGACCGCCGCCTCCCGATCGCATCGTTCGCAGCATGGGTGCTCTTGGTCGGCCGGCGCGCGCCGCCTGCCGGGCGGTCAGACTACCGCAAGCCGGCGGCAGCCGCCCGGTCGAGCAGCCAGAGCGGCCGACCCGCGGTCGGCCGCACCAGGCCGGCCACCGAGCCATCCGGCGAGGCCGGCGACAGCGACGCCGCCACCGCCTCCGCCTTGGACTCGCCCGCCACCATGAAGATCGTCCGCCGGGCGGCGGACAGCGCCGCCGGGGTCAGGCTCACGCGCGCTGCCGGCGGCACGGGCGAGGTGGTCGCCGCAACCAGCCTCCCCCCTGAAACCGCCGGTAGCGCGCCCGGGAACAGCGACGCCGTGTGGCCATCCGCCCCCAGCCCGAGCAGCACCAGGTCGAACTGGCCGGCGGCGAGGGCGGCCGCCACCTGCCGCTCGTAGCGCCGCACGGCCTCGACCGGCGGCAGCTCGCCGCGGATGCGGTGCACCCTCTCGCCGGTCACCGGCAGGCGGTCCAGCAGCTCGCGGCGGGCGGCGCCGTAGTTGCTCTCCGGCCGCTCGGGCGGCACGCAGCGCTCGTCGGCCCAGTAGAACGACACCCGCCGCCAGTCGAGCGCGGCCGGCTCGGCGGCCAACCGGCGAAACAGGAGGAGCGGCGTCGAGCCACCCGACAGCACCCAGCTCGCCTGGCCGCGCTCGGTCAGCGCGGCGCCCAGCGCCGCCACCACCTCGCGGGCGGCGTGCCGGGCGAGGGCCGCGGCATCGTCGACGACCAGCCAGTCGGCCGTGGCGCCCCGGATCAACCGCCGGCGAGCTCCGCCACCAGCCGAGCCAGCTCTTCGGCCGGCGCCGGACCCAGGTCGAGCCGCAGGGGCGGCCTGCCGCGTTCGGCTAGCGCGGCGGCGTCGCCGTCGGCCTGGGCGCGCACCAGGCGGCCGAAGGTGGTGTCCTCGCCCGGGATCTCGACGTCACTGGCCGGCCGGTCGACGAGCTGGAGGAACCTGCCGCTCGCCGGGCCGCCCTTGTGCAGCTGGCCGGTCGAATGCAGGAAGCGCGGTCCGAACCCGGCGGTGGCTGCTAGGCCGCCGAGCTCTCCCAGGCGGCAGCGCAGCAGCTCGAGCTGGCGCGCGATCTCGCGGCCCGGCGCCAGGAAAGCCTGGATCGCCAGATAGTCGGCGCCGCCCCGGCCGCCGAGCCACTCCCGCAACGCCGCGGCGCCGGCAGAGCGCGGCTCCCCCGCGGCCTCCGGCGTCTCGCCGCGCAGCGCCCGCCCGGCCATCCGCTTGGCCAGCTCGACGTCGGGCTGATCGAACGGGTTGACGCCCAGCACCTCGCCGCACACCGCCACCGCCACCTGCCAGCGGAAGATCTCGCCGCCGAGCTGGTACGGCTCGGCGAGCTCGAACGTCGCCGCCGGCCCCGCGCCCGGCCCCGCCGCCACCCGGCCGTAGCCGGCCGCGATGGTGCGGTCGTCCCGGCCGGCGGCGCCCAGCGGGCTGGCCGGCAGCGGCAGCACGCCGTGCCCCTGCTTGCCCGTGCTCTCGGCGACGAGCTGCTCCAGCCAGTCGAGCAGCAGCTTGGCCTCGCGCGGCGGGGTCAGGCGGAGCAGCCAGCGGCCGGCCGCCGACGCCTCACCGAGCAGCGCGCCGAGCACCAGACCGGGGTTGTCGGCGGCCGGCACCTCGGGGCCGCAACGCTCGGCCATCTGCCGTGCCGACCCCAGCAGCCGGTCGAGATCCACGCCGCACAGCGCGGCGGGCAGCAGGCCGAACGGCGTCAGCGCGCTGTACCGCCCGCCGACCTCCGGCGGCGCCGTCTCGCAGCGCGCGAAGCCGCGCTCCGCCGCCAGCCGCTCGAGCGGGGTGCCCGGGTCGGTGATCGCCACGAACCGCTCGCCCGGGCTGACTCCCTGCGACTCGCACCACCGCCAGAAGTGCCCCAGCAGCGAGCGGGTCTCGACCGTGGTGCCCGACTTGCTCGACACCACGAACAGAGTGCCGCCCGGATCGAGCTCGGCGCTCAGCGCCCGCACCGCGTCGGGGTGGGTGCTGTCGGCCAGGCGGAAACCGGCGCCGGCGCCGCCGAGCGCGGCGGCGAACAGCTCCGGCGCCAGGCTCGAGCCGCCCATGCCCAGCAGCACCACCTGCCGGATCCCGCGGGCGCGCTGCTCGCCGGCGAACTGCTCGAGCCCGGCGGCGCGCGCCGCCATCGTCTCGGGCAGCTCGAGCCAGCCCAGCCGGTCGCCCAGCTCGGGCAGCGGCTCGGCCGACCAGATCCGGTAGTCCCGGCGCCACAGCCGCCGCGGCAGCTCTGTCCGCTGCCACCGCTCGAGCCGAGCGGTCACCGCAGGCTCGAGCTCGGCGGCGGCCAGCCGCTGCGGCGCCACCGCGGCGCCGGCGCTCATCCGGCGCCTACCGTGCGGGCGCTCAGCGAGTCGCGCCGCGCCTCGAGCGTAGCCAGCAGTCGGTCGAACGGCTGGGCGAACTTCTCCACACCCTCGCGCTGCAGCTCGGCGGTGGCGGCGGCGAGGTCGATCCCGAGCGCCGCCAGACGCGCCAGCGGCTCGGCCGCCGCGTCCAGCTCGGCGGCGGTGAGGGTCGGGCGCACGCGACCGTGGTCGCGAAACGCCGCCAGCGTCTCGGGTGGCAGGGTGTTGACGGTCTCCGGACCGATCAGCTCTTCGACGTACAGCACGTCCGAGTAGGCCGGGTTCTTGGTGCTGGTGCTGGCCCACAACACGCGCTGCGGCCGCACGCCCCGCCGGCGCAGCCCGGCGAACGGCTCGCCGTGGAAGATCTCGCGGAAGCGGTGGTAGGCCCGCCGCGAGTTGGCGACGGCGATCCTGCCCCTGAGCTCCAGCGCCTCGTCGCTGCCGGCGGCCTCGAGCAGCTTGTCGAGCTTCGAGTCGACACGGCTGACGAAGAACGACGCCACCGACGCCAGCCGCCGTGGGTCCTCGGCGCGCGCCGCGCCGCGCAGGTAGGCGCCGGCCACCGCCTCGTAGTCGGCGAGCGAGAACATCAGCGTGATGTTGACGTTGATGCCCTCGGCCAGCGCCTCCTCCACCGCCGGGATGCCCTCGGCGGTCGCCGGGATCTTGATCATCAGGTTGGGCCGCGCCACCCGCCGCCACAGCCGGCGCGCCTCCTCCAGCGTCGCCTCGGTGCGGCGCGCCAGGTGCGGCGAGACCTCGAGGCTGACGAAGCCGTCGGCACCGCCGGTCTCGTCGTACACCGGCCGCAGCAGGTCGGCGGCCATGCGGATCTCCTCGACCGCCAGCTCCTCGTACAGCTCGGCCACCGGCCGGTCGCTGCCCGCCGCCAGCAGCGCACGCAGCGACTCGTCGTACAGGTCGCTGCCGCCGATCGCCTGCTCGAAGATCGCCGGGTTGCTGGTAACCCCGCTGACGCCGTCCTCCTCGATCAGGCGGGCCAGCTCGCCCCCGGTCAGCAGATCGCGGCGGATGTAGTCGAGCCAGACGGCTTGACCCTGTTGGCGCAGTTGTCGCAGACGGTTCATCGACACCTCCCGGTTGAAAGCGCTCGACCCACGTGGTGCGGCGGCGTTGGCGGCCTGCCCGTCGGCAGGATTGTACCGCCTCACCCGCCGGCTCCCGCGCCCCGCCCTCGCCGCGCCACGCCGGCACCGCGGCCGGGTATCATCCGCAGCCGAGGAGGACCGCATGCCGATCCGCGCCGCCATCCTGGGAACCGGTTGGGGCAGCCGCGTCCAGATCCCGGTGTTCCGCCGCGCCGGGCTCGAGATCGCGACGGTGTGGAGCCCCACTCCTGCCAACGCCGAGCGCACCGCGGCGCAGTGGGAACTGCCGTCGGTCGCGGCCACCGCCGAGCAGGCGATCGAGCGCGACGACGTCGACCTGGTGAGCATCGTCACCCCTCCCCACACCCACGAGCGGCTGGCGCTCGCCGCCCTGGCGGCCGGCAAGCACGTGCTGTGCGAGAAGCCGATGGCGCTCGACTCGGGGCAGGCGGGGCGGATGGTCGAGGCAGCGGCGCGGCACGGCGGGCAGCTCGCGCTCATCGACCACGAGCTGCGCTTCCACCCGCTGCGCCGGCGGCTCCGGCAGCTGCTGCGCGACGGCTGGGCCGGCCGGCCGCTGCGGGTCGAGGCGTGCTTCCAGGGTGGCGGCCGTCTCGACCCGGGTTGGCGCTGGAACTGGTGGTCGCAGGCCGAGCGCGGCGGCGGCATCCTGGGCGCCGCCGGCAGCCACCTGATCGATCTGCTGCACTGGCTGTTCGACGGCCACGTGACCCGGGTCTGGGCGCGGCTGGCGACCGCCATCGAGTCGCGGCCCGACGCCGACGGCGAGTCCCGGCCGGTGACCGCCGACGAGATGGCCAGCCTCGAGCTCGAGCTGGCGGCCGGCCCGCCGGCCCACCTCCAGCTCGGCTCGATCACCGCCGGTCCGCACCTGCACCGCGTGCGCGTCGACGGCGACGAGGGCTCGCTGCTGCTCGAGAACGAGACGCTGCGCGGCTTCCGCCCCGGCGGCCGGAGCGAGAACCTGTCGGTGCCGGCCGGCGCCAACCTGGCGCCGATGCGCAGCGACGAGTGGACGGTGGGCACGTTCCACCTGGCGCAGACCATCGCCCGCGCGCTGGGCGGCGGCGACCGCGCGCCGCTCGCCGAGGCGGCCGACTTCACCGACGGGCTGGCGGTGCAGCGGGTGCTCGACGCGGCCCGCGCGTCGAGCCGCTCCGGCGGCTGGCAGGCGCCCGTCTGACGCCTGCCGGGTGATAGCCTCGACACCCCGGCCGCGGGGCTCCACCCCGCCGCGCCACGCCCCTTCCACCCACCGCCCCGACTCCGAGAGGAGGCGCACCATGCGTTCGTCGATCGCCCCCTTGCCGTACCTGGCCGCTCCGCTGCTGCTCGGCGCGCTCGTCGCCGCTGTGCCCGCGCCGGCTGCCGCTGCCGGCCTCAGCTACCCCGAGACCCGGCGCGTCGAGCACGTCGACGACTATCACGGCAACGAGGTCGCCGATCCCTACCGCTGGCTGGAGCAGGACGTGCGCGAAGCGCCCGCGGTGCGCGAGTGGGTGGAGGCCCAGAACAAGGTCACCTTCGCCTACCTCGAGTCGATTCCCGAGCGCGAGCCCATCCGCCGGCGGCTCACCGAGCTACGCGACTACGCCCGCTACGGCGCTCCGTTCAAGGCCGGCGGACGCTACTTCTTCCTCAAGAACGACGGGCTGCAGAACCAGTACGTGCTCTACACCCAGGACAGCCTGGCCGACGAGCCGCGCGTGCTGATCGACCCCAACGGCTGGTCGGAGGACGGCACCGTGTCGCTGGCCGGCACCGCGGTGAGCGACGACGGCCGCTACCTCGCCTACGGAGTCGCCGACGGGGGCTCCGACTGGCGCACCTGGCGGGTGATGGAGGTCGACAGCGGCAAGGTGCTCGATGACGAGGTGCGCTGGGTCAAGTTCTCGACCGCCACCTGGACGCCGGACTCGAGAGGGTTCTTCTACGGGCGCTTCGCGCCGCCCCAGGAGGGCGCCGAGTTCCAGAGCCTCAACCTCGGCATGCAGCTCTACTACCACCGGGTCGGCACCTCGCAGTCCGACGACGTGCTGGTCTACCAGCGGCCCGACCAGCCGGAATGGGGCTTCGCCACCGACGTCAGCGAGGACGGCCGCTACCTGGTGATCACCGTCTGGAAGGGCACCGACAGCCGCTACCGCATCCTGTACCGCGACCTCGCCGAGCCGTACGCCATGCCGGTCGACCTGATCGACAACTTCGACCACGAGTACGTGTTCGTGGGCAACGACGGACCGGTGTTCTACTTCCAGACCAACCTGGGGGCGCCGCGGCGGCGGGTGGTCGCCATCGACACCCGGCAGCCGTCGCCGGAGCGCTGGCGCGAGGTCGTCCCCGAGAGCGACGACACGCTCACCTCGGTCAGCCTGGTCGGCAACCTGCTGGTAGGCAGCTACCTGCGCGACGCCAGGACGGCGGTCAAGATCTTCGCCCTCGACGGCACGCCGGTGCGCGAGGTCGAGCTGCCCGGCATCGGCAGCGCCTCGGGCTTCGACGGGCGGCGCACCGACACCGAGACCTTCTACCTGTTCTCGAGCTTCACCACCCCGCCCAGCACCTACCGTTACGACCTGATCACCGGCGAGAGCCGGCTGCTCGAGCGCGGCAAGGTGGACTTCGACCCCACCGCCTACGAGGTGCGTCAGGTGTTCTACGACAGCAAGGACGGCACCCGCGTGCCGATGTTCCTGGCCCACCGCAAGGGCATCCGGCTGGACGGCTCGAACCCCACCCTGCTGTACGGCTACGGCGGCTTCGACATCCCGATGACTCCGTCGTTCTCGGTCAACCGGCTGGCCTGGATGGAGATGGGCGGGGTGTTCGCGATGGCCAACCTGCGGGGCGGCGGCGAGTACGGCGAGCCGTGGCACAAGGCCGGCACCAAGCTGCAGAAGCAGAACGTCTTCGACGACTTCATCGCCGCCGCCGAGTGGCTGATCGCCAACCGCTACACGTCGCGCGACAGGCTGGCGATCCAGGGGCGGTCGAACGGCGGCCTGCTGGTCGGCGCGGCGATGACCCAGCGGCCCGACCTGTTCGGGGCGGCGCTACCGGGAGTCGGCGTGATGGACATGCTGCGCTTCCACAAGTTCACCGCCGGCCGCTTCTGGGTCGACGACTACGGCTCGTCCGACGATCCCGACGAGTTTCGCGCGCTCCACGCCTACTCGCCCTACCACAACCTCGAGAAAGGCACCGCCTACCCGGCCACCCTGGTGACCACCGCCGACACCGACGACCGCGTCGTGCCCGGTCACAGCTTCAAGTTCGCCGCCGCCCTGCAGTGGGCGCACGCCGGCGAGGCGCCGGTGCTGATCCGCATCGAGACGCGGGCCGGCCACGGCGCCGGTACGCCGACCAGCAAGCTGATCGAGCAGGCGGCCGACGAGTGGGCCTTCCTGGTGAAGACCCTGGGCGTCGAGCTGCCCGAGAGCGCGCCGGCGCCGAAGGCAGCCGCCGGGTCAGGCTAGGCGCCGACCAGCTCGCCCGGCGAGTCCGCCGGCGCCGCCGCCGGCACCGCCGTCAACCAGCCGTGCTCGTCGGACGTTGCGCCCTGCACCAGGTCGAGGTACGCCTTCTGCAGCTCGCGGGTGATCGGCCCGGGAGCCTGCCGGCCGATCGGGCGATCGTCGATCTCGCGCACCGGCGTCACCTCGGCGGCCGTGCCGGTGAGGAAGACCTCGTCGGCGGCGTACATCTCGTCGCGCGCGAAGCGCATCTCGCCCACCTCGTAGCCGCGCTCGCGCGCCAGGTGCATCACCGTGTCGCGGGTGATTCCGGGCAGGATGCCGGGCGGCGGCGGCGTCTTTAGCCGGCCGTCGCGCACGATGAACAGGTTGGCGCCGCTCGACTCGGCCACGAAGCCCGAGGCGTCGAGCATCACGCAGTCGTCGTAGCCGCGCAGCTTGGTCTCGCGCTTGGCCATCACCGAGATGATGTAGTTGCCAGTCGCCTTGGCCCGCCCGAGGGCCGATCCCACCGGCAGCCGGGAGTGGCTCGCGACCGCCAGCCGCACGCCTTCGCGCATCCCCGCCTCCCCCAGGTAGGCGCCCCACTTCCAGGTGGCGATGCCGACCCGTATCGGGTTGTCGCCCGGGTCCACACCCATGCCGCCGCTGCCGATGAACGCCAGGTGCCGGACGTAGCAGCTCGGTTGGCCGCCGCTCGCAACCAGCTCGAGGGTGGCGTCGCGCAACGTGGCACGGTCGTACGGCAGCTCGATGCGGACGATCTTGGCAGAGTCCTCGAGGCGGCGCAGGTGGTCGTCCAGGCGGAAGACCGCGGTCGAGCCGTCGGGCTGGGCGTAGGCGCGGGTGCCCTCGAACACCCCCAGGCCGTAGTGCAGGGTGTGGGTCACGAAGTGCACGCGGCCGTCGTCCCACGGCCGCCGGCTGCCATCCAGCCAGATCCAGGGGGAACGCTCTAGCTTGGCCATCGACAGTATTGTATCCGATCGCTGGCGGAGGCCGGATTCCGCCGGTCGAGGCGCCTCCGCCTTGCCGGCCCGCGCGCGGCGGCGGTAAGCTGCCGTCGAGGCGTCCGTTCCACTCCCGGCGGGAGGTTTGGCATGAAGAGAGCTCCGACGGCGGTCCTGCTCGTCCTGTTGCTGCTGGCTCCCGCCGGCCTGACGGCCCAGCAGTGGGAGGGCTCATCGGCGCTCGGCCTGGAGGCCAAGGGCCGGCGCTCCGGAGCCGCCGCCGGCGCCCTGGTGATCTTGCGCTACCAGCAGATGGAGCCACCGGCCGGACCGCGCCCGGCACGCACCGACGAACGCGGGCGGGCGGTGTTCACCGGCCTCGCCGAAGGCACCTGGGAGGTCGAGGTGAGCCACCCCGACTTCCTTTCGTTCGTTGCGCTGGTCGAGCTGACGCGCGGGCGCAAGGCGCTCGTCACCGCGTCATTCCTGCAGGCCAGCGGCAGCTCGCTGACGCCGATGCGGGTGCGCTTTTTCGACGCCGGCGGCAGGCCCGCCAGCCCGCAGGTGGAGCTGCCGCCGGAGGCGCAGCTGCCCCGCGTCGCGGCCCGCCCGGAGCCACCCCCGGAGCCGGCGCCCACCGCGCCGGCCACGCCCGCCCCCAGCCGGCCCGAACCGGAGCGCCCGCAGCCCGAGCTGCGGCCGCTGCCCCGCTCCGCCCAGCCGCCCCCGGCTCCCCAGCCACCGCCCCCGGCTCCCCAGCCGCCGGCCGCGGAGGAGCCAACGCCGCCCGCGGCGCCCCGGCCGGTGACCCTGCCGCCGCCGGAAGCCGAGCCCGAGCCAGCCCCGGCGGCGCCCGAGCCTCCCACCCCACCGGCCGAGCCGGAGGCATCGGCGCCCCCAGCCGAGGTCGAGGCCGCGGCGCCCGAGCCTCCCGTCCAGCCGGCTGCGCCAGCCGAGGCCGCGCCCGTGCCACCGACCGACAGCCAGCCTCCGGCCGCGCCGGTAGCCGCACCTCCCGCCCGCCCCGAGGCCGCTGCACCCGCGGCAGAGCCGCCAGCTGGCGAGCCGGCGGCGGAAGCGTCGCCCGCCGGGCCGCAGCCACCGGCGGCACCCGCGCCTCCGGCGACACCCGCGCCGGTCACCCCGGAACCGGCCGGCCCGCCGCCCGCAGCACGGCCAGCGCCCGAGCCCCCATCGGAGGCGGCACCGACTCCGCCGCCGGCGCCACCGCCGCCCCGTCCGGCTCCGGCACCCGTACCGCAGCCAGCCGAGCCACAGCCTCCGGTACCGCAGCCAGAGCCTCCCGCACCCGAGCCCGAGCCGGCCCCACCCGCGCCGGAGCCCGTCCCGGCGCCGACTCCCGAGCCGCCGGCGGAGCCCGAGCCGGAGCCGGTCCCGACCGAGCCTCGGCCCACTCTCCCGCCACCCCCCGAGCCCGAACCGGCTCCGCCACCCTCCGACCCTGCGCCTGACCCGGACGCCGGGGCCGCCGAGGGGGGGTTGGCGGCGCCCGGACCGCTCGGCGAGACCCTGCGCGCCTACCGGGACCAGAGCTGCATCGAGTGCCGGCCGGGCGAATGGGCGGTGTCGGTCGAGGCGGTGGCCGCTCCCGGTGGCGACCGGGCGGCCTGCCCCGAGGCCCGGTACGACGAGGGCGAAGCGCTGAGCGAGCTGCTCGGCAACGCGGTCCAGCTGGAGCTCAAGGCGGTGGCCGCGCCGGCCGACGCCGCCGCCGGCTGGCTGGACGGCCCGGCGGCGGCCGGGGAGCTGCTCGGCGACGCCGGTCAGCCGTGCCGGCTGCTGGCGGTGGTGCTGCCCAAGGCGGCCCGCTTCCGCGGCGTGCGACTCGAGGCCGCCGATCTGTCGGGCGTCGGCGACTGCCTGGCGGGCGACGACTGTCCGGTCGGCGGCGCCAACTGGCTGGGCGAGCCCCGGGTCGACCGGCAGCCCAACGCCACCGTCGTCTGGTCGCTGTTCGTCAACCAGTCACCGCGGCGCGAGCGCCGGGCGCGGCTGACCGTCTACTTCGCACCACCCAGCCGGACCTGGGCGCCGCCCTGACGGTGAGCCCGCTGCGCGGCCGCGCCGGCGGTGGCGCCTTGCGGGCTGCCTGAGGAGGGTGCCCCCGGGTGGCGTTTTCCGGCGCCTCGCCCCTTGACAGCGAGGGTGCCCGTGCGGCAGGATTTGAACGATGGTTCAAACCGCGCCAGCGGTCACACCCCGCCACCGCGCCACCCAGCGACGCATCCTGGCGGCCGCCTCGCGGCTGTTCCGCGAGCGCGGGCTGCAGGCCACGGGCATGCGCGACATCGCCGCCGAGCTGGGCATGCACGCCGGCAACCTGTACTACTACTTCGACAGCAAGGAAGCGCTGCTCGCCTTCTGCCAGGAGGAGACCCTGGCGCAGCTGCTCGAGCTCGCCGAGGACGCCGCCGCGGCGGACCTGGAGCCGGCGGCGCGGCTGCGCCGGCTGATCGTCGACCACCTGGTCTGCCTCAACGACACCAACCCCGGCTCGCTGGCACACCTCGAGGTCGAGGCGGTGACCGGGCCGTGGAGGGAGCGCATCCAGCGGCTGCGCGACCGCTACGAGCGGCGGCTGCGCGAGACCGTCGAGGAGGGCGTCGCCTGCGGCGCCTTCCGCCACGCCGACCCCAAGGTCGCCACCCTGGCGATCCTCGGCGCCCTCAACTGGTCGGTCAAGTGGTACCGGCCGTCGGGCGAGCGCAGCGCGCGCGAGGTCGGCGAGCAGTTCGCCGACCTGCTGCTCGGCGGTCTGGCGTCGGGAGACCGAGCCGATGGCTGACCGGCTCACCACCCTGACCCTCCGGGTCAACGGCGACGAGCGGCCGGTGGTCTTCCCCACCCACCACACCCTGCTCGAGGTGCTGCGCGAGGAGTGCGGCCTGACCGGCACCAAGCACGGCTGCGAGCTGGGCGAGTGCGGCACCTGCACGGTGCTGGTGGACGGCCGCCCGGTTCTGTCCTGCCTGGTGCTGGCGGCCGACATGGCAGAGCGCGAGATCGAGACCGTCGAGGGCCTGCAGCGCGGCAACGAGCTACATCCGCTGCAGGCGGCGCTGGCCGACCTGGGGGCCGCCCAGTGCGGCTACTGCACCCCGGGCATCCTGCTCACCGCCAAGGCGCTGCTGGCCGACGAGCCGGCGCCCGACCGCGAGCGCATCGGCCAGGCGCTGGCCGGCAACCTGTGCCGCTGCACCGGCTACCACAAGATCGTCGAGGCGGTGGAGTGGGCCGCCGCCGTCGAGCGCGGCGAGGACGCCGGACCTCCGCCCGAGGTGCTCTACGGCGCGCCGCCGCCGGCCGCCGCCGGCGAGGAGGAGAGCGCGGGATGAGATCGCCGACCCTGACGGCAGCGACGCTGCTGCTGGCCGCGGCCACCGCCGCCGGCGCCCAGGAGCCCGCCCCGGCCCCCTGCTCCACCGCCGAGCACCGCCAGTTCGACTTCTGGATCGGCGAGTGGGAGGTCGAGACCCCCGCCGGCCAGAAGGCGGGGCGGAACACGATCACCGCGATCCTCGGCGGCTGCGCCCTCGAGGAGCAGTGGCGCGGCGCCGGCGGCTCCACCGGCAAGAGCCTCAACATGTACTACGCGCGCGACCGCCGCTGGCACCAGAGCTGGGTGGACGGCAACGGCGGCCGGCTCGACCTGGCAGGCGGCCTGGACGACAGCGGCCGCATGGTGTTGAGCGGCGAGATGCCCGGGCGCGACGGCGGGCGGGAGCTGCACGAGGTGAGCTGGCAGCCGCTCGACGGCGGCCGGGTGCGCCAGCACTGGCGCGCCAGCCGGGACGCCGGCGCGACCTGGCAGGAGGTCTTCGTGGGCGTCTACATCCCTCGTCGCGAGCCGACTCCGGCCGGCGGAGGCTAAAGCACGATGGCGCCCACGGTTCTGGAACCGCCGGTGGAAACACCCGCCGAGCGCCCCGGTCAGCGCTCGGGCCGGCAGCGCGCCGACCGCTACATCGGGCAGCCGTTCCGGCGCGTCGACGGCCGCGCCAAGGTCACCGGGCAGACCCGCTTCGCCGACGACCTGGCGTTCCCGCGCATGGCCTACATGAAGCTGGTGCGCTCGACCCGGCCCCACGCCGCCATCCGCGGCATCGATCTCTCCCAGGCGCGGCAGGTGCCCGGCGTGCTCGGTTTCCTGACCGGCGCCGATCTGCCCGAGACCTTCGGCATCCTGCCGGTGTCGCAGGACGAGCACGCTCTCTGCCCGGACCGCGTGCGGTTCGTGGGCGACCCGGTGGCGGCGGTGGCGGCGGCCACCGAGGACGCCGCGCACGAGGCGGCGCTGGCGGTCGAGGTCGACTACGAGCCGCTGACCACGGTGGCCGGGGTAGAAGAGGCGCTGGCCACGCCCGAGCCACGCATCCACGATTACGGCGCCGCCGGCAACGTGCACAAGCAGGTGTCGCTCGTCTTCGGCGACCTCGAGGCCGGCTTCGCCGCCGCCGACCTGGTGCTCGAGGACACGCTGTTCTACGACGGCAACACCCACCTGCCGATGGAGCAGCACGCGGCGGTGGCGGTGCCGGAGGACGACGACCGGGTCACTCTCTACTCCTCCACCCAGACGCCGCACTACGTGCACCGCGCCCTCGCCCGGGTGCTCGGGCTGCCGGCGTCGCGCATCCGCGTCATCGCCACACCCAACGGCGGCGGCTTCGGCGGCAAGTCCGATCCGTTCAACCACGAGATCGTCGCCGCCAAGATGGCGCTCGTGCTGGGGCGGCCGGTCAAGATAGCTCTCACCCGCGAAGAGGTGTTCTACTGCCACCGTGGCCGGCACCCGGTGCTGATGCGGCTCAAGACCGGCTTCTCGAAGGACGGCGCGATGCTGGCGCAGCACCTCGAGACGGCGCTCGACGGCGGCGCCTACGGCAGCTACGGCGTGGCCTCGACCTACTACACCGGGGCGCTCCAGACGGTGACCTACGGCCTGCCGGCCTACCGCTTCGACAGCGTGCGCTGCTTCACCAACAAGCCGCCGTGCGGCCCGAAGCGCGGCCACGGCACGCCGCAGCCGCGCTTCGGGCTCGAGGTCCACCTCGACAAGGCGGCGCACCGGCTGGGCATCGACCCCGCCGACATCAGGCTGAACAACCTCGCCGCACCAGACTCCACCACCGCCAACTGGATGCAGCTCGGCTCGATCGGCCTCGGCCGCTGCATCGAGGCGGTGGTCGAGGGTTCGGGCTGGCGCCGGCGCTACGGCCGGCTGCCACGTGGCCGCGGTCTCGGGCTGGCCTGCGGCGCCTACCTGTGCGGCGCCGGCCTGCCGATCTACTGGAACCACATGCCTCAGTCCGGCGTGCAGCTCAAGCTCGACCGCTCGGGCGGGGTGGCGGTTTTCTGCGGCCAGACCGAGATCGGCCAGGGCTCGGACTCGGTGCTGGCGGCGGTGGTGGCCGAGGTGCTGGGCATCGAGCTCGGCGACATCCGGCTGTGCGTGGCCGACACCGATCTGACCCCGGTCGACCTCGGCAGCTACTCCTCGCGGGTCACGCTGATGGTCGGCAACGCTGCGATCGAGGCCGCCGAGCGCGCCCGCGAGCTGATCGCCCGCGCGGTGGCCGAGAAGCTCGAGCTGCCGGCGGAGCGGCTGGTGTTCGCCGACCGCCGGGTGTTCGACGCCGACGACCCCGAGCGCGGCCTGAGCTTCCAGGAGGCGGTGGTGGTGGCCGAGGCGCGCTTCGGCACCCTCGGCACTACCGGCTCCTACATTCCGCCGCGCGCCCCCGGGCGCTACAAGGGCTCGGGCGTCGGGCCGTCGCCCACCTACTCCTACTCCGCCTGCGTCATCGAGGTCGAGGTCGACGAGCAGAGCGGCATCTACCGGCCGCTGCACGTCTGGATCGCCCACGACATCGGGCGGGCGATCAACCCGGTGCTGGTCCTGGGGCAGGTCGAAGGCTCGGTCTACATGGGGCTCGGCGAGGCGATGATGGAAGAGCAGGCGTTCCGGCGGCTGCCGCCGAAGCGCTCGGCGGCATTGGTGCACAAGATGCCGTCGCTGCTCGAGTACAAGAGTCCGACCTTCCTCGAGATGCCGCCGGTGACCACCTACCTGATCGAAGACCCCGATCCGCGCGGTCCGTACGGCGCCAAGGAGGTCGGCCAGGGCCCGCTGCTGCCGGTGCCGCCGGCGCTCGCCAACGCGCTGTTCGACGCCGTCGGCGTGCGCGTCGACCAGGTGCCGATCCACCCGCACATGGTGCTGCAGGCGCTGCGCGCCGGCGAGCGCGGCCTCGAGCCGCGGTTCGGTCCGCGCGGCTTCCCGCAGGTCGACTTCGGCGAGACGTTGGTGGTGCCCACACCCGCCGAGGGCGGCGACGGCCGCGCCACCAACGACCACCGCCACCGGCGGCGCGGCATGGCGTCGGCCACCGGCACCATGACCACCCGCGAAGAAGCGCTGTCCAGCAAGGACGCCAAGCTCACCACCGACTGACCCGACCGGCCCCGCCGCCACCGCCATGCTCCGCCTGCCAGCTTTCGACTACCGCGTGCCACGCAGCCTCGAAGAGGCCGCCGCCATCCTCGCCGGCGAGGGGCCGGACGCGCGGCTGGTGGCCGGTGGCACCGACCTGTGGCCCAACATGAAGCGGCGCCACCAGACGGCCCGCACCGTGGTCAGCCTGATGGCGCTGCCCGAGCTCGCCGGGATCTCCGCCAACGGCTCGCTGGCCCTCGGCGCCACCGCCCTGCTCGACGACGTGGCGCGGCACCCCGAGGTGCGCCGCCGCTACCCCGCGCTGGCGCGGGCGGTGCTGTCGATCTCGTCGCCGCCGCTCAGGAACATGGGCACGATCGGCGGCAACGTCTGCGTCGACACCCGCTGCACCTACTACAACCAGACCGAAGAGTGGCGGCGCTCGATCGACTACTGCATGAAGGAGGCCGGCACGGTCTGCTGGGTGGCACCCGGCTCGTCGCGCTGCTGGGCGCACGCCGCCTCGGACTCGGCGCCGGTGCTGTGCGCGCTGGGCGCCGATGTGCGGCTGGTCTCGGCCGAGGGCGAGCGCACGCTGCCGCTGACCGAGCTGTACCGCGACGACGGCATCGACTACCTGAACAAGCGGCCGGAGGAGATCCTGACCGCCATCACGCTGCCCGCCGACGCCGTTGCCGAACGGTGCCGGGCCAGCTTCTGGAAGCTGCGCCGGCGGGGCTCGATCGACTTCGCCGTGCTGTCGGTGGCGGCCGCGGTTTGGGGCGAGCCCGGCGGGCCGGTGAACGAGGCACGCCTCTACCTCGGCGCGGTCGGCTCGCGGCCTCTGGCGGTGCCGGCGGCGGCCGAGGCGCTGCGCGGCCGGCCGCTCGACCACGAGTCGATCGCCGCCGCCGCCGCCGCCGCCCGCAAGGTCGCCACGCCGCTCGACAACACCGACTTCCACGCCCACTGGCGCGGCGTGATGACCGCCCGCTACACCGAGGCGGCGCTGCGCGAGATCGCGGGGCTGCCGGTAGGGATCCCGGCGCCACACCACCTGTTGTAGGTAGCGTCGGGGCCATCGTCCCGAGGCATCTGGGAGCCTGCGGCCTTGAGGGCTCGGGGCTTGGGGTCTTTGGGCCTGGAGCAGCTCTCCGGGAGGGAG
>JBFGNS010000070.1:0-22510 GCA_041574955.1 Thermoanaerobaculia bacterium | reverse complement strand
TGAGCGAGAAGCCCAGCAGGTCCATGACGAAGAACGCCCCGACCAGCGACACCGGGATCGCCAGCAGCGGGATCACCGTCGTGCGCCAGTCGCGCAGGAAGACGAAGATCACCAGCACCACCAGCGCCAGCGCCAGGAAGATCGTCTGCTGGACCTCGGCGATCGAGCGGCGGATGAACTGGGTCGAGTCGAAGGCGTAGCTGAGCTCGATGTCGGGCGCCAGGTTGCGCTCGATGGTCGCCACCCGGCGGCGCACCTCGTCGGCGATCTCTACGTAGTTCGAGCCCGGCTGCGGCCGGATCGCCAGCGCCACCATCGGCACGCCGCCGCGGCGCAGGATGGTGCGCTGGTTCTCGGGGCCGAGCTCGGCGTAACCGACGTCGCGCAGCCGCACGATGCCGCCCTCGTCCTCCTTCAGGATCAGCGAGTTGAACTCCTCCGGCGTCGACAGCCGGCTCATCGTGCGCACCGTCAGCTCGACGTCTCGGCCTTCGATACGGCCGGCCGGCAGCTCCACGTTCTCGCGCCGGATGGCGTCGCGCACGTCGATCGGCGACAGGCGGTAGGAGGCCAGCTTGTGCGGGTCGAGCCAGATCCGCATGGCGTAGGTCTTGCCGCCCCAGATGTCGATCCGGCTCACCCCGGGCACCGTCTGCAGCCGCTCGACGAAGACGTCGTCGGCGAACCGGGTCAGCTCCAGCAGGTTGCGCTGGTCGCTGCCGACGGCCAGCGCGATCACCGGCATGGCGTCGGCGTCGGCCTTCGAGATCGACGGCGGGTCGACGTCGGGCGGCAGGTTGCGCTGGGCGCGGAACACCCGGTCGCGCACGTCGTTGGCGGCGCGCTCGAGATCGGCGCCCAGGTCGAACTCGACCTGGATCGTGCTCCGCCCTTCGCGGCTCACCGAGGTCAGCGTGCGGATGCCGTCGATGCCGTTGATCGACTCTTCGAGCGGCTCGGTGATCTGCGACTCGATCACCTCGGCGCTGGCGCCGCGGTAGTTGGTGACCACCGTGATCAGCGGCGCGTCGACCGACGGGAACTCGCGCACCCCCAGCCGGCGGAAGCCGAGCAGGCCGAACAGCAGGATCGCGAGCGACATCACGATCGCCAGCACCGGCCGGCGGATCGACAGCGAGTAGAGGCTCACGGCGCCGTCCGCTCCGCGACCGGCAGACCCGACCGGAGCTGCTGGATGGCGCTCACGATCACCCGGTCGCCGGGCGCGAGGCCGCGCGTCACCTGCACCTCGGTGTCGGTCCTGATCCCGGTCTCGATCAACCGCGGCACCGCCACCCCGCCCTCCACCACGAACAGCTTCTTGCTGCCCAGCTCGGGGATCACCGCCATCGCCGGCACGGTGAGCGCGTCCGCGATCTCGCGGATCTCGAGCTCCACGTCGGCGAAGGCGCCGGGCACCAGCCTGCCGCCCGGGTTGCGGCAGCGCGCCCGCGCCCTGAGCGAGCGGGTCTCGCGCTCGACCGACGGCTCGACGGCGAAGATCGTCCCCTGGTGGGCGGCGTCGCTCCCCCGCACCCGGAAACGCACCGTCTCGCCGGGCTTGACCCGGCCGGCGTGCACCTCGGGTACCGTGAACTCCACCTTGACGAAGTCGAGCTTCTGCAGCGTCGTGATCCGGGTCTGGGGGGTGACCGAGGCGCCGCGGCTCACCGCCCTCAGGCCCACCGTGCCGTCGAAAGGCGCCCGCACCCGGGTCTTCTCGAGCTCCACCTCGGCGAGCTGCAGCTCGGCCTCGAGCACGTTGAGCTGGCTCAGAGCCAGGTCGTAGTCCTCCTGGCTGGTCAGTCCCTGCTCCAGCAGATCCTCCTGCCGTGCCTCGCGCAGCCGGGCCAGCTCGACCCGGTAGCGGTCGCGGTCGCGCTCGGCGACGTACTGGTCGTCGTCGATCGTCACCAGCACCTGGCCGCGGGTCACCCGCGCCCCTTCCTCGAACCGGATCTCGTCCAGGATGCCCGAGATCTCGCTCCGCACCTCCACCTGCTCGTCGGCGCGCAGGGTGCCGACCGTCGAGAACCGCTCGACCAGCCGGTGCGGCACCACCTCCAGCACCTCGACCTCGAGCGGCTCGGCCGGCCCGGCCGCGCTCTCGGCCGCCGGGCCGCCGCCGGAATCGAGCCGTGGCGCCAGCAGCGCGCCCACCGCCACCACGGCGACGGCGAGCCACAGCAGGGACTTGGTGGTCTTGGTCAAGGGGGGTTCCGGCGCGGTGGGGCCGCCAGGCGATTATGCGGCAGCGTGGGACGCCTCACAAGGAGGGATCACGGCCCCATTGCTATGCCCCTGTCCGCCATCATCCGGCTTGCGAGGGGCGTGGCGAGAGCTCACACCCGGCGGGTCAGGAATGCTGAGGGTCAGAATCGGGTGCCGAACCGGCAGGAATCGGGTGCCTGCCCGATTGGCGTCCTTCCTGTCTTGGTCAACCATTCGGTCGGAACTCGATCAGCCCGAGCCCTCGAAACAAGGTGCTTCAGGGGTGACGGCCTGGCGCGCCGCGCGACCCGGGCTAACCGGCTGATCGCTGAACCGCTCGAGAACGCAACGATCTCTGCCCAGGCAGTCGGCCGGGTATCAGCATACCGAGGCGCTTCTGCGCGATAGACCCCGAGCTCGGAAACAACCAGCGGAGCCGGTCGCCGCACCGGCCTCGCCGGTGCCGGCACGCGGCTTCGACAGCCCCAAGGAGCCCTCGAAGGTCAGCGCCGAGCTCGGGCACTCCTTCGACCGGACCGAGGCGCCAACCGCGCGCGAGCCTCCGGCGACTTCGCCTTCGCAGCTGATGGCACGGGACCGGCAGGGCGAGCCCCGGGACCTCATGCCCGCCGGGTTGAATAGCGGCTTCGTGAGCGTCTCTCGGATGGACCTGTCGGCAGCTCGGAAGAACCGCGATTCGGACAAGCTGCCGCCGGTTCAGCCGCAGGCCTCCACGCTGGGGAATCGCACCCAGATGGGGCGACGCCGCGGAACGCTTGCCCGCGGCCACGATTTCGCCACCCTCCCCGTGCCTGCCACCTCACAGGCGGTCACTCAACGAACAAAGAAGACCGACATAACCGACCGCGGCTTCACAGATCAGGAAGCAGAGACCCTGAAGGAGATCATTCAAGGCTGGAAAGCGGCGGCAGCACTGGTTGTCGACGGCGGACTCACCCCCAGCTTCTTCAGAGAGGTGAACTCCGACTTGACGGCCAATCTCTACAAGAAGCTCGCCTTTCAACAGCTCGACAGCCATTACTACAGGATAGCGAAGATCTTTTGCGGCGACATCCCTACTCTTGAAGCCTTGCTTGAGAAAGGTTTGAACTCCAAGACTGTAGACGCCATGACCGGCTCTCCGGTGCCGACCGCGCGCGCCACCATTCTTTCACTCTACGATATTGCAGAGCTGACCAACGTCGCGCCCCTGGGCAAGCTCTTCGAGCGCTTCCCTCGCTTCGAGGCGCATGTGAACGCTGAAAAGGGAGGGAACGCGACCGAGCTGCAGGCGGTGATCAGCTGGCTCTCGGCGCGGTCAGGCGCGGCGCTTGACTACCTGGAAGCCAATGACCCGACGTTTGCTGTATTGCGAACAATGCAGGAGAACGAGTTCACCAGCCCGTTGATTGTCTATCTCAGCAACTTCGCCAAGGAGGTTCCTCCGGCGAATGGAGCCTACGAAGCGCTGGGGACCCAGGGGAAGGCATACAGGGTTGGGCACTTTGCCCGCTACCACGCGCTTCGCGGTGTCCAGCCGAATACCGATATGACCGGGACCGGAAAGAGCATCTTCGATATGGATACCACGGTAGGCGATATCAGGGCTGCTTGTCTGGAATTCGACCAGAACAATGTGTTGCCGAGCACCTTCCCGCATGTGTACAACTATGCTTCACCCAGTCTGGGAACGAACATCCGGGTCTTCAACAATAGTAGTGCCTACAATTTCGATGAAATGTATCCCCCTGGCGGTACAACGTTGACAACAGGTGAGGTGGCCAAGCTGTCGCAGGTCACGGCGATCAAGAACGACTGGACATGACGACGAGCGTCCTGGCCAGGAGGCGGCCACTAAGGTGCTCTTGGCTTGCGCTTCCCTGGATGTCTTGGGTTCCTTGCCCTTTTGGTTCAGTCCGCCGGAGAGTGTTCGGGCTCTTGGGGGTGCCTTCTCCCGAGGCTGCTTGCGCTCACCGGCGGCGGATGGCAGAGTGCTGCCTCCAACGCGCCCGTAGCTCAACGGATAGAGCATCAGACTTCGGATCTGGCGGTTGGGGGTTCGAATCCTCCCGGGCGCGCCACGATAAAGCTCATCTTTACATACACTTATAGAGATTCCGTCCGGCCTCAGGGCCCTGCAAAGCTAGGGCGAGGGTGCATTATTGGGGCCAAGCCTTGGCGCTCCACCCGGCGGGCCTGATCCTCTACCACACCCACCCGAGCGGCGACCCCTCCCCAAGCGCCGAGGAGCTGGCCTTTACCCGGCGGATCGCCGAGGCCGGCGAAGTCGTAGGGGTGCGGCTAGTGGATCACCTGATTGTCTGCCCCGGCGAGCGGTGGGTATCGCTCCGCCAGCGGGGCGCCTTCTGAACTAGACCGGGAAAACGGTGGCGCGGCCCTCTCCACGGGGGCCGCGCCCCGTCCCGTTCCCCCCATAGGAGTACGACCATGCCAAGACAACGAAAGCGGCCAATCGAGGTGCTAGCCCCGCCGAGGTCGCGTCCCTGATCCAGGCGGCGAGCAACCGGGCGCCGAGTGGTGTCCGGAAGCGGGCCTTGATCGCCCTTCTCTACTACAGCGGTCTACGACTCGCCGAGCTACTGGCGCTCCTGCCGCGCGACGTGGATCTAGAGCGCGGCGAGATCAACGTGCGGTGCGGCAAGGGTGGCAGGCAGCGGCTCGCGGGTCTGAATGCGGCGGCGCAAGCTCACCTGTCCCGCTGGATGGAAATGCGGCGCAAGCTAGGAGTCAGCTCCCGCCGCCCCGTGTTCTGCACCTTCTCCGAGTTCGGCGGCAAGCGCCGCGTCGGGGCGCTCCAGGCCCGCTACGTGCAGCTGATGTTGAAGCGCCTCGCTGAGCGGGCCGAGATCGACAAGCACGTCCACCCACACGGCTTCCGGCACTCGCACGCGGTTCACCTGTTGCGGAAGGGGGTGCCGCTGCCCGATATCCAGCGGCAGCTAGGACACTTGAATCTGGCGACTCCGGATGAGTACCTGCGGGGGCTGGGGGCCGGGGAGCAAGTGGGGAAGGTCAGGGATCTGGAGTGATGAGTCTCTCGAAATAATCAGACCATTGCTTCGTGTCCGGCCCTCTCGTCACACTTCTTCGAGGTGCAGTGCGAAGCTCTCCTCTTCAAAAACGACCCGCAGAAGGCGCACCGGCAGGGGGCGCTTCGAAAGAAGCTCAACGACTGCTTTCTTGTTTTTGCGCGATGCTCTGCCACCGAGAATCACACCAGTAAGAGCCTGGGGGGGAAACGGAACGAGACCCGACCCTTTTCCACGAGTGATTCTGTACTCCTGCTCATACGCCCACTCTGTAGACTTCGTTAGTAAACCGCTTGTAAAGAGCTCGTCCGCCCGATTGGCATCGTTGGCTGCCACTACATCGACGACGGGCCGATCCTCTGTGTACTGCACTGGGCACACACCAGCCCTTGGGAACTCAAACTCAAGGCAAAGACCTCGGTGATTGTCCGCGTAATGGGCCCACAGTAGCGGATGGCGACAGTCCGCAGAGAGGCTGAGGATTCCGTAGCTGCCGACTACTTTGGAGTAGTAGAGCCGCTGCACCTCCTCCGGCGACTCAAAGCGTCGTATCGCCTCTTCGACCGCTGTCTTTCGGGTCTCGTCGTCGAGTGCACTACCAAGTCGATAGGCCAGTTCTCTGACGTGGGCCCCGATTAAGCACCGCGCAGCGGTTGTGCCGCCGCCTGTGGACCATCTCCCTGGTCCAGCCAGCGGCAGAGGTGCATCTCTAGCAGCCCGCCAATGAGGCCGCAGGCGGGCTGATCTAGCTCACAGGTCGGCCGATTCACCTGCGGCCATTTTGCCACGGCGAATCCTGGCGGGGCAGTCTGGAGGGTTCGCGGGGCGGCGGGGGCTATGCTGACCCTGGACTCCAGATAACCGCACCGGATGGCTGTCCGGGCCATTCCGAGACTGCGAGGGAAGGAGGTGATTGGAGAATGAAGGTACGGACTACCCTCAAGGCGGGCGGCGGCGCCAGCATCGAAGGCAGCGGCTAGCTGCGGCTTTGTTGGAGGGGGCCGGCGGGGTCGGAAGCCCGTCGGCCCCCGTCTAGTTCAATGGCGGGTGGAAGGTCAGCGACTCATCTTCCCGCAGGCGCCGCAGGAAATCGAGAACGTAGCGGACGGCAAAGGCCGTCGCGGCCTCCGCCTCTATTGCGCCTCGCAGGAAGAACAAGGCCTGCAGTGCCTGGCGCTGCAAGCCTAGCGCCTCGAAAAGCGGCTGCATCTCGGACGCCAGTTTCCGCAGATCCCGTACGCGACCCTGCTCGGCACAGACGAGGGCCAGCTCGAGCGAGACCTGCGCAGCCTCCATGGGCAGGTCGATCTGGAGGAAGGCATCTCTTACCTCTTTCAGGCGAGTCTCCGCCTCGGCGAATCGGTGTCTCTTCAACAGCAGGCTTCCCAGGAGCCAGGATTGGCGAATCTGGTCTGATCGGGCGCCGACTACCTCGTAGAGCGGTCCGGCCATTGCCAGGTAGTGGGCGGCCTCATCGAAGAAGCCGAGATCGGCGTGGTAGAGGGAGAGGTTGTGGAAGATCGCCAGAGCCATCCGTGGGTCCGCGGTCGCGTCGATCATCATCGAGGCGGCATAGAGGCTGTGGATAGCTTTGTCGGCCTTGCCGCCCTCGTAGAGCACGACAGCCCGGTCGATCATCGCCACTCCGCAGCGATGCCTCTCCCCACACTTGGCCAAGGTGAAGGCTGCTCTCTCGACGGCCTGGCAGGCTTCCTCATAGCGTTCCTGGTCCTTGCGGAGCAATCCCTCCACCAGTCCGAGGCCAGCTGCTTCGAGCGGATCGCCGGAGCCTGCCTCCAGGATCTTCCTCGCCTCCGACAGCGCCAGATCACACCCGCGCAGATCGGAACTCCGCCGCCGTGCGTTGGCCAGCCGGACCCGCGCGTGGGCTCGGAAGTCGTTCACCAGACCGTCGCCGTAACGCCGGCGCGGCAGAAGATCGGCCAAGCGAACTGCAGTCCTGGCCAACTCGACCGCACGCACCGGACTGTCCCCTAGGGCCTCGTGGCTCGCGGAGGCGAGACTCTGCACCATGGCGGGTGTGCGGTGAGTCCGCACTAGGGCCAGAAGCTCGGCTTCATCCGCGCAACGCCGGATCTCGGATCGCAGAGCCTTGGCCGCTGCCCGCTCGGCCTCGGCCTGCTCGGCGGCTCGCGCGAGGGTCTCAGCCGAGACTCCCGGGCCTTCAGGCGAAACCTCCGGTGCGAACTCGGGATACAACCGTTCCGCCACGGCCCGGCGGCACTCCGGGCAGCCCGAGAGGAGGTGCCTGACTGCCCGCCCCAGCCCGGGCTGTGGGGTCTTGGCGACGAGCCCTTGAAGCTCCCCGTCGCTCAGGTGGGCGGAGGCGTCACTCACCGTCGTCATCCGGTGGCGGAGTCATAGCGGCGTCGAGCGCCTGCTGCAGCACGGCCTCGAGGTGGGGTTCGAGACGGCGGGCCGCCTGGCGGATGAGCCCGGCGGTGCTCAGGCGCTTGGGCTCGTCGCTCAAACCCAGGAGCCAATCGGCCGAGATGTCGAGCTCGCGGCACATCGCTGCTGCCAGGTCCACCCTGGGCACCCGCTTGCCTTGCTTGATCCGGCTGAGCATGGCGTTGTCGATCCCGAGGGCTCGCGCCAACCGGGCCTGGGCGCCGTAGCCGCGCTCGGCCAGGATCTGCCGGAGCCGGGCAGCCCCAGGCCAGGCATCGTCTGGTGTCATGAGCGCAAGCGTAGCACAGGCCACCAGGGCAACGACCTGGACAAGTGTTGTGTCTGTGGAACGAGTATAGTCAAGATGTTGCCGTAGAGACATCTCAATGTCGAAGCAGAGTCCAAAGAACGGCCAAGACAGCAAGGGCAAGGAGCCCCGCCCGGCCGGGGCGGTGGCCGAGGTCAAAGCCGAGTTGCGGCGGTTGCTCGCCGACCTGTCGGGCGAGGCCGGCGGTGAGACTTCGGATCTCCTCCGGTGGCTGCTGAGCCGCGCCGAGGAGGATACGGAGGCCCGCGACGCTCTCAGCGAGGCCATCGAGCTGCTCCGGCAGGAGGCCGCGGCCGACGCCCTGGAGGGTCTTGCCGAGTACGTCCTGAAGCACCGCGAGGCCATCCTGCGGAGGGCGGAGACGGCGAAGAAAGAGCCCTGAACGCGGCCAGCATTCGCCGCTCGCCACGCTCGGCCTCCAGGTGGCTCCGGGGAACGATCCGAGCGTGGGTCCAGAGCGTCGGCCGCCGAAGAGGGTTGGCCCCTACGTGATCACTTCTGCGCTCGTTTCACGCGTTAAGGGGCAGAAGGGCAGAAGACGACCAAGAGCGAGCCAGGGCAACGAAAGCAGGCCGATAGCAACTCAGGAACCGAAGGAGGACGAATCATGAAGGTCAGCACCAAGGTCAAGGCCGGCGGCTTCGCTTGGAACGACTAGGCTAGAGGCTCCGAGAAAGAAACAGCAGGCGCCCGGGGAGACCCGGGCGCTCGCTTTTTTTTGGGGGAGGGCTTCCCGGCCATCTGGAGCTGTTCCCCGTTCTAGCGCCGCTGATTCGTCCCGGGTTCCCTGGCGGCACTGCTCGTAGCCTGGCGGGCCCGAGTGGCGCCGGTTTCCGCCAGGCAGTACAGGTGTCTCCGCCCGCGTAGCAGCAGCTCCCGCCCGACCAGCGCCGGCGAGGCGTCGAACCCCTCCTCGAGCCTGTTCACCGCCAGCACCTCGAACCGCCGCCCGGCCGCCAGCACTACCGTCGTGCCGTCCCGGCCGGCGATGTAGACCCGCCCGGCGGCGGCCACCGGGGAGGCGTAGACCCCCTCGACCTCGGGCAGCCGCTCGGGGCCGTAGAGGAGCTCGCCGGTGACGGCGTCGAGAGCGGTCAGGATGCCCTTGTTGTGCTTCACGATGTAGAGAACGCCCCGGTAGACGAGCGGCGAGGGCACGTAGGGGGTGTCCTGGTCGTAGCTCCAGACGATGGCATCGCTGCCGTCGAGGTCGCCCCGCGCCCCCGCCAGGCGGATCGCCTTGAGCGCGTTGCCGCGGAAGCCGCTGGTGGCGTATAGCAGGCCGTCGGCGTGGACCGGGGTGGGGATGGTGTTGAGGGTCATGCCGCCGGTGTGCCAGACCAGCTCGCCGGTGGCCAGGTCGTAGGCGCGGATCCGGTTGGTGGCGTTGATCACCACCTGCGGCGTGCCGTCGACCTCGACCACCAGTGGCGTCGCCCAGGAGGTGGGCTCGTCGCGCTCGCGCCGCCACCGCTCGCGCCCGCTCGCGGCGTCGAGAGCGACGATGAACGAGTCGCCCTCGTGGTCCCAGGTGACCACCAGCGTGTCGCCGTGCAGGGCCGGCGTGGAGCCTTCGCCGAAGCTGCGCCGGGTGCTCATGTCGCCGAGGTCGAGCTGCCACAGCGGCTCGCCGGCGGCCGAGTAGGCGTAGAGGCCGATCGAGCCGAAGTAGGCGAACACCCGCCGGCCGTCGGTGATCGCGGAGGCCGACGCCCAGGTGCCGTCCGGGTGGGTGCCCTCGTGCGGCCGGCGCTCGGCGGCGGTGCGGCGCCAGACCACCGAGCCGTCGGCGCGGTCGAGCGCCAGCAGCTCGAAGCGCATCGGCTCTTTGGCCTCGGTGCCGGTGTCGGCGCCGAGCGGCACCGCCGTCAGCAGGTAGACGCGGTCGCCCCAGACCACCGGCGAGGCGGCCCCGCGACCCGGGATCTCGACCCGCCACCGCACGTTCTCGCCCGGCCCCCAGGTCAGCGGCGGGTCGGCGGCCGGCGCCACGCCGATGCCGAGCGGCCCGCGCCATTGCGGCCAGTGGTCGGCGGCGGGGGTGCCGGCGTCGGCGGAGGCGCCTGCGGCGCACAGCGCGCCGGCCAGCAGCGCGGCGATCAGGGGGGTGGTGGGGGAGGGTCTGGTCATCGGGTTCTCCTGTAGCGTGTGTCGCCGCCTTGTCGCGCGGGCGGTCGGGGGGCCGGGTGAGGGCGAGCATAACCCCTGCGGGCGCCACGATCTTGCGCCTGGCAAGGCCGCGTGATAGACCTTTCGTAAGGTAGTGCAACGGGTTTTGGCGGCGGGCCGACCGGACGTTTGCGGGTTTCGAAGCCGGTCGTGGCCGTCGCTCCCCACAGGTATCAGGGGCCGGTATGGAGACCACTCGGGATTTCCCCAGATCGATCGACGCCCTCGACGGGCTGTTCTCGTTTCTGGGCGACCAGCTTCCGGGCGCGGTGGCGGAGAAGGCCGCGGTGTACCTCAACCTGGCGGCGGAGGAGATCTTCACCAACATGGTGCGGCACAACGAGCCGGGCGGCGAGCGCATCACCGTCGCCGTCGAGCTCGACGGCGACCGCATCCGGGTCCGCCTGACCGACTACGACGTCGAGCCGTTCGACCCCACCACCGCTCCCGAGGTCGACGTCACCCGCCCGATGGCCGAGCGCCAGCCGGGTGGCCTCGGTCTCCACCTGGTCAAATCGATCGTCGACCGGCTGTCCTACGAGTACCGGGACCGCACCATGCAGGTCACCTTCATCAAGAAGCTGGAGCGGACGGATGTTCGAGATCAAGCCTGACGGCGAGGGCCGCCTGCTGCTGATCGGGCGCTTCGACGCCGCCCAGGCGGAGAAGGCGATGGCGGCCTTCTACGCGCTCGAGGGCCAGGTGGCGCTCGACTGCAAGCAGCTCAAGTACGTCTCGAGCTCCGGTCTGGGCGTGCTGTTCGAGACCCAGCGCCGGCTGGGCGAGGCCGGTGGCGGCCTCAAGCTGGTCAATCTGAGCCCCCACCTGCGGGAGCTGTTCACCATCGCCGGCTTCGACCGCATCATCGACATCGAGTGACGCGCACCAACTTTCGCCCCGGTGGCGGGTAATTATGTCGAACGCGGGAGATAACGACTTGGTTGCGGCGACACTGGCAGGTGACAGAACGGCCTTCGACGAGCTGGTCGGCCGCTACCAGGGCAAGATCTACAACCTCGCCCTGCGCATCACCGGCAATACGGACGACGCGCTGGACGTCAGCCAGGCCGCGTTCCTCAAGGCGTACGACAACCTGGGCCGGTTCAACCCGGCCCATCGCTTCTTCAGCTGGATCTACCGGATCGGACTCAACGAGGCGCTCGACGTGGTCGGGCGCCGCCGGCGTTTTGCGGATCTCGACGCCGAGATCCCGGCCGCCGAGGCGGGCCCGGAGGACCGGATGCGCGGCCGCGAGTCGGGCCGCCGGCTGGGGGCGGCGCTGGGACGGCTGACCCCGCAGTACCGGGCGGTGATCGTGCTGCGGCACCTGCACGGGCTGTCCTACAACGAGATCGCAAAGGTGGTGGGGGTGCCGGCTCGGACCGTCAAGTCCCGCCTGTTTACCGCCCGCCGTGAGCTGCGGCGCCAGCTCGCCGCCGAGGGTGTGGAGCCATGAGCATCCGACAGCTCGAGCAGCTGTTCTGGGAAGAGTTCGACGGCCCGACCGAGGCCGAGCGCCGGCAGCGCATCGCGCGGCTGGCGGCCTCGAGCCCGCAAACGGGCGACCGTCTGGCCGAGCTCGAGCGGGTGGCCGTCAGCCTGGCCGCGCTCGAGGAGGTGGCGCCGCCGCCCGAACTGCGGGCGATGGTGCGGGGGGCGATCGCCAACCGGCCCGCCCACGACGCCGACTCCGGCCTGATCGGCTGGCTGCGGCCGCTCATGGCGGCGCGCTGGCCGGCGCGGCTGGCCTACGCCGGTCTCGGGGCGGCTCTCGCCCTGGCCGGCATCTCGCTGACCTCGTTCGAGCGCTCAGCGGTCGACCCGGCCGAGCGCGGCCGGATGGCGGGCGCGCTCAACGTGCCGGCCACCCAGCCGGTGAGCCTGGCGTTCGAGGGCGGAGCGCTGACCCTGTCGCGCGATGCCGACCGCCTGGTGGCGCGGCTGACCGCGCCCGCCGGCGAGCTGCTGCGGCTGTCGCTGAGCAGCCCGCTCGGCGGCCTGCGGGCCGCACGGGTGGAGCCGATCGGCGCCGGCCGGCACGAGCTGACGGCCGGCGGCGGCACGCTCGAGCTGGCGGCCGACGGGTCCGTGGCGGTGGTGGTCGAGCTGGGCGCGGCGGCCGGCGGGCCGCTCGATCTGCGCCTCAGCGTCGCCGGCGAGCCGGTGCTCGCGCGGCGTTTCGATCCCGATTCACCAACTTTTCAGGCCTTGGACGGTAATCAACAGTGAACGTGTCAGTAGGCAACATCAGGCTCGACCGGTCGGAACGGCGGCAAGCCGGCGCCCCCAAACGGCGTCCCCGGGTCGGTAGCCGAAAGGAGGCTTCGAGATGAGCAAGAGCAGAAACTGGGTCCTGGCCGGCATCCTGGCCATCGTGGTGGTGGGAGCGCTGGGCGTGGTTTTCTTCGGCGGCTCGACCGACGAATCCGGTCTCGAAGGCACGATCGGCGCGGCGGACCGCCACCGTGGCGAGCAGATGAAGGACAAATACGTCAAGCTGGCCGGCGAGGAAGGTACCGACGTCGGCGCCGCCTCGACGCCCGACGATCCGTTCCTGGCCGCCATCGGCGAGGCGTTCGGGCGCATGACCGAGACCGAGCGCGCCGGAGTCTTCGAGCGCGCCGACCTCGACCTGCGTGCCGAGATGCTGGGCCGGGCGCCCGCCAACCTGCGCGGCGAGATCCTCGGCCGGCTGTCGCTCGACGAGCGGGTCAAGTTCCTCGACCGTGCCTCGGCGCAGGAGCTGGGGCGCTGGATGGGCCGCATGACGCCCGCCGAGCGCGCCTCGATCCTGGGCCGGGCCGGCGTCAGCGAGGAGCAGTTCGGCCGCATGGCGCCGCAGGCGCGGGCCGAGCTGCTGCGCGGCGCCGACCTCAACGAGCGCGGCTTGGTGCTGGCGCGCGCCGACCTCAACGAGCGCGCCGAGCTGCTCGGCCGCGCCGACCTGGCGCTGCGCCAGGGCGTGCTGGGGCGGCTCGATCTGGCCCAGAAGGCGGCGCTGTTCCAGCGTGCCGATCTGGCGGGCAAGATGGCGGCGCTGTCGCGGGCCGACCTCGACCTGCGCGCCGACTTCTTCGGCCGCCTGGCCCTGGACGGCCGGTTCGGCGCCTTCCAGCGGTTCAGCGAGAGCCAGCGCATCGAGATGGAGCGCGGGCTGAGCGAGCTGCAGCGTGGCGAGCTGCTGGGCTTCGCCTCGGAGGCTGCTCGAGCCCAGGCGTTCGAGCGCGCTTCGCTCGACGCGCGCTGGGAAGCGGCCGGACGGTTCTTCGACGAGGCCGGGCGCAAGGGCGTGCTGGCGCGGGCCGGGCTGGGCGAGCTGTCGTGGAACAAGCTGGACCTGAACCAGCGCAAGAACGTGCTCGGCCGCCTCGACCTGAACGAGAAGGCGGCGGTGATGAACCGCGCGCCCGACGCGCTGCGGGCCGAGGCGTTCGGCCGGCTGTCGCTCGATGAGCGCTGGGGTGCCCTGTCGCGGGGTCCCGAGTCGCTGCAGCGGGCGGTCCTGGCGCGGGCGCCGCTGGCGATGAAGGCCGACGTGCTGTCGCGCAGCTTCGAGCACGCGCGCGGCGTGCTGGGCCGCGCGGTCGAGTCGGCGCGCTTCGACAACGCCCGTATGGAGAACGCGCGGGCCGAGAACGCGCGGGCCGAGAACGCCCGCAACGTCAACCAGTAAAGGCGAGCAACTTCCTGCGGGGGCAGGAGTTCCACGAGCGGGAGGCGCCGCAAGGCGCCTCCCGCGCTATCATGGGGCTGTAATTCTCAGTGCAACCTGAATGAACGAGCCCCGTCCTGCCGTCCGGAGCCTGCTCGCGGCGGTGGTGTGTCTGGGGCTGGCGTCGGCGCCGGCCGCCGCCCAGCTCCGCCTCTACCACTTGCAGACCGAGCAGCTCCGGCTGGTCTACTTCGACGAGGAGCATGAGTACATCATCCCGCACCTCGCGCGCTGCTTCGAGAACTCGCTCGACTTCTATAGCCGGCTGTTCGACTACACCCCCAACGAGCGCATCTCGGTCCTGCTCCAGGACTTCGACGACTACGGCTACGCCGGCGCCACCGCCATCCCGGTCAACTACGTGACGCTCGGCATCGAGCCGTTCGAGCAGGTCTACGAGACCTCGCCCACCAACGAGCGCATCAACTGGGTGATGAGCCACGAGCTGCTGCACATCGTGGCCTCGGACCAGGCGGCGCCGTCGGACCGCGCCTGGCGCAAGCTGTTCGCCGGTAAGGTGGCGCCCAACGCCGAGGACCCGGTGTCGATGTTCTACGGCTACATGACGGCGCCGCGGCGGTTCGCGCCGCGCTGGTACCACGAGGGCATGGCGGTGTTCCTCGAGACCTGGATGGCGGGCGGCTACGGGCGCGCCCTCGGCGGCTACGACGAGATGGTCTTCCGCACAATGGTGCACGACGGCGCCTACTTCTACGACGTGGTGGGGCTCGAGTCGGAGGGCACCACCACCGACTTCCAGATCGGCCAGCTCTCCTACCTCTACGGCACCCGCTTCATCAGCTACCTGGCCCACCGCTACGGCCCCGAGAAGGCGATCGACTGGATCCGCCGCGGCGAGGACTCCAAGCGCTCGGTGCGGGGTCAGTTCCGCCACGTCTTCGGCGCCTCGCTCGACGCCGAGTGGAAGCGCTGGATCGAGTTCGAGCACGACTGGCAGCGCGCCAACCTGGAGCGGGTCAGGACCTACGAGCCGAGCCCGTACAAGGTGGTCTCCGAGCGGCCGCTGGGCTCGGTGTCGCGCGCCTACTACGACGCCGAGCGGCGCCAGCTCTACACCGCCATCAACTACCCCGGCGAGTTCGCCCACATCGCCGCCATCGGCCTCGACGACTGGTCGGTGCGCAAGATCGCCGAGGTCGCCACGCCGGCGCTCTACTACGTCTCGTCGCTGGCCTACGACCCCGACAGCGGGACGCTCTACTTCACCACCGACAACAGCCGCCAGTGGCGCGACCTCAACGCCGTGTCGGTTGACGGCGGCAAGCCGCGCATGCTGCTCGAGGACTTCCGCACCGGCGACCTGGCGTTCAACCGCGCCGACAAGAGCCTGTGGGGGGTGCAGCACCACAACGGCCTGTCGCGGCTGGTGCGGCTGGAGCCGCCGTACGACTCGTGGGAGCGGCTCGAGGGAGTGCTCGAGCTGCCGTTCGGCCGCGACCTGTTCGACATCGACATCTCGCCGGACGGTGAGTACCTGACCGGCTCGCTGATCGAGATCAGCGGCCGCCAGCGGCTGGTGCGGATGCCGATCGCCGCCCTCAGGTCCGGCGACTCGGGGTACGAGGTGCTGTACGAGTTCGCCAACTACTCGCCCGCCAACTTCGTCTACTCGCCCGACGGGCGGTACCTGTACGGCACCTCCTACTACACCGGCGTGTCGAACGTCTTCCGCTACGACTTCGAGACACGCCAGATGGAGGGCGTGACCAACGGCCTGACCGGTTTCTTCCGCCCGCTGCCGGTCTCCGAGGAGACGCTGTTCGCCTTCCTCTACACCGCCGAAGGCTTCGTGCCGGTCGAGATCCCCGACACCACGCTCGAGGACATCGAGCCGATCCGCTTCCTCGGCCAGGCGATCGTCGAGCAGTATCCGGTGGTCAAGGAGTGGATGCTGGGCTCGCCGGCCGAGGTCGACATCGAGCAGCGCACCCAACGCTCGGGTCCGTACGGCAAGCTGCGCGACGTCGAGCTGATCTCGGTCTACCCGATCGTCCAGGAGTACAAGGACCAGGCGGCGGTCGGGGTGCGGCTCAACCTGTCGGAGCCGCTAGGGCTGCAGGGGTTCGACATCAAGGCCACCTTCTCGCCCAGCGACGAGCTGCCGAGCGATGAGAAGCTCCACCTCGGCCTGCGCTACAGCCGCTGGCCGTGGGAGGTGACGGCGGGCTGGAACCGCGCCGACTTCTACGACTTTTTTGGTCCCACCAAGTTCAGCCGCAAGGGCTACGCGCTGGGGGTCAAGTACAACGGCGTGCTGATCAACGACCGGCCGCGGCGGCTCGACTACTCGCTGCGGGTGGCCGGCTACGGCGAGCTCGACACCCTGCCCGACTACCAGAACGTGGCGGCAACGGTGGAGGAGTTCCAGACCGCCGGCTTCAGCCTCGACTACACCCACCACCGGCGCACCATCGGCGCCGTCGAGGCCGAGAAGGGGATCGAGGCGCGGTTCAACGTGCACGCCAACCACGTCGCCGACGAGCTGCTGCCGCGTGCCTGGCTCGACTTCGACTGGGGCTTTCCGCTGCCGCTCGACCACTCCTCGATCTGGCTGCGCAGCTCGGCCGGCGCCTCCTCGGGCGCGCGCGACAACCCGTTCGCCAGCTTCTTCTTCGGCGGTTTCGGCAACAACTGGGTCGACCACCGCGAAGTCAAGCGCTACCGCCAGCAGCACAGCTTCCCCGGGCTGGCGATCAACGAGCTGGGGGGCAAGAACTACGGCCGGCTGATGGTGGAGTGGACGCTGCCGCCGGTGCGCTTCAAGCGGTTGGGAGTGCCGTCGTTCTACTCCACCTGGGCGCACCTGGCGCTGTTCACCTCCGGCATCTGGACCGACTTCGACTCCGAGCTGGACGAGCGCAAGCTGTGGAACGTCGGCGCCCAGCTCAACATGCGGGTGGTGTTCGGCAGCAACCTCGAGACCACGCTGTCGATCGGCTACGCCGTGGCGCGCGAGAGCGGCCGGCCGTCGTCGGACGAGTTCATGGTCTCGCTCAAGATCCTTTGAGCCTCGAGAGCCTCCCCGTCGGCCTGCTGTTCGCCGTCTGCTTCGCCGTCGGCCTGCTGCCGGTGGGCTGCTTCCTGCTGGCGCTGGTGCTGCTCGACAGCTACAAGCTGGTGCGCTTCAAGACGGTGGCGCTGATCCTGGTGGCGGGCACCGGCACCGCGCTGGTCTGCCTGCTGCTCAACCCGTGGCTGATCCGGCTGACCGCCCTGCCGGTCGACGCCTACGTGCGCTACCTCGCGCCGCTGGTCGAGGAGGTGGTCAAGGGCAGCGTGCTGGTGGTGGCGCTGGCAAGCCGGCGGCTGGGCTTTCTGGTGGACGCGGCGATCTTCGGCTTCGGCGTCGGCGCCGGCTTCGCAGCGGTCGAGAACACCCACTACTTCCTGGCGCTGGCCGACCCCGACCTGGCGCTGTGGACGATCCGCGGCTTCGGCACCGCGGTGATGCACGGCGGCGCCACCGCCATCCTGGCGATCGTCGCCAAGGCCACCAGCGACCGGCTGGACTCGGAGAGCCCGCTGGTCTTCCTGCCCGGGCTGGTGCTGGCCTACCTGGTGCACTCGTTCTTCAACCACTTCTTCCTGTCACCCAGCCTGACCACCCTGGCTCTGCTGATCAGCCTGCCGGTGGTCTTCCTGCTGGTCTTCCAGGTCAGCGAGCGGGCGCTCCACCACTGGCTGGGCGTCGGCTTCGACACCGACCAGGAGCTGCTGCAGGCGATCCACGAGGGGCGGGTGGGCGAGACCCGCTGCGGGCGGTATCTCGAGACCCTCAAGAACCGCTTCCCGGCGGAGACGGTGGCCGACATGGTGTGCTTCATCCGGCTGCATCTCGAGCTGTCGATCCGCGCCAAGGGGGTGCTGCTGATGCAGAAGGCGGGCTTCGCCGTGCCGCCCGACCCCGAGGTGGAGGAGCGGTTCCAGGAGCTGCAGTTTCTCGAGCGCAGCGTCGGCAAGACCGGCATGCTGGCGCTGACGCCGATCCTCAACATGAGCCGCCGCGACCTGTGGCAGTTCCACGTCATGGGCCGGAGGTGAGCGGAATTTGACCCCGTTTCGGGCGCCGTGCTAGAAAAACCGCCAGTTTCACGGGCCGGCACACGCCGCACGCAAGGGGTCGGGGCGCCGCCAGCCGAGGCGCAGGGAGAGGCGATGGCAGAAGCAGCGAGCAAGACGGTTTGGCTGATGGCCGCCTGGCTGGTGGCGGCTACCGCGGCGGCGTCCGCGGCCGCACCCCAAGAGGCGGCGGAGGAGCCGCCGCTCACCGCCGACCAGGAGCACGAGAAGCTGTTCTCGGAGGACCGCTTCCCGTCGGCCACCACCTGCGCCACCTGCCACCCGACGCACTACCGGGAGTGGTCGGTGTCACCGCACGCCTACGCCCAGATGAGCCCGGTGTTCAACGCCATGCACGGCACCGTGCTCAAGCTCACCAACGGCACCAACGGCGACTTCTGCATCCGCTGCCACACGCCGGTGGGGATGAACCTCGAAGAGCCCGAGTTCATGAGCAACATGGACCGCCACCCGACCTCGCGCGAGGGCGTCACCTGCATCGTCTGCCACCGCCAGAACCGCGATTACGGCAAGCTCAGCGGGCGGCTGGCGCTGGTCGAAGGCGACCTGTTCGAGCCGGTCTACGGACCGCGCGGCAACGCCGAGGTCGAGCGGGTGATCGCCAGCGACGACTTCCGGGTCAACGCCGAGCGCGGCCAGGCGGGGCGGGCGATCCACGCCCGCGCCGAGCAGTTCTTCGCTCTCACCACGCCGGGGTTCTGCGGCACCTGCCACGACGTCAACCTGATCAACGGCTTCCGGCTGGAGGAGGCGTTCAGCGAGTTCCGCACCTCGCCGGCGGCGCGCAAGCGGGTGTCGTGCCAGGACTGCCACATGGGCGTCGAACCGGGCGTGGCGGCGGGCTACGCCAGCGGGCCGGCGGCGGTGGTGGGCGGCAAGCCGACCGCCGACCGCAAGGTCACCGACCACATGTTCATCGGTCCCGACTACTCGGTGATCCACCCGGGCATCTTTCCCCACAACACCGAGGCCTCGGAGCTGGCCACCATCCGTCAGTGGCTGAGCTTCGACTGGGAGGCGGGCTGGGGCACCGACGAGTTCGAGCTCGACGTGCCCGACGGGTTCGAGTTCCCCGAGCACTGGCGAGCGCCCGACGACCGTTACGACGCGCGCGACATCCTGAGCGACAACCTGGAGCTGCTGGCCGAGGCCCACCGCCAGCGCAAGAAGATCCTGCAGGCCGGCTACCGGCTGGGCGAGATCGAGGTCGACCGGCTCGACGCCCGCAAGGGGCTGGCGTTCCGCGTCGAGGTGCGCAACGGCACCGACGGCCACGGCGTGCCCACCGGCTTCGACGCCGAGCGGCTGGTGTTCCTCCAGGTCACGGTAACCGACGCCGACGGCCGCGCCGTCTTCCGCTCGGGCGACCTCGACCCCAACGGCGACGTGCGCGACTCGCACTCGCTCTACGTCCACAACGGCGAGCTGCCTCTCGACCGCCAGCTGTTCAGCCTGCAGAGCCGGTTCGTCACCCGCATGGTGCGCGGCGGAGAGCGCGAGCAGGTGCTGGCGGTCAACTACTCGCCCGACCCGCTGCCGTTCCTCAGACCGTCCACCTCGTCGACCATTCTCACCGGGCGGCCGCGCGGCGCGCGCAAGCACAAGCAGAACATCGAGCCGCTGGGTCGGCGGTGGGCGCGCTACCGGGTGGCGCCCGGGCAGCTCGCCGGCCGCGCCCCCTACACCATCGACGTCAAGCTGGTGGCCGCCATGGTGCCGGTCAACCTGATCTACGAGATCAAGGACGTCGGCTTCGACTACGGCATGAGCGCCAAGCAGGTGGCCGACCGGGTGGTGGCCGGCCACCTGGTGCTGTGGGAGGAGCGGCGGACCGTGCCGCCGGCGCCGGCGGCGCGGGAGGCGGCGCCGTGAGGTGTGGCGCGCGGCGGGGCCGCTGGCCGACGCTGGCGCTGGCGCTGCTGATGGCGGCGCTGCCCGCCACCGCCGGCGCCGCCGCCGGCGGCGGCAAGGGCGACCCCGGCGAGCACCACGACGCCAGCGCGCTGCCCGACGAGCCGCTGCCGCTTCAGCTCGAGGGCTTCCCCGAGCGGCCGCGCTACCTGCTCGAGCTGGGCAACCCGTACCTCGGCACCGGCCGCATCCACCCCGGCTACAGGCTGCCCACCGGCGCCATCTGGCAGCCCAGCCTGATCCTGTTCGGCACCCTGCGCGCCGCGGTGCAGAGCTTCGACGACGGCGCCACCCGGCTGAGCGAGCTGGCGACCCGGCTCGACCTGTTCGCCAACCTCCAGCTCACCGGCACCGAGCGGCTGGTGGTGGGCCTCCGCAACCTCGACCGGGGCGGCAGGTTCACCAGCTACATCCTCGAGCCGAGCCCTGGCGACCCCGAGTTCCGCCGCCGCTTCGGCGACGACGACCGGTTCCGCGAGGAGCTCAACTTCGACATCACCGCGCTGTTTTTCGAGGGCGACTTCGGCGAGATCTTCCCCAACGTCGAGCGCGGCGACTTTGCCCGCACCGACGTCGGCTTCTCGCTCGGCCGCCAGCCGCTCGAGTTCCAGGAAGGGATCCTGATCGACGACTCGATCGACGGCCTCGGGCTGACCCGCAACACCCTGCTGCCGTCCAACACCTCCAACTTCCGGGCCACCTTCTTCGCCGGCGTCGGCGACGTCCACCGCGCCAACCGCGAGGACCGCGACGCCGAGCTCCTTGCCGTGCTGACCTCGACCGACTTCCGCCGTTCGACGGTCGACGCCGACCTGGTCTGGGTGCGCAGCGGCGACGGCTCGAGCGACCTGGCGGCGTTCGGCATCAGCGCGGTACAGCGGATCGGGCTGGTCAACACCTCGTTCCGGCTGCTCGGCTCGGCGGCGCTCGATCGCGAGACCGCCGGCGCCACCGACGGCGCGCTGGTGTTCAGCGAGATCTCCTGGACCCCGCACCACACGCACGACCTGGCGTACGTCAACGCCTTTGTGGCGGTGGACGAGTTCAGCTCGGCGGCGCGCGGTCCCGCCAGCGGTGGTCCGCTCGGCCGCGCCGGCATCAGCTTCGCCGCGGTCGGGCTGGGCAGCTACGGCGCGCCGCTCAGCAGCCGGGCGCGCGACGTCGCCGGCGGCGCCTTCGGCTACCAGCGGTTCTTCGGCCCCGAGAAGAGGCGGCAGCTGCTCACCGAGCTCGGCTGGCGGCTGGGCACGGCGAGCGACGTCGCCGATTCGGCGGCCGCGGCGGTGCGCTACCAGATGGCGCAAGGGCGGCGGCTGGTGCTGGTCTGGGACGGCTTCGTGGCGCGCGACGAGGGTGGTGCGCTGGCCTCCGACCGCACCCGCTACGGCGCGCGGTTCGAGCTGGTGGTCAAGTTCTGAGGGCCGGGACCGGGTGCTGAGACGCAGCCGCGCGCTGGCGCTCGCCGCAGCCCTACCGGCTCTGGCGGCAGCGGCGGCCGCCGCCCAGGAGCTGCCGTTTCTCGAGCACGCGCGCGTCGACCCGCGCAAAGTGGTGACCGCCGAGAAGTGCGGCGAGTGCCACACCGCCGAGCTCGAGGTGTGGCAGAAGACGCCCCACGCCACCGGCTTTCGTACCCTCCACCGACGCGAGCGCGCGCTCGACATCGCGGGCAAGCTGGGCTTCCGGCTGATCAAGCGCGACAGCATCTGCTTCAGCTGCCACTACACGCCGGTGGTGGAGCGCGGCCGGATCCGGGTCGACTCCGGCGTGTCGTGCGAGTCGTGCCACGGCGCCGGAGCCGACTGGATCGACCTGCACAACGCCTACGGCGAGGACCGCGACCACCGCAGCGAGTCGGCCGAGCACCGCCGGCAGCGGATCGAAGCCAGCCGGCGGGCCGGAATGCGGCGGCCGTCGGACCTGTACCCGGTGGTCGCCAACTGCTTCAGCTGCCACACGGTGCCCAACGAAGAGCTGGTCAACGTCGCCGGCCACAGCACCGGGTCGGCCGGCTTCGAGTTCGTCGAGTGGTCGCAGGGCGAGCTGCGGCACAACTTCCTCGACGCCTCGCTGGCCGGTGGCCCGCCGGTCAACGCCCAGCGCCCGATGGGCCGCAAGCGGCTGATGTACGTCACCGGCCGCGCGCTCGACCTCGAGTACAGCCTGCGCGGCGTGGCGGCGGCGAGCCAGGACGGCGTCTACACCAAGGCGATGATCCGCCGCGTGCGCAGCGCGCTATCCGAGCTGCGGGCGATCCAGGCGGCCGCCGACATCGCGCAGGTCGCCGAGATGGTGGCGGTGGTGCGCGGCGTCGACGTGGTGCCGCGCAACCGCGCGGCGCTCGCGGCGGCGGCCGAGCGGGTGGGGGCAGCCACCCGCGCCTTCCTGGCCGCCGCCGAGCCCGCGCGGCTGGCGGCGCTCGACGATCTGGTGCTCGGCCGCCAGCCGGCAACCGAGCTGGTGGCGGAGGCGGCGCCAGCGCCGGCGGCGGGTGAGCCGGCGACCGGCGAGCCGTCGGCCGCCCCGGCAGCCGGGCCGGGCGCGCCGAAGTCCGCCGCCCCCGGGGGTGCCGGCGGTGCGGCTGCCGCCGGCCGCGCCGCGCCGGCCGCGGCACCG
>JBFGNS010000069.1:0-22648 GCA_041574955.1 Thermoanaerobaculia bacterium | reverse complement strand
GCGGGGCTGGTGGGGGTCGTGCTGCTGGCGGCGGGCTGCAGCTCGCAGCCGCGGCCGCGGGAGCCGGGGGCGAGCTCTCCGGCGCACCGCTCGGGCGGGCCGCGCTCGTCGGTGCGGCGGCCGCCGGCAGAGCGCCCGCCGGGGCCGGTGGGCGTGACGGCGCCGGTCGCCTCGCCGCTGGCGGCGGCGGTGGTCGAGGCGGCGCGCTCGATGCTCGGTCGGCCCTACCGCTACGCCGGCGCCGACCGCCGCGGCTTCGACTGCTCGGGGCTGACCTGGCACGTGCTCGACCGTGCCGGCGTGGCCATGCCGCGCACCGCGGCCGAGCAGGCCGAGGTCGGACGGTGGGTGGCACTCGACGAGCTGGCGCCCGGCGACCTGGTCTTTTTCGCCACCCGCCGCGGCAAGCCGCACCACGTCGGGCTGGTGGTGTCGGAGCCGGGCGAGCCGCTGACCATGATCCACGCCGCCAGCTCGCGCGGCGTGGTCGAGACCGACATCACCGCCGACGGCTACTGGCTGGAGCGGCTCCGGTTCGGCCGCCGGGTGCTGCCGGCTTCGGGCTAGCGGCCCGCCTCGTCCTCGAGCCACGGCGGCGGCCACGGCTGGGGCGGGGCACCGTAGTGGAGCAGCGTCGTCTCGGGCGGGCGGCCGGGGGCCAGGACGACGACGTACAGGCGGTCGAACTCGGTCTTCTCGTCGATCGGCTCGCCGGGGTCGCCGCCGAGCAGCCGGACCAGCTCGGGCGTGGTATTGCTGTGCCCGGAGACCAGCACCCGGCCCGGCTCGGCGCGCAGCCGGGCCGCCAGGCCGGCGAGATCGTTCGGATCGTACGGCTCGACGGCGAGCCCCAGCCGCTCGGCCAGCGGCGCCGCGGTCTGTTGGGTGCGGTGGAGCTCGGTCGAGACGATGCGGGTGATGCCGGCGTCCTGGAGCACGTGGGCGAGCTGCTCGGCGCGCGCCCGCCCGACCTCGTTGAGCGGCGGGTTGCGCGGCTCGTCGGGCGGCGGCGGGTAGACCGGCTCGGCGTGGCGCACCAGGAAGACCACCGTCGGGGCGGGTGGCGCGCTGCTGTCGTGCAGCTCAACCCCGCCACAGGCGATGAGCGCCAGACAGGCGGCCGCGAACCGGATCGGGACTCTCATCGTCACCCGCGGCGATGATAGCGCGGCGGCCGGCGAGAGATCGCGGCGCCCTACGGGTGGAGCGCCACCGTCATCGTGCAGCCGGCGTCGACGCTCACGGGCTCGATGAACTCGATGCGGTTGCCGGCCTTGAACACGCCGTCTCCGGCGCCGTTGATGACCACCGAGGGACCGACGGTCAGGACGTTGCAGGCCTCGAAGGTCATCGGCACGTCGATGACCAGGTTGGAGACGGTGACCTCGGAGGGAATCGAGCACGGCTCGAAGACCGCCGTGCACGCGACGTCGTTCCACATCGTCACGAGACCGTCCTCGCAGTCTGTGTCCCCCAGCCAGCCGGCGAACTCGGAGCCCATGTCGGGCGTTGGCGTAAGCCTGACGACCGTGCCCCCGGGGTAGGCCTCCACGCAGTCCGAGCCGCAGGCGATGCCGCCCGGGCTGCTGGTCACCGTGCCGCTTCCGGCCCCCGCCTTCGTGACGGTGAGAGTCCACAGCTGCATGAAGTTCGCCACGCAGCTCCTGGCCGAGCTCATAGTCACCACGCCGTCGAGGCAATCGGCGTCACCACCCCAGCCGCTGAACACCGAGCCGCTGTCCGCCGACGCGTTGAGCCTCACGATCGTGCCGGTCGAATACCAGGACTGACAGTCCGAGCCGCAGTCGATCTCGCCGTCATCGCTCCACACGGTCCCGCTGCCGCTGCCGGCCTTGACCACCGTCAGCTCGGGCCCGAGGTCGAAACGCGCCGTGCAGCTCGTGTCCCAGTTCAGCGTGACGATGCCGTCGAGACAGTCGGCGCCCCCTTCCCAGCCGACGAAGTCGGAGTCGAGACTGTGGTTGGCGCTCAACTCGACGACGGAACCCCAGAGGTAGGTCTCGGAGCAATCGTCAGGAAGCGGAAAATCTCCGCACAAGATGCCAGGCGGGCTGCTCGACACGGAGCCTGTCCCGCTTCCGGTCCTGTGGACCCAGAGCCATCGCCCCGGGTGGATGAAGCGGCCCCAGATCTCGTCGTCCTCGCGCCATGTCACCAGGCAGCGCCAGGCGCCGCAGCCGAGGAACTCGTCGTTGCTGACGGAGAAGTAAGAGTCGTGGACGTTGATCGGCCCGCGCACGATTTGGCCGTTGGAGTCGACCCACTGGCCGAGGAGCCGGGAGATGTTGCAGCCAATAAAACTGCAGCTTGTGTCGGGCCAGGCGACCAGGAACCCCAGCTGCTTGGGGCTGTACCCCACGCTGGGTTGGACGTTCTCCAAGAAGCCGCTGGTGTTGCCGATGACGAGGACGGGCTGGGCTGCCCCCCCGATCACGAGACGTCCTTCGACGCTGTTGTCCCCGTAACTGTTGGTCGAGTTCCATACGACCATCCAGCGCTGGGTCTGGTAGCTGTACTCGACCGCCGGGTTCCAGCCGCTGTTCGTGATGGGAAGATCGCCGACGATCTGGCCGGTATCGCGGAAGAACCGGGCGGTGACGCTTGGCACCGGGTTTGAGTAGTAGTCCCAGACCTTGAGGAACTGGGTGTCGTGGGGGCTGTAGTCGATGCTCTCGCCGCCCCCGCCGACCTCGAACACCCCTCCGTCGAGGCTGCCGTCGGCTCGGACCAGCTGCATCTTCGAGCCGTCGCTCCACGTCACCAGCCACCGGTTCCGTTCGAACTGTGGGATGACGTCGACTCTGCCGAGGTCGCTGGGCCAGGTGTAGAGCGTGGTCGGCGCGCCGATGCGCACGCCGTCGGAGTCGACCCGTGCCGCCCTCACCTGGTGGCCGCCGCTGTATGTGATCCAGGCTGCCAGGAAGTCCCCGGACTCCCAGTTGTAGGCGACGGCGTACGACGACGCGAAGGCGTCGTCGAGCGTCCGGATGACGCCCGTCGTGGGGCCGGCGGGGGTCCAGTCGGCCAGGCGCATCGACAGACGGCCGTTGTGGTGCCCCAGAACGAGCCACTGCTCCTGGGAGCCGTTCACCTCGGTGGCCGGAGAATCCGAGGCGCTCGCGCTCGGGAAGATCTGGAACTCCTGCGCGGCCAGGGGAACTCCCGCCGGCAGGGCCGCCAGCAGGAGTAGAGCCGCCAGCGCATCGGCCTTCGAGCGCGGCCGCGGCATGAGCAGTTCCCCGTCGTGCGATGGCAGTGCGCGATGGCGGGGCGGCCCCGGGGGAGTGGGGCTCGAGAGGTCGTGTCCCGGCTTCCTGTGGGAACGCCTCGTCGTCGAGTAAATGTCACAATACATAGAATATTGCCAATCTTCAACCTCCCCCCGCCCAAAGGGGCGGGGGGCTAGAAAGCCCAGCCCGCTCCAGCTCGGCCCGGGCAGGCGCAACGCGATAACCTCGGGGGCCTGATCCGGGGAAGCCATGCCAGCCGCTGAGCCCGCGCGGGCGGGAGCGTGGGGGCGGGCGCTCGAGCTGGCCGGGCGCACGCCGCCCGAGCGCAACCGCTACGTCGACTTCCTGCGCGCCGCCTCGATCTGCGCCGTGGTTCTGGGCCACTGGCTGGTCGCCACGGCCCACCGGACCGACGAGGGCTTCGTCATCGGCAACGTGCTGTCGATCCAGCCGCCGACGCGGTGGCTCACCTGGATCTTCCAGGTCATGCCGGTCTTCTTCATGGTCGGGGGCTTCTCGAACGGCATCTCCTGGCGCTCGGCGGTGGCCAGGGGGCGCTCCTACTCCGACTGGCTGAGTGGCCGGATGCAGCGGCTGGTAGGGCCGATGGTGCCGGTCGTCCTTTTCTGGGGGGTCGCCGCGGCGCTCGCCTTCGGCTTCGGCGAGAGCGTGGCGGTGATCCGCAACGGCACCCAGATGGCGCTCATCCCGCTGTGGTTCCTGGCGGTCTACGTCATGGTGGTGGCGCTGACGCCGCTCAGTCACGGCCTGTGGAAACGCTTCGGCATCGGGTCGTTCCTGGGGCTCGTGGCGGTTGCCTGCCTGGTGGATCTGCTGGTCTTCGCAGCCGGCCTGGGCCTCGTCGGCTGGAGCAACTACCTGTTCGTGTGGATGGCTGTGCACCAGCTCGGCTACGCCTGGAGCGACCCGGTGCTGGCCGGCACCGGCCGGCGGCTGGGGATGGCGGCGGTGGGGCTGGCGGCGCTTCTGGCGATGACGCAGCTCGGCCCTTATCCGCTGGCCCTGGTGGGCGTGCCCGGCGATCCGGTCAGCAACACCACGCCGCCCAAGCTTCCGCTCCTCGCCCTGGCGCTGTTCCACGGCGGTCTGCTGCTGGCGCTCGAGAAGCCGTTCCGGCGCTGGCTCGAGAACCGCAAGCCGTGGGCCGCCACCATCCTGGTCAACGGCATGATCATGACCGTCTACCTGTGGCACCTGGCGCCGGCGGTGCTGCTGCTGGGCATCGGCTTCTGGACCGGCTGGGGCTTCCAGACCGAGCCCGGCACCCCGGCCTGGTGGGCGGTGCGGGCGGTGTGGATCCCGGGGCTGCTTCTGGCCCTGCAGCCGTTCCTGCTGCTGTTCAGCCGCTTCGAGCGCGCCGCGCCGCGGCCGCTGGCGCTGCCGCGGGGCCGGCTGATGGCGGGTGCCGTCCTGGTGACCGCCGGCCTGGCCTATCTGGCTCTCGACGGCGTGCATCTGCTGGGCTGGGACAACCCGCGCTCCTGGGCGGTGGCGTTCCCCCTGGCCGGCGCCTGGCTGGCAGGCGCCTGGCCGCGTCTGGGGAGCCGCTGAGCGTCCCGGGCCGAGCCGCGGGGCGCGGCTACTCGACCCGGTAGCCGAGGCCGTCGGAGCGGCCGCGGTCGTCGGTGACCACCAGCCGGTGGCGGCCCGGCACAGGATCCAGGAACAGCCGCTCGCCGGGGCTGCCGCTCGCCACCAGCACGCCATCGCGGAACCAGTAGAGGCGCGCGGCGTCCTGGGCGGCGTGGGCGATCAGCGGGATGCGCTGGTAGGCGGCCGGTGCGTCGCGCCGCAGCCGGTAGGGGGTGGCGGCGTCGGGCGAGACGATGCGCGGCGCCTCGCCCGCCACGACCGCCTCGCCGGCCGGCGCCGCACCCTCCGGCAGCGGCCGGCCTTCGTGCCGCCACCAGGCGACCAGCTCGGCCGGGTAGACCACCAGCTCCCGGAAGCCCGACCGGCCGCCGGCGCCGGCGGCTCGCGCCCGGCGGTGGTAGGAGCAGCGCGCCAGCCGCGAGCGGCCCGGCAGGTAGCGGATCCGGGTGCGCTCGCCGCACCAGGGTCCCGGCAGCTGGTGGCTCAGGACGCAGGCGTCGAGCTCCTCGATGCGCGCGCCGGCCGGCGGGCGCGGCCAGCCGCTGCCGGGCTCGAGGGCGCGGAACAGGTCGAACAAGAGCGGCGCCGCGTGCTCGGCGCCCGAGATGCCCTGGCGCGGCGCGCCGTCGAAGTTGCCCACCCACACCCCCACCGTGTAGCGCTCGGAGTAGCCCACCGCCCAGGCGTCGCGGTGCCCCCAGGAGGTGCCTGTCTTCCAGGCGACGGCCGGCACCTCGCGGGTCAGCGACCAGGCGGCCGGCAGATCGGGCCGCCGCACCCGGCGCAGCATCTCGCTCACCAGCCAGGCGGCCTCGGGCGACACCAGGGCGTCGGCCGCGGCGCCGGCGGCGGCCGCCGGCTGGCCGGCGCGCCAGGCGAGCGGGCGGTACCGTCCGCCGTCGGCCAGCGCCGCGTAGAGCGTGGTGAGCTCGAGCAGGCTGACCTCACCGCCGCCCAGCACCAGCGGCAGCCCGTAGCTCGTGGCCGGGCGGTCGAGGCTGGCCAGCCCGCCTCGCACCAGCAGCGCGTGGAACGGCTCGAGCCCGACCCGCGCCAGCAGCCGGACCGCCGAGGCGTTGAGCGACTCGGCGAGCGCCTGCTCGGCGGTGACCCGCCCGCGGTAGCGCCCGTCGTAGTTCTCGGCGACGTAGCCGGCGAAGTCGGTGGGGACGTCGAGCAGGTAGCTCGCCGGCACGATCTCGCCGCGCTCGAGGGCCAGCGCGTAGAGCAGCGGCTTGAGGGTCGAGCCGGGCGAGCGGCGGGCCAGCGCGCCGTCCACCTGCCCTGCCCTGCCGGCCTCCAGGAAACCCGCCGAGCCCACCAGAGCGCGCAGCCGGCGGCCCTCGGTCTCGATCACCACCACCGCCGCCTGGCCGATCCCCTGCGGCCTGAGCAGCGGCACGTGGCGCGCCACCTGGGCCTCGGCGATGCGCTGGAGCGAGCGGTCGAGGGTGGTCGGGACGCGCGCCGCGCCGGCCGCCCGCGCCGCCGCGAAGCGCGCGAAGTGGGGCGCCGAGAACGGCACCGGCCGGCGCTGCCGCGGTACCGGCTGGCGGCGGGCGTCGGCGGCCTGGCGCTCGGTCAGCACGCCGGCGGCGGCCAGCCGGTCCAGCACCCGGTCGCGGGCGGCGCGCGCCGCCGCCGGGTGGCGGGTCGGGTCGAGATCGCGCGGCGCGCGCGGCAGCGCCACCAGCAGCGCAGTCTCGCCGGCCGACAGCGCCGCCGGCGGCTTGCCGAAGTAGAACCGGCTGGCCGCTCCGACGCCCTCGAGGTTGCCGCCGTAGGGGGCGAGGTTCAAGTACAGCTCGAGCAGCTCGCGCTTCGAGAACCGCCGCTCGAGCTGGAGCGCGCGCGCCGCCTCGCGCAGCTTCGCGCCCAGCGTGCGCGGCGCCGGCTCGGCCAGGCGGGCGAGCTGCATCGGCAGGGTCGAGGCGCCCGACACGACGCGGCCGGCGCGCAGGTTCTGCCAGACGGCGCGCACCACCGCCAGCGGATCGACCCCCGGATGCGACCAGAACCGCCGGTCCTCGATCGCCACCACAGCCGCCGGCAGCTCGGCGGGCAACTCGTCGAGGGTGACCGGCAGCCGCCAGCGCTCGTCGGCCGGCAGGAACAGCCTGAGCGGCTCGCCGGCGGCGTCGAGCACCGCCACCGCCGCCGGCCGCTCGAGCGCCGCCAGCGGCGGCGGCAGCAGCCGGTCGAGCAGCCAGAGCACCGCCGCGGCGGCGGTCAGCGTCGCCAGCGCCGCCGCCGGCCACCGCGCGCGATGCGCCCGCCGGCTCACGGCGCCGCCTTCGCCACCTCCAGCCGCCCCCGCTCGCCGGTGGCGCGCAGCGCCGGGTTGTACATCGCCTCGGCGTGCGGCGGCGGCAGCCGGAAGCTGCCCGGCGCCACCGCCCTGAGCAGGCTGTAGAGGTTGCGCCACTGGTTGGCCGGCAGGTCGGTGAACGCCAGCACCCGGTCGTCGCGCAGGTCGAGCTGGTCGGGCGCGAGGTTGGCGTCGGCGATCCACGGCAGCGACTCGGTAGTGGCGAGCCGCGGGTTCTCGACCTCGAGCCCGGAGGGCAGGAGCTGGACCAGCGCGACGTTGTCGACCGGCCCCGCGACCGAGCGCACAAGGGTCTTGACCACCACCAGGTCGCCCTGGCGGACCGCCGCCGGGTCGAGCGGGCCGCCGTCGCGGTCGAACAGCAGGCGCTGGATCTCGAGGCCTTCGGCGGCGGCGCGGTAGACGTCGTCGCGCGGCACTCCGCGGGTGGCGAGGTTGTAGAACGCCGAGCCCGGCCGGTAGCCGGCCTCGAGCACCAGGCGCACCGGGCCGGGGTCGGTGATGCCGTCGAACACCGCGGTGGCCGCGCTCGAGAAGCTGCCCAGCCGCCGCGAGCCGACCCAGGCGGTGCCGCGGTACGGCGGCCGCTCGGCCTGCCGGCCGGCGAGCTGGCCGACCGCGACCAGCGCGAAGGCGGCCTCCTGGGTGGTCCAGCCGCCCGCCGCGCCGGCGTCGCGCGCCAGCCGTTCGGCCAGCTCGGGGATGCGCGGGCTGTCGGGCACGGCGTCGAGCAGCGCCAGCAGCAGCAGCGCCCGGTCCCTCACCGTCGACCGGAAGTTTTCGCCGGTCTGGCGCTCTACCGCCTCGACGTCCGCCAGCCCGGCGGCCAGCTCGTCGACCGCGTCGCGGTTGCCCACCGCGGCGTAGGCCGCGGCCAGCAGGGCGCGGGAGGCGCGGCCGAGGTTTCCGGCGTGGCGCTGGCGCAGGAAGTCCATCACCCCCAGCTCGGCGTCGCCGGCGCGCGCCAGGACGTAGAGCGCGTAGACCACCCGCTCCAACTCCTCGCGGCCGTACCGGTCGCGGGCGCGCACCGTGTCGCGCAGGTGGTCGAGGGTGCGCAGCGTGAGCTGCGGATCGACCGGGTAGCCGGCGCGCTCGGCCTCGACCAGGAAGTGGCCGGCGTAGACGGAGCTCCACGGGTGCGCTTGCCGGCTCTCCCGCCACAGGGCGAAGCCGCCGCCGGGCACCTGGTGCCAGGCCACCCGCCTGAGCGCCTCCTCCACCCGCTCGCCGACGTCGTCGCCGCCGGCCTCGGGATCGAGCAGCTCGGGCTCGAGCTGGCGCGCCAGATCGTCGAGGTAGAGCAGCGGGAAGGCGCGCGACACGGTCTGCTCGAGGCAGCCGTACGGGTAGCGCAGCAGCTCCGCCAGCCGGCGGCCGAAGCGCACCAGAGGGAGCGGCCCGACCTGCAGCCGGCGGCTCACGGTCCCGGGCCGGTAGCCGTCGCCGGCCGCCGGCAGCTCGGTCTCGAGCTCGGCGAGGGCGCCCGAGGCGGCGGTGGTGATCGGCGGCAGGTCGGGACGCACGTCGACCTCCACCTCGCCGGAGCGGCCTGTCTCGCCGTTGCCGCGCGCCTCGACCGAGAAGCGGGCGGTGCCTGCCGTGCCGCCGGTGGCGACCGCGAAGTAGACGGTGCGCTCGCCGCCGTCGGGGATCTCGACGCTCTGGCCGGCCCCGCCGCCTGCTGTCGCGGCACCCGACGCGGCGAGCCGCACCTCGAAGCGGCCGGCCCGTCCGGTGTCGTTGCGCACCGTCACCGGCACCTCCAGGCGCTCGTCGAACGACAGCACGCGCGGCAGGGTGGGGGTCACCACCAGCGGATCGCGCACCCGGGTCATGGCGTCGGCCGAGCCGAAGCGGGCGCCGTCCGCCGCCACCGCCATCAGCCGCACGCCGCCGGTGAACCGCGGCAGCTCGAACGCCGCGCGGGCGCGGCCGGAGCCGTCGGCGGTGAGCACCCCGGACCAGAACGCCACCGGTTTCACCCGGCGGATCGACTCGGTGCGTACGTACTGCGCGGCGCCGCGGCCGGCCTCGCCGCCGCCCGCCTCGCCGCCGTCCTCGATCTCGGGCAGCAGCTGGCTGAAGCTATCGAACGAGCGCACGCCCAGCCGCAGCTTGCGGTAGAAGAACTCGAACGGGTCCGGGGTCTGCTGGGCGATGAGCTGGAGGATCCCCTCGTCGACCGCCGCGACGGTGACCGCGGCGCCCGGGGCGGTGGCGACGCCGATCTCGAGGCGGCTCTCGGAGCGCACCTGGGCCGGCGCCTGGATCGCCACCGACAGCCGGTTGGCGGCGCGGTCGACCCGGATCGGCACCGCCCCGAAGGCGCGACCGACGGAGCCCGGCTCGATGGCGCCCACCGGCCGCACCAGGGTGGCCGTGACGTAGGCGTTGGGGCGCCAGGAGCGCTCCACCGGCAGCCGCAGGGTGGCGGTGTTGCCGGTGAGCTGGTGCACCTGCGTGGTGAACAGCTCCTCGCGCTCGACGGCCAGGATCAGCCTGCCGGGAAACGGCGCCCGCACCTGGACCGTGGCGGTCTCGCCCGGCCGGTACTCGCCGCGGTCGAGCTCGAGCTCGATGCGGTCGGGGTTCTCCACCGCCCACGGTGAGTAGCCCCAGCCGCCGGTGTAGAAGCCGACCGAGGTCGCGGCGCCGGTCGCCGGATCGCTGAGCACCACCCGGTGGCTGCCGTACTCGCTGGCGCTGAAGCTGAAGCTGCCGCTGGCCGCGCCGCCGGCGATCTCGCGCCGCGACACCACCACCGACTCGCGGTTGGACTCGTAGCGGAAGCCGCCGGCGGGGGTGCGCCGCAGCACGGTCTGCCAGCGGTCGAGGACGAGCTCGGCGACCAGCGGTCCGGTGGCGCGCTCCGTACCGTCCGGCGCCACCGCCACCCAGTCGATCTCGACCGGCTGGCCGAGCTCGGGGTAGACCGGACCGCGCCGCTTGACGCCCAGATAGTAGGGGTAGGGATGCACCGTCAGCCGGCTGCGGGCGGTGACGCCGCGGCCGCCCTCCTCCTGCACGCGCGCCGTGATCAGCGCCTCGAGCGACGAGGGCAGCCCGCGCTCGCGCGGCAGGTCGGCCTCGAAGCCGGCGGTGCCGTCGTCGCCCAGCCGCAGCCGGCGGCTGAACAGCTCGCGCTCCTCGAACGAGCGCTCGGATTCGCGAAAGCTGTACTCGGGATGGCGCGGCGAGGTGAAGGTGGCGTCGAGCAGCCGCACGCGGCTCTCCGCCGCCAGCCCTGCCGCCGGCGGCCCGAACAGGTAGCTGCCGGCGACGGTCCACCCCAGCGGCCGGCCGGGCGCAACCTCGGCCGGGGTCCGGATCTCGACCTTGATCCGGTCGGGCACGAACTCCTCGAGCTGGAACCGGTAGCGGCCGACGATCTGGCGCGCGATCTCGAGCTCGAGGCTCTGCCGGCCGGTCAGCGCGTAGGCCGGCATCGGCCACTCGAACGGGGTGATGCCGCGGGCGTCCAGCTCGAGCCGGCGGGTGGCGATCTCCCGGCCCTGCGGGTCGCGCAGCCGGAGCAGCGCCGGCACGGCGGGCGCCGGCGCCAGCCGCGCGTCGCGCACCAGGGCGGCGCCGCGCACCGTCTCGCCCGGGCGGTAGATGTCGCGCTCGCCGTAGAGGAAGGCGGTGTAGCCGCCCGCCGGCCGCTCGTCCCCCGCCACGTCGAGGCCGGTCGTGTCGACCTGCATGCGGTCGAGGTGGAGGAAGCTGAAGTCGTCGCCGCGGGTGACCGTTACCAGGAACGGGCGGGCGGTAGCGAGCGCCTCGGGGTCGCGCAGGTGCCAGGTGCCGTCGGCGCCGGTGGTGCCGCGGCCGATCGTCTGGTTCTGGTCCGAGACGAGCTCGACGCGCGCGCCCGCCACCGGCGCCAGCGTGCGGTGCGACAGCACCCAGACCATCACCTCGCCCTCGCCTTGCTTGGCCACCAGCCCGAGGTCGGTGACCAGCAGCCAGCGCTGCGGCGCCTGCCAGTGGTCGGGGCGGCCGGCGATCACGCGGTACAGGCCCGGGGCGTCGGCGTCGATCCAGTCGTCGAGCGACAGGACGGTGGTCGTCTTGCGGTTGCGCTCGCCGCCGACGCGCACCGTCTGCTCCACCAGCCGGTCTCCCAGCGACTGCCACACGCCGCCGCCGCGGTAGACGCTCTCCTGGTCGAAGTCGCCCTGGTGGCGGAACAGGAAGAGCAAGTTGTTGCGGTAGACGCGGTCGATGGCCAGCTCGAAGCGGTTGACGTTGACCGTTTCGAGCGCCAGGTTGCGCATCCCGCCGCGCGACAGGAACATGCCCTGGCTCTGGAAGTCGATCGACGGCGCCAGGTTGGCGAGCACCAGCCGGCCGTCGTACGCCTGCTTCAAGGTGGCGCCGTCGGCGGCGGGCAGCCCGGCGGCGATCCGCACCCGGTAGGCCGAGCCGGGGGTGAACGGGCCGCGCAGCTCGAGCGCGTTGCGCACCGCGGTCAGCTTGAAACGGGTCTCCGGGGTGACCTGGAGGTACGGCCCGGCCAGCTCGGCGGACACCGCCGAGCTGAGCACCACGCGCAGCGTCGACTCGTCGAGACCCGGCTGGCCGCCGAGCTCGCGCACCTCGAGCACCTCCGACGAGCCGAGCGGCACCGGGTGGCGGTACGGCTCAGCCAGCGGCACGTTGCCGTCGGCCGGGGTGAGCTCGCCGTCCACCACCAGGGTGAGCTGCCGCGGCTGCTTCTGCTTGCGCACCGGGGCGGTGCGGAACGGGATCGAGGGAGTGCGCCAGCCGGCCTCGAGCTGGATCTCGACCGGCTCGCGAGCCGCCGGATCCTCGAGACGCAGGTGGCTCGCCAGCAGCTCGGGCTCGACGGCGTAGTTGAACTGGACGGTGCCGCGCAGCACGACGCCGCCGTCGTCGTCGGGCTCTTCCCACACCTCGACGCTCTCGACCACGAACCGGTCGACCTGCAGCTCGAGCTCGCCGCTGCCCGCCAGCTCCTGGTCGGGGCCCAGGATGCGGTCGGGGATGAGCGACAGCCGGTAGCGGGTGGCCGGCGCCAGGCCACCGCTGGGCTCGAAGCGGAGCGCGGCACGGTCGCGCCACCGCCACACCCCGGCGAGCGCCGGCTCGATCGTCGCCGGCGGCCGGTCCAGCACGTCGCCGGGCTGGACGGCGCCGTCCTCGGCCAGCACCGGGCGGTCGAACAGGATCTCGAGCCAGCGCCGCTCTTCGTGGTCCATGACCACTTCGAAGACCGAGATCGCCTCGCCGCCGGCCGGCGTCGCTTCGGGCCGGCCGCCGCCCCTGGCCAGCCAGACGGTGACCGCCAGCGCCAGGGCCAGGGCCGCGATCACCGCGTCGCGCCACTGCCAGCGGTAGCCCTCGCCTGCTGGATGAGCTTGCGGACGGCCACCCTGGTCTGTCATCGCTGCCCCCTTTCTGTCCGAACACGCTACAAATACCGCGCCAGGAGAGAAAAGCCAACAGGCAGCGGGGCGGCGGCCGGGCGGCGGGGCGGCCGGGTGCCAGATCGGCGGGGACCTGCTACGCCCGGCCGGCCAATGAAGCGGGCCTACCGCGGCGCCGGTCGGCCGTGGGACTGCGGTGACCCGATACTCAGGCTACACGGAGGGAGCGCCGAGCCGGCGGGGGCGCGGGCGGAGCGACAGCACGTGCTTTTTGGGGCGCAGCCCGGGCCCCCGACGGCCAGGCGACCGGGCCCCGCCGCCACCAGCGCCTCGGCCCTGCCGAAGGGGACGGCGAGGAGGAGAGGCGCGGCCGGTCAGAGGTAACGCAGCAGGCGCGACGAGCTCCGTCGCTTGTGCTCGGCGAAGCGGGCGCAGAGCGGATAGAGCGCCGCCGTGACCAGCAGCCAGACAACCCACGCCGTTACCAGGTCCGGCGTGTAGCCTTGCGGCCAGCCCTCGGGCCTCGAGAACCACCAGCCGGCGGCACCGTAGCGCGCCCACGACCAGACCGCGGCCAGCAGGTGGATCGCCGGCACGTGGATCAGGTAGAAGAAAAGCGGCACCCGGCCGAAGGTCACCAGGGCGCGACCCAGCCGGCCCCGCCACCGCTCGAGCAGCGGCAGCAGCGCGATCGCGGGCCCTAGGGTCATCAGCAGGAACAGCAGCGAGGCCGGGTACTTGGTGGTGTTCAGGAACGACAGCGCGGTGTAGACCGCGCCGCGCGCCTGCTCCGCCCACGGCCGCGGATCGCCGTACAGGTCGACCGCCCGCAGCACGACGAAGGCGGCGGTGGCGGCCAGGCCGATACGGGCCAGCCAGCGCCGCCGCTCGGCCGCGGGCAGTCCGAAGACGCCGCCCAGCGCGTAGCCGAGCGCCATCACCCCGGGCCAGGGCAGCAGCGGGTACACCACCACCAGCCCGAAGCTGTCGCCCAGCGGCTGCCAGAACTGCTCGTGCAGCAGCGCCCAGGCGAGCCCGAGATCGCCGAAGTCGGCGGCCTCGATGCGGTCGAGCAGGTTGTGCCCCGCCACCAGCGCCAGCCCGAACGCCGCGATCGCCCAGCGCGGCAGCCAGACGAGCGCCGCCAGCACCAGCATCGAGATGCCGAGCACCCAGATCACCTGGATGAACACGTAGCCGCCGTAGATGAAGTGGAGCCAGCTCAGGTTGATCACCGTCAACTCGAGCAGGACCAGCCACGCGCCGCGCGTGGCGAGGAAGAACGCCACCTCGCGCCGGGAGCGCCCGCGGGCCCGGTAGAGCGCCGCTCCCAGGCCGGCCAGCAGCACGAAGACCGGCGCGCAGAAGTGGGTCACCCAGCGGGTGAGGAACAGCGCCGGCGACGCGCGCTCGAGGTTCTCCGGCTGGAAGCCGAACGGCGCGAAGAAGTCGCGCACGTGGTCGAGCGCCATCAGCACGATGACCAGCCCGCGCAGCAGGTCGACCGAGTCGATCCGCCGGGGTTCGATCGCCGGGTTCACGGTTACCCGACAGATACGCGGGCGGCGGAGCGAAGTTCGATGGCGCCGCGCTCAGCCGGCGCCGCGCACCGTCTCGACCCAGGCCCACAACGCGTCGATCTCGGCCTCGCCGAGCTGCTCACCGTAGGCCGGCATGGCGATCGCCTGACGGCGCCAGAACCAGCGGATCAACGGGTTCGAGGCGAGCCGCGAGCTGGTGCCGTCGCGCACCCATTCGCCGAACTCGGCCCGATCGCGCACCAGGTCGCGGAAGTTGCCGCCCGCGAACCCGGGCACGAAGCCGCCCAGCGACCGCGGGTTGGGTAGCCCGCCCGCGCCCTCGACGCCGTGGCAGGCCTCGCAGCCGTGGCGCCGCGCCAGCTCCCGGCCGGCGGCGGCAGCCTCGCCGCCGGGCAGCTCGACCCGCTCGACCGCCGCCGCGAAGGCCACCAGGTCGGCGAGCTGGCCGGAGTCGAGCCTCTCGCCGTAGGCCGGCATGCGCACCAGCTGGGCTTCGAGCCGGGCTGCCGCGGTGGGCTCGTCGAGCCAGGCGCGCGGCGCGCCGAAGCGGATCAGCTGCTCGATCTCGGCGCGGCTGGTGGCGTACATCATGGCGTTGCCGCCGGCGAAGCGCGGCACGCTGCCCCAGCGGCTACCGGGGTTGGGGATCTCGCGCGAGCCCCACGGCCGGTGGCAGCCGAAGCAGCCCTGCCGTTCGGCCACCAGCAGGCCGCGCAGGACCGGGTTGAGCTCTCGCCGCCACAGGGCGTAGCGCGCCAGCGGCGGTACCGCCAGCGCCACGAGCAGCGCGCCGATCAGCAGTGCGGCTATGCGCTTGGGCCGCAAGGGCGTCGGGTGGCGGGTAAGGCGCCGACCGGGCGGGCGGTGACGCCGCGCCCGGTCGGTGTGCCGGCGCGCCCGCTGGGCGCCCGGCGGGGGCTCAGCCGGCGGCCTTGGCGCCGCTGACGGTGACGACCTTCATGCCGTCGCGCTCGGCCAGCACGCCCATGACGACGACCTTCGAGCCGGCCATGTCCTTGAGGTTCTCGTACGGCTCGCCGTTCTTGTGGTCGGCGGCCAGCAGCACCAGCGTGCCGTCGTCGGTCAGCAGCCCCATCGGCTGGCCGTTCTTGACGCACGCCTTGGCGCAGTCGGCGTGGTCGGCGCCCTTGGCGCCCTGGGCGACGTAGCAGGCGAGGTCGGTGACCTCGCCGGTCCAGCTTCCCTCGTGACCGTCGGCCAGCGCCAGCGGCACGACCGCCAGGACCAGCGCCAGCGATAGCAGGATCAGTTTCTTGCTCATGTCTCGCTCCTTTTTGTTGAGAAGGTCAGTATAGCCGCGCCGAGAGCCGCGGCGCGCCGTCGAGCGCATTCACTCGCCTTTGCCCTATCTACGGAGCTCGGCGGCCGGCGGATGATGCCCTGGCCGCCCGCCGGCCCCTAGGGCACGGTCAGCGTCAGCCGCAGGGTCGGTGCCGCGTCGCCGGCGAACAGCTGCTCGAGGCTCTCCCCCTCGGCCAGCTCGAGCTGGCCCTCGACCTCGACCCCCATCCGCTTGTCCCAGTTGGTGGTCAGCCGGCCGACCGCCAGCTTGTCGAGCCGGGTCGTGGCGACGGTGCGGCCGGCGGCGCGCAGCTCGACCGCCAGGTCGACGCGCTTGCGCGACCGGGAGGTGTGGATCGAGAAGGCCAGGCGTATCTTCTGGCGGCCGCGTCGCGCGCTGCTCGACGCCTCGATCCGCTTCAAGGTCGCCGCGTTGCACACGAAGGCCTCGGTCTCGGTGGTGTACCACGCCTGTCCGGCGGGCAGCAGGTGGAGCGGTCCGAGCTCGACCTCGAGGGTCATCGGCGACTCCATCCGGGTCTGGGGCAGCTCCTCGGCCGGAATCTCGGCCGCCGCCTCGTCCGACACCGCGGTGACGCCGGAGCCGGCCTCCGGCCGCTGGGTGGTGGTGCGCGGCTCGGGCGCGGGCGCCGGCGCCGGCGCCGGTGGGGCGGGTGCGGAGGGTGGCGGCGGAGCGGCCGTGTCCGGGGCCGCCGCGGTGGGGGCCGTCGGGGTGGTGGCCGCCGCGGTGTCGAGCCGTTCGTACAGGCCGTCGAAGTAGAGGGTCCAGGTGGCTCCGCCGTCGGCCGAGTGCTCGATCCGGTGGCGCAGCCGGCCGTCGGCTAGCGGTTCGAGCACGGCCCGCGAGCGCAGCGACATGCCGTCGGCGCGTACCGTCTCGCCGTCGAACTCGACCCTGCCCCCCGTCAGGCGGGCGACGGCGTGCGCCACGCCACCGCGGCCGTCGACCCACTCCTGGCGCCAGCGGCCGAGGGCGGGGTCGAAGTAGTGGAAGCCGAGGCCGGATCCGCCGCGCCGCGACTGCCAGCGCTCCAGGAGGACGCAGCCGCCGAGCAGCCGCTCGACGCGGTCGGTGCCGAGCTCGCTGCCGTCCTGGGCCAACACTCGCCAGTGGCCGATCCAGAAGTCGAGCTCGGTGTGGCGGCTGCAGGCTTCGGGCGGCTGCTGGGCGCCGGCCGCCGCCGGCAGGCTCGCGGCCGCCAGCAGAAGAACGAGTGCGAGCTGCCCGGGCCGAGGCACGGCCGGCAGCTTAGCACCGGCGGTGGCCGGGGAGCGGCGGCGCGGGCGCGCTCCCGCTCACCGGTCGCCGGCGCCGCTCGCGGCCGGCTCGATCGCCGTCACCACCACCGGCTGGCCGGCGGCCCAGTCGACCCGCAGCGTCGCCATCACCGGGTCGCCGGCGGCGAAGCCGGCCAGGGAGACGCCGTCGGCGAGCTGGAACGGCATGGTCATGGCGGCCATGCCTTCGACCTCGCCCGACGGCCCGACGAAGGTGGGGATCGCCTCGTGGTCGAGGTAGAGCAGCGGATCGGCGGCGGTCGGCAGCCGCGCGATGTGAGCCCCGACGCGGTAGACCCGCGCTGCCGTCGGCGGCTCGCCGCCGCCGGCCGGCGCCTCGGACCCGCCGCAGGCCAGCACCGCGAGCGCGAGCGAGGCCAGGCAGGCGGCGACCACCCGGCACCGTATCGGCGCCGCCGTGGCGGCGGTCATTCGGCGCTCGCCAGCAGCGCCTGCCAGTCGACCGGCTGCGGGCTGGTGAGCGCCGCCCGCGGCACTTCGCTCAGCACGGCGACGTCGGTGTGGTCGTTCTCGCCGCGGTCGGCGGACAGCAGGATGGCGCCGTGGGGCCGCCAGTCGTGCCAGGGGATCCGGAACCGCGGCTCCTCGTCGTCGGCCCGGCTGAAGAAGTCCCACTGCTCGACCAGACCGCTGTCGCGAGCGACGTAGACGCGGTAGCGGTTCTCGGGCGTGCGGCCGACCTCCCGGAAGGTCAGCTCGAGAACGTCGGCGGCGCGGCCGTCGAGCATCTCGCCCTCGCCGGCGTAGGCCAGGGTGACGCCGGTGTCCTTGAGCTTGTAGGGCATGAACAGCCAGTAGGCGTCGTTGATCCACGCCGACTCGCCGAGCTCGAGCATCTCGGCCAGCGCGGTCGGCTCCTCGAGCTCGACGCCGCCGCGCCAGGCTCGGCCGTTGCCGGTGTGCAGGTTCATCAGGATCAGGTACGGCTCACCCGACTCGCGGTCGGTGCCTTCGACCCGCAGGTCGCCGGTGTGCTTGTCCCACAGGTGGCGGCGACGCCCGAAGAAGTTCCAGGTCAGGTAGCGGGTGGCGTCCCACGCCGGGCGGCCGCCCATCGCGCGCATCACCGAGTCGGCGATCTCGATGGCGCGCGCATCGGAGCCCTGGAGGTCGAAACCTGCCGCCGGCGGGTTCTCCTCGCCGGGGGTCGCCGGTGCCGGGACGGTGGCGAGAGTCGCCGCTACCAGCAGCAGCGTCACAAGCCGGCGCCGCGGCGCGAAGGGGGTCGATCGGCAAGAGCTCATTCGGATCTCCTGGTCGAAGAGGTTCACGGTTCGGGCGGCCGTCTCACGGCTGCGACAGCTCGAGCAGCCGCGTCGGGGGCCGGCCGACGACGGCCCGGTCGCCGGTCACCCCGATCGGGCGAGTCAGCAGGGTGGGGTGCTCGGCCATCAGCTCGACCAGCCGCCTGGCCGGCTCCTCGCCGGTCAGACCGAACTGTCTGGCGACGCGGTCGTGGCGGCGCAGCAGCTCGCCGGGCCGGGCGCCCAGCAGCTTGCACACCCGGCGCAGCTCCGCGACCGACAGCGGCTCGCGCCGGTAGTCGCGGTAGCGGTACGGCACCTTGTGCTCGTCGAGCAAGGCGACCGCCTTGCGGCAGGTGCCTCAGGTGCGGGTGCAGATGAGCTCGAGCATTTTGGGGGCTTGGGGGCTCAGAAGGCTACGCCGACGGCGCGGCAGAGGTAGCGCACCAGCGTCGCACCGGCGCGGCAGGTCTCGGCGTAGCGCTCGAGGAAGTCCGGCGCGGTGGCCTGCTTCTGGGTGAACGTGCACAGGCCGAAAAAGTCCTTCCGTTTGAGGTCCTCGATCAGTGGATGCTCCGGATCGTAGCCGCGTGGTGGGAGCCTGAGGCTGTCGCCGCCGAGCTCGAACCGTTCGCGGAACCGCTTGCCCCGGGTGACCCGTCGCCAGCGCGCGGAGTCCTCCACGATCGCGTCGCGGATGCCGGCGAGCGCGGCCGAATCGGGGTGCCAGATGCCGGCGCCGGCCATGATGTGGCCCGGCTCCAGGTGCAGGTAGAAGCCGGGGGCGTGGGCGTCGCGGCCCTCGCTGTGGCGGAACTGGATGCCGACCCAGGTCTTGTAGGGGCTCTTGTCCTTCGAGAAGCGGACGTCGCGGTAGATGCGGAACAGTGTGCCCTTGCCGGGTCGGGGGTCGGCGTTGAAGTTGCGGCTGATGCGGCGCAGCAGCGGCGCGAAATCCGAGATGAACTGCTGCGCGGGGTGCAGCACGTGCGCCTCGTACCGCTCGCGGTTGGCCTCGAACCAGGCGCGGTCGTTGTTGCGGGCCAGCTGGCGGAGGAAGGTGAACAGCGCCGGCCGGAAGTGGCCCTTGCTGCCTGCGGGTCCGGTCATCTAAGCCTCCTTGGGGGTCCTCAACTGCCGAGCACGCTATTCTACGGCTTTGCGGCGCCGGTGCCGCGGCGCTGGTGTAGATTGGACCGAGGAGGGACTTTCGGGGTGCCGATGACGGGGACAGCGGGGCGCGCCAGGTTGTGGTGCGTGGCCGCGCTCGTGGCCGCGGCACCGGTGGTGGCGGCGCCGGCGGCGGATCTGAGCGGCTACGCCGGCCGCTACCGCCAGGTGCTGGCGGAGGTGGCGGCGGGCGACCAGCAGGCCGCCGTCGAGCGGCTCGTCGCACTCGAGCTGGAGGCGCTCGGCGGATCGCCCGCGCCGCGCCAGATCGAAGGGTTCTGGCGCCTCAAGCTGTCGGTCGTCGGCGAGCTGCTGGAGCAGGCGCAGCCGGACGTCCTGGTGCCGGTCATCCTGCTGCACCACGACGCCTACCTGGCGCACCGCGGCGAGCGGCGCTGGCAGCTGGCCAACCACTCCCGCACGATGGCCGTGGAGCTGGTCGAGTTCTACCTCCAGAAGGCGCCGCCCGGGGGCGACGGTCGGCTCGTCGCGAGCCGCATCCTGACCAGCTTCGCCGGCTACCTGCAGGAGGGCTGGTCGATGGGGCTCGCCAGCGGCCTGTTCCGCCGCGCGCTCGAGCTCGACCCGGCCAATCAGGCGGCGATCTTCGGCATGGCGGCGGGCTACGAGAAGCTCGGCCGCTATCGCGACGCGCTCGAGTTCCTGGAGCGGGCGGTGGCGGTGTCACCCGGCAACACTCACGTACGGCTGCGACTGGCGCTGTGTGCCGGACGGCTGGGCGAGACCGAGCGGGCTCGCCGCGAGATGGAGCGCCTGATCGCCGACGAGCCGCCGGCGTGGGTTCTGGCGCTGGCCTACCAGGAGCTGGCCGGGATCGCGATCGCCGCCGGCGACCCGATGGCCGCGCTCGCGCTGGTGTCGGCAGGGCTCGAGCGGCTGCCGGGAGAGCCGCACCTGGCGGTGCAGCGCGCGCTTCTGCTGGACCGGACCCGCCAGCGCCGGGCGGCCAGCGAGCTGGTCGAGCGGATGAGGATGCCGGAAGCCGACGCCCGGGAGTCGGCGCGCTACCGGTATACGCGCTGGCCGGTCGAGCTGCTCACCGAGGTGCGCCGCGAGCTGGCGGGAGACCTGGCGGCGCGGCGCGGCCAGCTGACGGCCGGGCTGGCGTCGGCCGGCGACGAGGTGGCCGGCGGATGAAGGCGGCGGCGGTGCTGGCGGCGCTCGGCCTGGCGGCCGCCGCCGCGGGGGCGGTGGAGGTGTGGATCGACCGGCCGGCGCCGGGCGAGGTGGGGTACGGCGAGGTCGAGGTCCAGCTCCACGTCGAGGCCGACGAGCCGGTGCAGGTGGATCTGCTGCTAGACGGCCGGCCGCTCGGCACGCTGGCGAAGCCGCCCTGGCGGTTCAAGCTCGACCTCGGCTACGAGAACGTCGAGCACAAGATCGAGGTGATCGCCCGCGGTCGCTCGGGCGCGACCGCCCGCGCCGCGGTGACCACCGGCACGGTGCACGTCGACGACGAGCTGGATGTCGAGCTGCAGCAGCTGTACGTCACGGTAACCCGCGGCGACGAGCGGCTGCTCGACCTGTCCGCCGACGACTTTCGCATCAGCGACGACGGCGCGCGCCAGACCATCGTCACCTTCGAGCGCGGCGACGTGCCGCTGACCACCGTGCTGCTGCTCGACGTCAGCGCCAGCATGGCGGGACCCCGGCTGGAATCCGCGGTTGCCGGCGCCCGCGTCTTCCTCGACGGCATGAGCGAGCTCGACGAGGCGGCGGTGATGCTGTTCTCCGACCGGCTGCTGCGCTCGACGCCGTTCACCCACGACACCGCCGAGCTGGCGGAGGCGCTGGTCGGGATCGAGCCGACCGGCGGCACCTCGCTCAACGACGCCCTGCTGCTCGGCCTGCAACGGCTGGAGGGCCGTCAGGGGCGGCGGGTGGTGGTGCTGTTCTCCGACGGCGCCGATGTGCACAGCGTGCTGCCGATGGCCGAGGTGCTGGAGCGGGCGCGCACCAGCCGCGCGCTCATCTACTGGGTGCACCTGGGCGACGGGGATGGGGAAGAGCCCGACTTCACCTCGAGCTGGCGCGCTAGCGAGGGCACGGTCCAGGAGTTCCGTCTGCTGCACGAGGCGGTCAAGGCGAGCGGTGGCACGGTCCGGATCGTCGACACCGCGGAGGAGCTGGCGCCGGCGTTCGCCGCCATCTTGAGTGAGCTGCGCGAGCAGTATGTACTGGGCTACTACCCGACCGAGGCTCGCAACGACGGCAGCTGGCACGCCGTCAAGGTGGCGGTCAAGGCCTCCGGCGCGCGTGTGCGCAGCCGCGCCGGCTACTTCGACTACTGAGCCGGCAATGGGTCAACTCGACCCACTACCCCTGAGCCGCAACCGGCCCGCGGCCGGTATACTGGGAAACCTGCGGCCGTTCTGAGCGTAGAACTGTCGAGGAAACGAGCCCGGTTCCTTCCCGCCGGGCGTTCACGATCCCAAAATCCAATGGAGGCTTGCGGATGATCAGGAAGACGACTGCCGTCCTCGCGCTTCTCGCGCTGTGCGGTGTGCTGCCGGTGGCCGCCCAGGAAGCGATGGGCGAGGCCAAGGAAGCGATGGGCGAGGCCCAGGAAGCGATGGGCGAGGCCAAGGAGGCGATGGGCGAAGCCAAGGAGACGATGGGCGAGGCCAAGGAGACGATGGCCTCGGACAAGTCCCTGGAAGAGGTTCTCGAGGCGCACTACCAAGCGATCGGCGGCAAGGATGCCTGGAAGAGCGTCGAGGCGATCCGCTACAAGGGCAAGATGGCGATGGGGCCCGGCATGGAGGCGCCGTTCACGATGACCATGCAGCGCCCGGAGAAGATCCGCCTGGAGTTCACCATCCAGGGGATGACCGGAGTGCAGGCCTCGGACGGCAAGACCGCCTGGATGCTGATGCCGTTCATGGGCAAGACCGACCCAGAAGAGATGCCGGCCGACCAGGCCCGGCAGCTCAAGGAGCAGGCCGACATCGACGGCGAGCTGTTCGACTGGAAGGCCAAGGGCCACACCGTCGAGCTGGTCGGCAAGGAGGAGGTCGAAGGCACCGAGGTCTACAAGCTCAAGGTGACTCGCGCCGACGGCGAGCAGCGCTGGCACTTCCTCGATAGCGAGCACTTCGTGCCGATCCGGCAGGAGGCCAAGACCACGATGCGGGGCCAGGAGCTCGACATCGAGACCACCATTGGCGACTACAAAGAGGTCGGCGGCCTGATGATCCCGCACTCGATCGAGAGCAAGCCCAAGGGTGCGCCGCAGGGCCAGGTGATCACCATCGAAGAGGTGGTGGTCAACCCCGGCGACCTGAGCGACGAGATGTTCGCCATGCCGGCGAAGAAGGCAGCCGAGGAAGAGGCCGCCGAGTAGCCGGTAGCGACCGAACTGCAACCAGCCAGCGGACCCGGCGCGCCCCGCACCACGACTCGGGGCGCGCCGCGGCCGGGCCCCCGCCGGCGCGGCCGCCCGCCCCCCGGCCCGCCACCCGCT
>JBFGNS010000068.1:0-22661 GCA_041574955.1 Thermoanaerobaculia bacterium | reverse complement strand
CCGCCACCCGTTCGAGCCGGGTGCGCAGCCCCTGGCGGTTGGCGATCTGGATGTTGAGGCCCGGGCGCGCGTTGAGCTCGAGCACCAGCGGCCCGAGGTCGCGGTCGAGCACCACATCGACGCCGAGATAGCCCAGCCCGGTGATGTCGTAGCAGCGGGCCGCGAGCTCGAGCAGATCGGGCCAGCCGGGGATCTGGATGCCGGCCACCGGCCGGCCGGTGTCGGGGTGCTCGGCCACCGCCTGGTTGCCCAGCACGCCGCCGACGGTGACCCCGCTGGCCAGGTCGATGCCGACGCCCACCGCCCCCTGGTGCAGGTTGGCCTTGCCGTCCGAAGCGCGGGTCGGCAGACGCGCCATCGACATCACCGGGTAGCCGCGGTAGACCACGGTGCGCAGATCGGGCACGCCCTTGTAGGTGATCTTCTCGAACAGGCGGTCGAACCGCACCCGGTACTCGATCATCACGCGGTCGCGCTGGCCGCCCAGGCTGTACAGCCCCGACAGCGCGTTGGACACGTGGTGGTAGAGCTCGTCGCCGTCTATCAGCTCGCCGCTCGCCTTGCGGAAGCGCGAGCCGCGGCGGCCGGCGATGACCAGGATGCCGTTGCCACCGCTACCGTGCGCCGGCTTGATCACGAAGTCCTCGTGCTCCGCCACCAGCGACGGCAGCAGGTCGTCGATCTCGTGCTGCGCGGCGACCACGCCGTACAGCTCCGGCACCGCCATGCCCGCCGCCAGCGCCAGCCGCTTGGTCTCGAGCTTGTCGTCGACCAGCGGGTAGAGCCGGCGCGAGTTGGCGAGCGCGATGTAGTCGGCGTTGCGCCGGTTGATGCCGAGTACGCCGCGCTCTTTCAGCCGCCGCCCGAGACCGAGCATCAGCCGCCCTCCGCCAGCGTCTTGAAGCGCGTCAGCTCGAGCAGCCGGAAGCCGCGGTAGCGGCCGAGCAGCAGGGTGGCCGCCAGCACGACCAGCAGCAGCTCGGGGAAGGTGAACACCAGGTGCTCGACCAAATCGAGGCTCATCACCAGGTAGCAGACCGCCGCCACCAGCAGGCTGCCGAGCCCCTCCTGGACTGCCTCGGCGGCGCCCCGCTCCTCCCAGACGATCGACAGCCGCTCGATGGCCATGGTCAGGATGACGAGCGGGAAGAGAGCCACGCTCAGCCCGGTCTCGAGCCCCAGCCGGTGGCTCAACACGCTGATCGCGGCCATCAGCAGGACCACGATGGTCAGCACCGCCGCCAGCCGGGGCACCAGTAGCAGACGCAGCCGCTCCAGGGTGAAGCGCAGCCCGAGCCCGATGGCCACCACCACGGTGAACAGCACCAGGCCCCACACCAGCCGGGTCTCGCGGAACGACAGCGCCACCAGGATCGGCATGAAGGTGCCGAAGGTCTTGATGCCGACGAGGTTCCTGAGCACCACCATCAGCAGGGCGCCGACCGGGATCAGCAGCATCACCGCGTACACCGCCTGGGTCTGGATCGGCAGCCCGAACAGCGAGAACTCGACCAGCCGCGAGCTGCGCAGCTCGGCGCGGCGCTCGGCCACCTCCATCGCCGCCACGGTGTCGCTCTGCACCGACACCTCGACCTCCGGGTTGCGCGCCCCCTGCACCTGGATGAGCGGTGCATCGCCGCGCCACCACACCAGCGTCTGCTCGGGCCAGCCCTCGCTGCCGGTCTCGGGATCGAACGCCAGCCAGCGGCCCTCGTCCCACACCTCGAGCCAGGGTCGGAAGCGGGCGCTGCGTCGCCGCTGCTCGAGCTCCAGGCCGTAGGCCACCCGCGCCGGCACCCCACCGGCCGCCAGCAGCTCGACCACCAGCGCCGCCCGGCGGCCCACCGAGCCGCCACCGGCGAGCAGCAGCCGCACCGGCTCGTCGTCTTCGCCGCCGTGCGCCAGCCGGGCGACGAGCGCCGCCGCCAGGGTCGGCACGTCCGCCGACTCCCGGCGCGCCTCGGCCAGCACGCTCTCGAGCGCGGTCTGGAACGGCTCGCCCAGCTCGGGGGGATCGGGTGGTGGCGGCGGCGCGGTGAGCCGGCGGCCGGGGTCGGCGTAGACCACCGCCCGGTAGTAGAGGGTCTGGCGCCCCGCGGCCTGGCGGATCGCCCAGCGGGCCGACCGGTGGTCGTTCTTCTCGTCCAGGCTGAGGCCGTAACCGCGCGACACGAAGTTCTCGTCCAGGATAGCGTAGCCGGGCCGCCCGCTGGGCACCTGCAGCACCGCCTTCACCGGCTGCCGGCCGGCGTCGATGCTGAACCGGGCCTGCACCGTCCACACCTGGGTCTCGGACTCGGGCGCCACCGGAAAGCCCAGCGCCGCCACCTTGTAGACGAACACCCCCGCCCCCACCACCGTCAGCAAGCCACAAAGCAGGTGGAGCGGCAGGCGGCTCATTCGCAGTCGGGGTCGTGGATGAAGGTCTCGTGCGGATCGACCACCGCGATTCCGGCCAGCGCGCTGCGCCCGAGCAGCACCGGATAGATGAAGTGGCTGCGGTCGATCAGGCTGAACTCGACCTGCCGCTCGTGCTCGCCCAGGCAGAAGGTCAGCTCCACCACCGGGCGCCGCTGGGACTCGGCGCCGTGACGCTTGATCCATACGCGCCGCACCAGCGGCCGCTCCAGCCTCACCTCGTCGCCGCTCTCGGGGTCCTCGACGGTAAAGCGGACCCAGCTCTCGCCGCGGCGGCGGAACCGCCTGATGTCGACGGCGTCGAGCGACGAGGTCTCGGCACCGGTGTCCAGCTTGGCCTTGAGCTCGAAGCCGACATCGGCCAGGTACACCCGCTCGACCCAGCCGACCAGGTCTCGCTGCTCCGGTGGGTCCGCCACCGCCGGGGCGACCAGCAGCACGAAACCCGCGACGAGCAGGCGGAGGAGTGGGAGACGGATCACGGGACGGTTCACAGACGGAGGCGGCGACGACCGTAGCGTAACGGTTTTGGCCAAATGCGTGCGGCCGGCCCACCGGCCGGCCGCCAGGGAAGATGGCGGCTCGCTGCCGCCCGCCAGCGGTTACAGCTTGATCGACACCCCGGTGACCAGCTCCGACTGGAGGAAGCGGCCGCCGAGCCGCTGCGGCAGATCGACCGCGTAGACGCGCGACTCGACGCGCGCGCCGAACCGTCCCTTGAGGGGGACGTCGAGGCCGGCGGCCAGGCTGAACGACAGCTTGTCGCCGTCGGGGGTGCCGCCGAAAGCGAGCGACGGGTCGGCGCTCAGCCGCGTCACGCCGGCGGCGGCGGCAGCGTAGGGCGACACCGAACGCAGCTGCCAGCCGCGCACCAGGCCGGCCTGCAGGTGGACCATCCGCAGCTCGGCAGACGGCAGGCTGCCGCCCTCCTCGAGCGGCGTCCCCTCGGGCACCAGGATGGCCAGGCCGACCAGCCGATCGTTGCTGACCAGGTCGGTCACCTGGCGGTTGAGCAGCAGCTCGAACTGCCAGCGGTCGTCGAGCGCCAGACGCAGGCTGCCACCGTACAGCCAGTCGTCCTCGGCAGCCGCCGACTGCGGGCACGGCGCCCGGAAACAAACGATACCGGTCGAGTACTCGAGGTCGCTCGACCGGTAGCCGAGGAGCGGCGTCAGCTGCCAGTCGGCGGCGGCGGCGGCAACCGGCGACACCAACGACACCGCCAGCAGGATCTGGATGGCGAAGCGCATGGCTTGCGGCTCCTTCGAACGCGGCGCGGCAACGGGCCGGCCGCAGCCGGAACGAAAAGCAACCGGCGTGCCAGGCGGCCGCCGCGCTGTCGGGCCCTACGGCCCGATCTCGCGCAGCGTCACCAGCGGCCCCTCGAGCGGCTGGCCGGCCGACAGGTCGACGGTGCCGGCGAGCCGCCACAGCCCGTCGCCCGCCGGATCCAGCAGGGTCTGCTCGACCAGCCAGCGGCGCGCGCCGGCCGCCTCGACCCGGGTGTGGTGGGCGAGCCGCGCGGCGGCCGAGAACACCGGCTCGCCGTACTCCGCGACAAACGGCGCGAGCGCCTCCTCGAACCGCTCCGCCGGCCACGGGTCGGCGGGGTCCTGGCGCACCGCCTCGGCGGCCTGCTGCCAGTCGCCGGCGGCCAGCGCCCGCACCACCTGGTGCAGCTCGGCCCGCACCCGAGCGGCGAAGGCGCGCGGGTCGTGGAACAGCTCGTAGCTGCGTAGAGCCCGCCGCGCCGCCTCCCGCTCCTCGTCGCGCCGCGACCGGAGCTCGGGATGGAGCAGGCTCTCCCACTCTTCGAGCAGGCTGGTATCGGTGCGCTCGAGCAGCGTTCGGAAGAACGCCTCGAGGTCGTAGACGGGCTCGGTCTTGACCGCCTCCGGCACGTTGTGGGCCAGGGTCTTGTAAAGCTGCGACAGATAGCGCAACAGCACGCCCTCGCTGCGCGCCAGCCCGTAGCGGCGCACGAAGTCGCCGAAGCTCCAGTACTGCTCGTAGATCTCGCGCCCGATCGACTTCGGCCGCACGCTCTCGCCTCTCACCCACGGGTGGCGCTGGCGGAAGCGGCGGAACGACTCTTCGGCGAACTCCCGGCGCGGCTGCGGCCAGCTGACCTCGTCCAGCCGCGCCATGCGCTCCTCGTACCCCACCCCTTCGGCCTTGAGCCGCGCCACCAGCTCGCTCTTACGCTGGTGGCGCTGCGCGAACAGCACCGGCCGCGGGTTCTCGAGGATCGACTCGACCACCGACAGCAGGTCGAGCGCGTGCTCCGGCGATCCCTCGTCGAGCAGCTCGAGGCTTTCGACCAGGTAGAGCGACAGCGGCTGATGCATCGAGAACTCCCGCTGCAGCTCCTCCTCGACCGACACCCACCAGTAGCCCGACCGGCGGTCGCGCTCGAGCCGCACGATGCCGGCACGGTAGAGCGACAGCACCAGCCGCGCCGCCTCCGCCACCAGCCGCTGCTTGCGGCCCTCGCTCTCGTGGCAGCCCGCGATCAGCTCGCGCAGCGAGGCGAAGTTGCCGCGCTCCGGGTCGTTGGCGTCGGCATCGCGCTGCAGCAGGTTGAGCACCATCCCCTGGTCGACGCGGAACTGCGAGCGCAGGGTCTCGGGCGGCTTGCGCACCAGGCTGTCGAACGTCTCCCGATCCCAGCTCACCTCACCCTTGGCCGGCCCCCGCGCGCGCGGCTTCTTCTTGCCCTTCTTGGCCGCCTGCTTCTTCTCCACCACGTGCTCGGGGGCCTGCGCCACCACCCAGCCACGCTCGTCGAACCCCTTGCGGCCGGCCCGGCCGGCGATCTGGTGGAACTCGCGCACCGACAGGATGCCGACCTTGCGGCCGTCGTACTTGGCCAGCTTGCGGAACAGCACCGTGCGGATCGGCACGTTGACCCCGACCCCCAGCGTGTCGGTGCCGCAGATCAGCTTCAGCCGCCCCTGCTGCGACAGCTGCTCGACCAGCAGCCGGTACTTGGGCAGCAGCCCGGCGTGGTGCACGCCGACCCCGAACCCCACCAGACGCCGCAGCTCCTTGCCGTACGGCGTGTCGAACCGGAAGTGGCCCACCGCCCGGCGCAGCGCCTTGCGCTCGTCGCGGTCGGCGGCGGCGGTCGAGGTCAGGCTCTGTGCCAGCTCGGCGCACTCGCGCTGGGTGAAGTTGACGACGTAGACCGGCGCCCGCTCCTCGGCCAGCAGCTGGTCGAGCGTGCGGTGAATGGACGTCTCGCGGTAGTCGAACTCGAGCGGCACCGGCCGCTCGGCGCCGCGCACGGTCGCCACCGGCACGGCGGTCCGCCGCTCGAGCCGCTCGGCGATCGGTGCGGTGTTGCCGAGGGTGGCCGACATCATCAGGAAGCGGGTCGCCGGCAGCATCACCAGCGGCACCTGCCAGGCGACACCGCGCGCCGGGTCGGAGTAGTAGTGGAACTCGTCCATCACCACGTACGGCGCATCGAAGCCGGCGTCGCGCAGCGCCATGTTGGCCAGCACCTCCGCGGTGCAGCAAACCACCGGCGCGCTCGGGTTGATCGAGGCGTCGCCGGTCAGCATGCCCACCCGCTCGGGTCCCAGCTCGTCGCACAGCGCGAAGAACTTCTCGCTCGCCAGCGCCTTGATCGGCGAGGTGTAGTAGGAACGCCGCCCCTCGCACAGCCCCTTGAAGTGCAGCCCCAGGGCGACCAACGACTTGCCCGAGCCGGTGGGCGTGTCGAGCACCACGTGGCGGCCCGAGTACAGCTCCAGCAGCGCCTCCTCCTGCGCCGGGTAGAGCTCGAAGCCGAGATCGCCGACCCAGCCGAGAAAGCGCTCGAGCGCCTGGTCGGCGTCGCGCGTCGGCTCGGCCGGCAGCCGCTCCCCGAGCGACGGCGGCGGGCTGTCAGGAGGCGACGACACGGCAGGCGGCGGCACCGCCCGGCGGGCTCAGCCGAGCTGCTCTAGGATGCGCTCGGGCCGCACCCGCACCCGCCAGTTTTCGGTCAGGTCCCGCCACACGATGCGGCCCGACTCGTCGATCAAGAAGGTGGCCGGGCGCGCGATGTCGGTCCCCATGCCGCCGGGGTGGCGCACGCCGTAGGCGTCGATCACCTCCATCTGCGGATCCGCCAGCAGCGGGAAGCTCAGCCCCAGACCGCCCAGCTTGTCGCGCGTCGTCTCCGCCGGATCGACGCTCACCGCCAGCACCTCGGCGCCGGCTTCGCGGATCTCTTCGATGCGCCGCTGCAGACCCTGCAGCTCCGACATGCAGAACGGTCACCAGAAGCCGCGGTAGAAGACCAGCACCACCTTGCGGCCGCGATAGTCGGCCAGCCGCACCGTGCCGCCGTCGGCCGCGGTGAGCGCGAAGCCAGGTGCCTCGACCAGCTCGGTGGCCCGCGCCGTGGCCGCGGGCAGCTGGTAGGAGAGGTAGAACACGTAGAACGCGAACAGCCCCGCCAGCAGCAGCGAGAGCGCCAGGCCCAGAGCGCCCAACAGCTTGCCGCGGTACCGCTCCGGCCGGCGGAAGGCGCGCGCCACCGCCAGCGCCGACAGCACGGCCCCCAGCGCGACCAGCGGCAGGTTGACCCACGGAAAGTCGCGCAGCGCCGGGATGCGGGCGAAGAAGCTGAAGTAGCTGACCGCGCCAACCGCGGTGATCAGCAGGCCGACCCAGATCAGGTGGTTGCGCTTGCGCCGCACGGTGACCGCTCCAGCCGGTCGAGCATAGCCCAGCGGGAGGTCGGAGGGATAATCGACGCAACCCGACGGCCGGAGCCGGCGCCGCCGGGCGGCCGTCCCGGAGGAGCGACGATGATCCGAGACCACTACCTGAAAGACGCCATCCGCCAGCTGCGCAAGTCCAAGGAGCTGGCCGACCGCGCCATCGCGCAGGTCGGCGACGACGGTCTGTTCTTCACCCTCGACTCGCGCTCCAACTCGATCGCCATCATCATGAAGCACATGGCCGGCAACATGCGCTCGCGCTGGCGCGACTTTCTGACCAGCGACGGCGAGAAGCCCGACCGCCACCGCGACCGCGAGTTCGAGCTCGACCAGGACGACACCGCCGACAACCTGCGCGCCGCCTGGGCGGCGGGCTGGCGGCTCACCATCGAGACCCTCTCCGGGCTCGACTGGCGCGACCTCGAGTCGACGGTCACCATCCGCGGCGAGCCCCACACCGTGCTCGAGGCGATCCAGCGCCAGCTGACGCATTACGCCTACCACGTCGGCCAGATCGTCCTGCTGGCCAGGCACCAGGCCGGTGACGGCTGGCGCTGGCTGAGCATCCCGCCGGGCCGGTCGGCCGACTTCGAGGTGTCGAAGGACGGCGACCGCTACTCGACCTGACGCGCCGGTGCCCGGCGGCCTCGCGGGCGGGGCGCCAGGCGCGGGCAGCGGACCGGGCAGACCGGCCCCACCCGAAGGGCCGCGGCGCGAGCGGCTCGCTATACTGCCGGCTCCCCTTCCAGGACCCCGCGACCCAGGGAGACGCGACGATGCCCGCCATCCGAAGCCTAGCTCTTGCCGCCGCGAGCCTCGCGCTGCTGGCTCCACCGGCAGCCGGCGACGAGTGGAGCCGCTTCCGCGGCCCCAACGGGTCGGGGGTCACCGCCGGCGCCGAGCTGCCGGCGGACCTCGATCACACCGTCTGGGAGACACCCGTGCCGTTCGGCCGCTCGTCCCCGGCGGTGGGCGAGAGCGCGATCTTCCTCACCGCGATCGAAGACGGCAAGCTGCTCACGCTGGCGATCGACCGAGTCAGCGGACGTGAGCTGTGGCGCCGCGAGCTCGAGCGCGATCACGTCGCCGAGCTGCACCGCGCCACCGACTCCGCGACCCCGACCCCGGTCACCGACGGCACCAACGTCTACGCTTTCTTCCACGAGGCGGGCGCGGTGTCGTACGACGCGACCGGCAAGCAGCGCTGGCAGGTGCCCCTGGGGCCGTTCCGCAACTACTACGGCATCGCCGCCTCGCCGGTGCTCGCCGGTGACAGCCTGGTGCTGGTGTGTGACCAGGCGCAGGGGTCGTTCCTGGTGGCGCTCGACGCCGCCACCGGACGCGAGCGCTGGCGGCGTGCCCGGCCGGCGCGGCGCGAGAGCTACACCACCCCGATCCTGATCCCAGGCGAGGACGGCCGGAAGCTGCTGCTGGTCGCCGGCTCGCGCTGGGTGGATGCCTACGAGCTGGCGACCGGCGACAGCGCGTGGACGCTGGGCGGGTTGGGTACCGGCCCGGTCTCCAGCCCGGTGACGGCCGGAGGGCTGCTGTTCGTCAACACCATCGACCACGCGCCGGAGCCGCTGCCGCCGTTCCGCGAGCTGGCGGCAGAGCACGACGCCGACGGCGACGGCGAGCTCACCCGCGCCGAGCTCGAGGGCTCGTGGATCTACAACAACTTCGGCTGGGTGGACGTCGACGGCAGCGGCGCGGTGTCGGAGGCCGACTGGCTGTCGCTCGGCGAGGAGATCACCAACGAGAACTGGGGACTGTTCGGCATCCGCCTTCCCGACGCCGGCAGCCAGGCCGAGGTGGTCTGGAACCACCGCCAGAGCATCCCCTACATTCCCAGCCCGCTGGTCTACGACGGCGTCCTCTACATCCTCAAGGGCAACGTCCTTACCAGCCTCGATCCGGCCACCGGCAAGCCCCACAAGCGCGGCCGGGTGAAGGGCGTCTCGGGCGAGGTCTACGCCTCGCCGGTCGCCGCCGACGGCAAGCTGTGGGTGGGCTCGCTCGACGGCGATCTGGCGGTGCTGGCGGCCGGCCCCGACTGGCGGGTGCTGGCGACGCGCGATCTGGGCGAGCCGATCCACGCGACGCCGGCGATCGCCGGCGACCGGCTGTATGTGCGCACCCGCGGCAAGCTGATCGGTTTCGGCGCACCGCCGAAGCCGACACCGGCCGCCACCGGCCGCTGACCTCCTCACCACCGGCCGCGCGCGCTCGCCGACAGGCTACAATCGGCCGTTCCCGCCTGAACTGCCCCGGAGAGAGACCATGAGACACCGAGCCGCCGAGGCCGTAGCTGCCGCCCTCGCCGTCGTGACGCTGCTCGCCGCCGCGCCGCTCGCGGCCGAGCCGCCCGACCCGCCGCCCTACTACGCCATCCGCGACGCCCGCGTGGTGACCGGTGCCGGCGCGACCCTGGAGCGCGCCACGGTGCTGCTGGCCGACGGCCTGATCGAGGCGGTCGGTACCGACCTCGCCATCCCGGCCGATGCCTGGGTGATCGAAGGCGAGGGGCTGGTCGTCTACCCCGGCCTGATCGACGCCTGGACCACGCTCGGCCAGCAGCAGGCCGAGGGCGAAGGCGGCGACCTGCCGGGGCGCAGCGACGGCCCCGAGATCCGCGGCCCCGAGGACCGGCCCAAGACCACCCCCTGGGTGAGCGGCGCCGACCAGCTGGGAGAGGACGGACGCATCGAGAAGTGGCGCGAGGCCGGCTTCACCGCCGCGGTGACGGCACCCGCCGACGGTATCTTCGCCGGCCAGGCGGCGGTCATCCACCTCGGCCGCGGCGAGCCGCGCGACCGCGTGCTGGCGGCGCCGGTAGCGCAGCGCGTCAACCTCGAGCGCGGCGGCTTTCGAGCGTTCCCCGGCTCGCTGATGGGAGTCATCGCCTACGTCGAGCAGACGCTCGCCGACAGCGACCACTACCGCGAGGTTACGGCGCTGTACGCCAGCGAGCCGCGCGGCCGCGAGCGGCCGGCCTACGACCGGGCGCTGGCGCCGCTGGCCGAGGCGATGGCGGCGCGCACGCCGTTCGTGATGCCGGGCGACCTCGGCCGCGAGATCGACCGGGTGCTCAAGCTGGCGCGGGCGTACAACCTGCGGCCGGTGGTGGTAGGCGCCCAGGGCGCCTACGACCGCGCCGCCGCCCTAGCCGGCGCCGGCGCCGCGGCGGTGGTCAGCCTCGACTGGCCCGAGGCCGAGAAAGACCGCGACCCCGACGCCGACACCGACTTCCGCGACCTCTACCACCGCAGGATGGCGCCCACCGCTCCGGCGGCGCTGACGGCCGGAGGCGTGCCGCTGGCGTTCACCTCCGCCGGCCTGGCATCCCCGTCGGAGGTGTTCGAGGGCGTCCGCCGGGCGATCGAAGCCGGTCTCGACGAAGCGGCCGCGCTGCGTGCCCTGAGCGCCGGCCCGGCCGAGATCTTCGGCATCGGCGACCGCCTCGGCACGATCGAACGCGGCAAGATCGCCAACCTGGTGGTGGCGACGGCTCCGCCGTGGGCCGAGGACGCCGAGATCGAGGCCGTGTTCGTCGACGGCCGGCACTACGCCGAGCGCGAGCCGGCCGAGGACGGCGAGCCGCCGGCCACCGACGTGTCGGGCAGCTGGGCGATCACGCTGCAGTCGCCGCGCGGCGCGCGCGACATGACCGCCAAGCTCGAGATGGACGACGACGGCAAGGTGACCGGCGAGATCACCGGCGAGCGCGGCGCCACCCCGCTCGAGGACGGCAAGATGAGCGGCGACCTGCTGCGCTTCAAGACCACCCGCTCGATGGGCGAGCGCAGCTTCACCGCCTCCTGGTCGCTGACCGTCGAGGGCGACAGCCTGAGCGGCACGATGAGCGCCGGCCCGATGGCGATGGACGTCTCCGGCGAGCGCACCGCGGCGGCGGCCGAGGAGGAGGCCGAGCCGGAGGGCGGCGCCGAGGAGGTGCCCGCCGACGAGCTGCGCGCCGCGATGGCCCGCTACCAGGGACCGGTGCGCCGGATGGACCGCTACGCCGTCACCAACGCCACGGTCTGGACGGTCACCGGCGACACCATCCCGGGCGGCACCGTGCTGGTCGAGGACGGCAGGATCCGCGCCGTCGGCGCCGGTCTCGCGGTGCCGGCAGGCTTCGAGACCGTCGACGCCGGTGGTGGCCACCTGGTCCCGGGCATCATCGACGCCCACGCCCACATCGCGATCGAGGGCGGCGTCAACGAGGGCTCGCTGGCGGTGACCGCGATGGTCCAGATCGGCGACGTCATCGACCCCGACGACATCGACATCTACCGTGCCCTGGCCGGCGGCGTCACCGCCGCCAACCTGCTGCACGGCAGCTCCAACCCGATCGGCGGCCAGAACGCGGTGATCAAGCTGCGCTGGGGCGCCGACGCCGACGGCCTGCTGTTCGCCGCCGCGCCGCCGGGCATCAAGTTCGCGCTCGGCGAGAACCCCAAGCGCTCGAACTTCCGCAGCTCGGCGATCCCGCCTCGCTACCCGGCGACCCGCATGGGGGTGATGGACGTGATCCGCCAGGCGTTCACCGCGGCGCGCGCCTACCGCGACGAGTGGCGCGCCTTCGAAGCCGCCCGCGGCCGGCGCGGCGCCCGTCCGACGCCGCCGCGCCGTGATCTGAAGCTCGAGGCGCTGGTCGAGATCCTCGAGGGCAAGCGGCTGGTGCACTCGCACTGCTACCGCGCCGACGAGATCCTGCAGCTGCTGCGGCTGGCCGAGGAGTTCGGTTTCCGCATCGCCTCGCTGCAGCACGTGCTCGAGGGGTACAAGGTGGCCGACGAGATCGCGGCCCACGGCGCCGGCGCCTCGACCTTCTCCGACTGGTGGGGCTACAAGGTCGAGGCCTACGACGCCATTCCGCACAACGCCGCGCTGATGGCCGAGCGCGGCGTGGTGGTGTCGATCAACTCCGACAGCGCCGAGGAGATGCGGCATCTCAACCAGGAGGCCGCCAAGACCATCCACTGGGGCGGCCTCGACGAGCGCTCGGCGCTGGCGCTGGTGACCCTGAACCCGGCGATCCAGCTCGGCATCGCCGAGCGGGTGGGCTCGATCGAGGTCGGCAAGGACGCCGACCTGGTGCTGTACGACGGCCATCCGCTGGCCATCTCGTCGCTGGTCCAGAAGACGTTCGTCGATGGCGACCTGTACTTCGACCGCGCCGCCGACCGCGAGCGGCAGGCGCTTGTCGAGGCGCTCGAGGAGCGGCTCGCCCCGGCGAAGAAGGACGCGGCGGCGGACGAGGCGGCGGCGCCGGAGGCCGCCGAGCCTGCCGCCGAGCCACCGCCCGAGCGGCGCACGGCGGCACCGTTCGAGCCGTGGTGGCGCAGCGTCGAGACCGAGACCTGCAGGGAGGAAGGCCGATGACGAGACTACGCTTCGCGCTCGCCTGTCTGGCAACCGCGGCCGCGGTGCCCGCCGCCGCCGAGCTGCTGGTGATCGACGGCGCCACCGTCCACCCGGTGAGCGGCGAACCGTTCGTGGGGCGGGTGGTGATCGAGGACGGCCGCATCCTGGCGGCCGCTCCCGACGCCGCGGCGCCGGCCGGCGCCACCACCCTCGACGCCAGCGGGCTGCACGTCTACCCGGGTCTGTTCGACGCCCTGAGCCAGCTAGGTCTGCTCGAGATCGGCGCGGTACCGGCCACCGACGACCGCGGCGAGATGGGCGCCTACACGCCGCACCTCGACGCGCTCACCGCGGTGCACCCGGCGAGCGAGCTCATCGCCGTGGCGCGCGCCAACGGCATCACCCACGCCCTGGTGGCGCCGACCGGCGGCCGCGACGGCGTGATCACCGGACAGGCGGGCGTGGTGTCGCTCGACGGCTGGACGGTCGAGGAGATGGCGCTCGAGCCGTCGGCCGCGATGGTCGTCAACTGGCCCGAGATCCAGACCCGCAGCTTCGACTTCGCCACCTTCAGCGTGCGCGAGACGCCGTTCAACGAGGCCAAGGAAGAGGCCGAGAAGAAGCAGAACGAGCTGCGCGACTGGCTGGATGCGGCCCGCCACTACGCGCGTGCGGCCGCCGCCGAGCCGCGCCGAGCCGAGCGCGACCTGCGGCTCGAGGCGCTGGTACCGGTGGTCGAGGGGCGCCAGCCGGTAGTGATGCTGGCGCAGTCGAAGCGCGACATCGAGTCGGCGATCGACTTCGCCGAGCAGGAGGGTCTACGGATGATCCTCGCCGGTGGCCGTGACGCCTGGCAGGTCACCGAGCTGCTGGCCGAGAAGCAGGTTCCGGTCATCCTCGGCTTCGTCCAGAGCCTGCCGCGCGAGGAGGACGACCCGTACGACCGGCCGTTCCGCACTCCCGCCGACCTGGCGGCTGCCGGCGTCCGGTTCGCTTTCGCGTCGGGCGCCGGCGGCGGCTTCGGCCCCGGCGGCCCGCACGCCGCGCGCACCCTGCCGTGGGAGGCGGCCACCGCCGCCGCCCACGGTCTGCCGGCGGACGAGGCGCTCAAGGCGCTGACGCTCTACCCGGCCGAGATCCTGGGCGTCGGCGACCGGCTGGGCTCGATCGAGCCGGGCAAGATCGCCAACCTGATCGTCACCGACGGCGATCCGCTCGAGATCACCACCCGCGTGCGCCACCTGATCGTCAACGGGCGCGAGGTGTCGACCGACAACCGCCACGAGCGGCTGTACCGCACCTACCGGGCGCGCTGAGGCGGCGGCTCAGGCCAGAACTGCGAGCCGCGACGGCCGCCAGCGCTGGTCGAGCCGCCACAGCCCGGCCTCGCGCGCCAGCCCCACCGCCGCGTCGAGCTCGTCGCCGCGCACCCGGCGGGTGATGTCGCCGTAGCGCTCCGGCAGCTCGAGCACCTTGCCGGCCGGCCCGTACTGGTCCATCACGTTGACGTAGCAGTCGGCCGAGACCTCGTCGGCCAGGAACCGCATCACCTCGCCGGTGCCGGCCAGGCCGTTGGGCATCACCAGGTGGCGAACCAGCACGCCGCGCAGCGCCAGGCCGTCCTCGTCGCACACCAGATCGCCCACCTGGCGGTGCATGGCGCGGATGGCGGCACGCGCCCGCTCGGGGTAGTCCGGCGCCAGCACCAGCCGGCGCGCGGTCGCCGTGTCGGCGAACTTCAGGTCGGGCATGTAGACGTCAACCACGCCGTCCAACAGCTCGATCGAGTGCAGCGAATCGTAGGCGCTGGTGTTGTAGACCAGCGGCAGCCGCAGGCCGCGCGCCACCGCCGCCAGCACCGCCTCGAGCACCTGCGGCACGACGTGCTCCGGGGTCACGAAGTTGATGTTGTGGCAGCCCCGCTCCTGGAGCTCGAGCATCAGCGCCGCGATCTCGTCCGCGCTCAGCTCGCGGCCGCCGCCCTGCCAGGAAATGTCGTGGTTCTGGCAGAAGACGCAGCGCAGGTTGCAGTAGGAGAAGAAGATCGTGCCCGAACCCCGCCAGCCGCGCAGGCAGTCCTCCTCCCCGAAGTGGGGAAAGGCGCTCGCCACCTGGGCGCGACGGCCGGTGCGGCAGACGGCGCGCTCGTCGGCCAGCCGGTCGACGTCGCAGTCGCGCGGGCAGACCCGGCAGCGGCCGAGCGCCGCCAGCGCCTCCTCCACCTTGCGCTCGAGCTCGCCCGACCTCCAGGTCGCCAGGTAGGCGGGGACAAACCCGGCCCGCGGCCGTACGAACGGCGCCAGCGAGGGCGGCAGTCGAGCGCTCCGGTGCACGGTCCCGGCCGCCAGCCTACTCGCCGCGGGCGCCGGGCGCCAGCCGTGCCGGACCGGGCTGGCCAAACCCGTGCACCGCGCGGCGCGTAAGCTCGGCAGATCATGCCGCACCCGCGCCACGCTCCGGCGGCGATCCTGCTCGCCGCGCTCCTGCTGCCGCCGGCCTGCCGCGCACCCGGCGCGGGCGGCAGCGACCGGCCCTCCGACTCCTCGCTCGACTCCTACCGCCGCGCCCGGGAGGCGGTGGAGCGCGCCCTGGCGGCGGCCGGCGATCTGCCCGAAGGCGGGCTGGTGCTCGAGCTCGAGGGGACGCTCGACCGCGGTGCCGAGCTCCAGGGCAGCTCGCCGGAAAGCCGCGATCCGGGTCCCTACCGCGAGACCCTGGCTGTCGACCCGGCGAACGGCCGCGCCGCCTGGGAGTACCGCTCGGACCGCGCCGACGGCACCTGGGAGTGGGTCCGCTTCGCCTATCCGGGCGCCGAGCGCAAGCTGATCACGGTGCTCGAGGCCGACCCGCCGTTCCAGGTGCTGCTGAGCTCCCCCGAGCACGACGACGAGCGCCGGCGGCTTCTCCGGAGGCTGCCGCGCGAGCTGCTGGCCGAGCTCCTGGAGCAGCCCGCGGCGCTGCGCTGGATCGGCCGCCGCGGCGCCGACGCCGCGGTGAGCGGCGCGCTGTCCTCGGGCAGCGGCGTGACGGCGGTCTTCTCGGGCGGCACGGGACGGCTGCGCCGGGTCGAGTACCTGATCGACATCCCGGGCCTGGGCGACAGCGAGGTGACCTGGCAGCTCGACGACTACCGCCCGGTCGCCGGCGCGGGAGAGCTGCCCCACCGCACGCGCGTGACGGTGGCCGAGCGCACCTTTCTCGACCTCACGCTGGTGGGCGCCGCCACCGACGCGGCGCGCCTCGACCGGCTGATGGCGCCGCTCGACGCGGCTGCCGGAGGGACGCTGCCGGCGCCGATCGTGCTGCCGGAGCGGCGTGACGTGAGCGCCGGGGCGACGGTCGAGCAGCTGGCCGAGGGCGTCTACCGGGTGCGCAACCTGCGCCCCGGCTTCAACCCGCTGTTCGTCGAGCTCGACGAGCTGGTGGTGGCGGTCGACGCGCCCGCCGGCTACCCGCTGCTCGGCGAGCTGCCGGCCGGCGACGTGGCGCCGGGGCCGTCGAGCGCCTGGCTCGCCGAGCGGTATCTCGAGCTCATCCGCGAGACGGTGCCGGACAAGCCCCTGGCGGTGGTGCTGAGCCACTTCCACGGCGACCACGCCGGCGGCGTGCGCGCCTTCGTCGCCGCCGGCGCCCGGGTGCTGGCCGCACCGCCGGCGGCGGCCGCGGTGCGACGTCTGGTCGAGGCGCCCCATACCCTCGCGCCCGACCGGCTGGCGCGGGCTCCCCGCGAGCTCCGGCTGGAGGTCGTCACCGGCGCACACACCCTCGGCAGCGGCGCGCGCCGCGTCGAGATCCTCGACGTCGGCCCCAATCCACACACCGACGCGATGCTGGTCGTGCGTCTGCCGGCGCTCGACTGGCTGTTCGTAAGCGACCTGCTGGACGCGGCACCGCTCGACCGATTCCCGGCCGCCAACCACGCCGCGCTCGACCGCTTCTTCGCCGGCTGGCTCGCGGCCCGCGCCCTCGAGCCGGCCCGCGTCTACGCGATGCACGGCGATGCACCCGTCACCGCCGAGCACCTCGCCCGGCTGCGGCCGCTGGCCAACGCACCGGCAGACTGAGCCGCGGCCTCGCCGCTCGCCGCCCCGACGGGCGACACGGACACCGCCGGCGTCGACGCCTGACGCTGGCGGTCCGGCCGGTCGCCCGCGCCGGCGGGGATCACAGGGCCCCGATCGCCGCCTTCAGCCGGCGCGCTCCCGCAGCCGCTCGACGACCGCCCGGACGACTGCCCGGTGGGCGTCGTCGGGCTCCTCACGCACCCGCTCCAGCGCGCGCTCCAGCGCCTCGGTGAGCGCCGCCTCTCGATTCGCCGGCGGCGTCTCCGACCAGCGCGCCGCCAGCGCCGCCAGCAGCTCGGCCAGCCGGCGCGCGTCGTCCTCGAACGGGTTGACGGAGTCGGGCGCGAATACCGTCTCCTCCGACGGCTGCCGCCTGGCCGAGACGTCGATCCGGATCGTGAAGTCGCCGATCGTCACCTCGTCGCCGGGTCGGAGCGGGTGCGGCTGCTCGGCGGTGAGCGCCTCGCCGTTGAGCAGCGTCAGGTTCTTGCTCCCCAGATCGACGACGACGGCGCCGCCGTCCGTCAGCCGGATCTCGGCATGCCGGCTGCTGACGATGCGCTGTGGGTCGTCGAGCCGCACGTCGCAGCTCGAGCTGCGCCCGATCACCACCCGCGGCTGGCGCAGCACGTGGACCTCCGCCGGCGCCGCCGGATCGCCGGTGCGCGCCACCCGCAAGGCAAAGCCCTCGCCGGCGAGCATCCCCTGGTCGGCCGGCCGGCCGGCCGAGCCGACCCGCGCCAGCTCCGAGGGGAACATCATCGGCACCGCTTCGTCGTCGCCATCTCGCCTGGGCACACCGTTCTCCTTGGTTGGTCGTCGCTCCGCGGGCTAAGCCTCGTCTTCGTCCCCGCCGCCGCCGGGCTCGCCGCCGCCTCCCGGCAACCTGCTGCCACGACGCGGCCGGCCCGGTCCTGCCGCCGGGTCCCGGCCCCGCTCCAGCCGGCGACGAACCGCGGCCAGGGTGTCCTCCCACCGCCGCCGGTACCAGAAGCCCTCCCGCTCCTCGAGCCCGAACTTGGCCCCGAACCGCTCGCGCACCGCGGCGTTGCCGAGCGAGCTCGACGGCAGGCAGATCTCGGGCAGCCGGTGCTCGCCGCCGCGCGGCCGGTCACGCCTGCCCCACTCGTGGCTGAGCAGGCTCTCGAGCACCATCTGGGGCTCGACCACGGCCGGCGCGCTTCCCAGCCGGTGGGCGTCGTGCGGCACCTCACCGACGGCCCGCCGCGCCACCTGCCGCCCGAGCAGCCCCTTGTCGTCGAAGTACGGGCGCCAGCGCCAGTCGCGCCAGGCCGCCCTGAGGTCGCGCTTCATGCTGTCGTCGCCGTCGATCTGCCCCACCAGGCCGGCTCCGACCTCGGGACCGTGACCCACCAGGTAGAACCGGCGCGGCGAGCTCGACGCCGGTGCCGGAGCGCGGTACGGCGGCGGCAGCTCCTCCACCGGCGTTCGCCAGTCCTCGCTCGCCGGCGTCCAGCTCTCGCTCGCTGCCCGCCAGAAGACGTCCTCGCCGAGATCCACCCGCATCGCCACCCGCATCCAGAACGGGCGCACCGGCTGCAGGTAGTCCACCACCGAGCTGCCCGCGGTGTCGGTGCACTTGGTCCTGAGGCCGAGCGTCTGGACGATCGGCTGGGTGGGATAGCGGTGGATGGCGACGTGCATCCGCTCCTCGATCTCGGCCAGCTCGAACAGCTCCTGGACGGTGGTGCGGGTCAGCGTCAGCGCCTGGTAGCAGGCGCGCTCCGGATCCTCGACGTCGCGGAACTGGCGCAGCGAGAGCTCGTTGATCGGCTGGCCCTCGCCGCGCAGCAGCTCGAGGGCCAGGGCCCGCGCCGCCCGGAAGTCGTCGCCGTGCTTCGAGCGCACGCCGATGCGGCGGTACAGCTCGGCGTACAGCCGCTCGCCCCAGGTGGCGGCGACGCTGCGCCAGCCGCGCTCGTCGTGCGCCGGCAGGACGTCGCGGCGGCTCAGCTCGAGCAGCAGCCGGTCCTCCATCGGCTGGCCGACGTTGAGGCCGGCGAACACCCGCGTCGACAGGTGCAGCAGCTCGCTGCGCCGCGCCGGTCCGGAGTCCTCGAGCCAGCTCGATGGCGGGCTCTCGATCGCCGCCTTGAGCATCGGCAGGCCCTGCACCTCGCGCCCGGTAGTGGCGCCCAGATCGCTGTCGGTGTAGGCGAACGGCGTCACCAGCGCCACCCCGACCAGCGTTCCCTCGCGCTCGGCGGGGTCGCCCCCCGGCCGCCGCTGGAACCACTTCACCGGGAACGAGAAGGTGACCTGGCGGTGGGCCCACCAACCGACGTTGTAGGTCTCGGACGCCATCTCCTCGAAGGTGGTGACGTTGAGGTAGACGTAGCTGCCCCACGGCTCGAAGAAGCTGAACTCGTTGTCCAGGTACTCGGCGCAGAAGCGGTGCAGCCGGAACCAGTCGGCCAGCAGCGGCAGCACCCGGTGGGTGACGTTGGGAAAGTAGAACGGCCCGGTGACCGACTGCAGCGCGCCGCCGCGCGCCGAGTTGTAGGGGTGCTTGCGGGGCTCTTCGCGCGGTGTCGCCGGTGCTTCGGGTAACGGCTCGGTGCGCCAGTCCACCTCGCTGGTCCGCCAGCACACCAGCCGGCCGCGGCCGTAGTTCATGTCGAGGTTGACCCAGAAGGGGCAGACCGGCTCGAGCAGCGCCACCTCGTGGTCGGAGGCCCGGCTCTGCTCGGCCACCTCAAGCCCCAGCGACTCGACGATCGGCTGCACCGGGTAGCGGTGGACGCGGATGCGGTGACCGCCGCTCAGGTCGCCGGCCAGCTGCTGCAGCTCGCCCAGCATGCCGCCGTCGTTGTAGCGCGCGATCTTCATCGGCGAAGCGGTGATCGCCTGGTAGCAGGCGGCGGCGGCGTCGCGCGCGTCCCGGAACTGCTTCAGGTTGATGGTGTTGAAGGTCGGCAGCCGGCTCAGCAGGTCGGAGTAGTCGACGCCCCGTTCGAGCATCTCGGGCAGCGACTGCCACTCGCCATCGGGCTCGTAGCCGCCGAGCGGCATGCGCATCGCCGCCTGCGCGAGGTCGCCGGCCAGCCCGGCGCCGCGCGCCATGGCCTCGGCCCATCCCCACCACGGGCCGGCGACGGCGAGCGGATCGGGCCCTGTCACCGACGGTGTGGGCAGGTGCTCGATCTCGAACAGCACCCGCGGCTCCTGGCGCTGGCCGGCGAACAGCTCGGGGAAGACCATCGAGCTGAGCTCGAACAGGTTCTCGGGACCGCGCGGGTTGCGCGCCCACTCGTGGATGCCGGGAGTCAGCCAGGCGCGGGTCTTGGGCCAGCCGTAGACCTCGCGGCCGGTCATCAGCGACGACTCGTCGTCGACGAAGATGAACGGCGACACCGACGCCCAGTCCTGAAAGACCAGGCGGCCGTTCTCGCGCCGGTACCAATTGAGCAGCACGTTGAACGCCACCTCGTTCTGCGCCACCCAGCCGAGGTTGGTCGCCTCGGGGGTCATCTTGCCGTAGTTGATCGCCGCCAGGAAGACGAACGGGATCGCCGGCTTGAACACCGCGATCTCGGGCGGCATGAGGTTGAGGTACTGGTTGCAGAAGCGGCCGAGGGTGTGGACGTTCGCCTTGAGCGGGAAGACCCGCATCACGACGCCGTCGAAATCGAACGGCGGCACGCCGGTGAGCACCGCGGCACCACGGGCGTTGTTGTACGGTGGGAGCGCCATCGTCTCCGGCGGACCGTTCGCCGCTCCGGCGCCACGCCCTCGAATCACGCGCCGGCACCGCCGCTCACCCCGCCGACCCCTGCCTTCCTGAACTGGCGACGATTCTAGACCAAGGCGGGACCTCTCCGGCGCCGCCATCGTGTAGCCTCGCCCTCCACGACCCGCGAGGCCACGACGATGCGCACCATCCGTCAGCTCGACGAAACCGAGATCCGGGTGCTCGGCACGCTGCTCGAGAAGGAGCGGACCACCCCCGACTACTACCCGATGACCGTGAACGCGCTGCTCGCGGCGTGCAACCAGAAGAGCAACCGCGAGCCGGTGACTTCGCTCAGCGAGACCGAGGTGGTGGAGTCGCTCGACCGCCTGCGGCGCGACGTCCTGGCCTGGCGCAGCGACGGCGCACGCGCCGAGCGCTGGAGCCAGTCGATCAGCCGCCGGCTCGAGCTCGACCCGGAGTCGCGCGCCCTGCTGACCCTGCTGATGCTGCGCGGACCGCAGACGCCGGGCGAGCTGCGCGGCCGCAGCGGGCGGCTGTACGACTTCCGGGACCTGGCCGAGGTCGAGGCCACGCTCGCACGCATGGCGGAGGGCGATGCGCCGCTGGCCGTGGTGCTGCCGCGCCAGCCGGGCCGCAAGGAGAGCCGCTGGGCCCACCTGCTGGGCGCCGAGACCGAGACCGACCTACCGGCCGCGGCCGAACCGCAGGCGGTCGCCGGGCCGCCGGCGCCGCCGGCCGCCCCACGTCCGAGCCTCGAGCAGCGCCTGGCGGCAGTCGAGGGGCGGGTAGAAGAGCTGGCGGCCGAGCTGGCGCGGCTGCGCGGCGAGCTCGAGGGGTGACGCTGCGCGGCGCTCAGCCCGCCCGCCGCGCGGCGCGCGCCGCGTCGGCGAAGCGGCGGATGACGTCGCCGGCCGGCTCCACCCGCTCGACGCCGGCGACGCTCTTGCCGGCCTGCCAGTAGTCGCGGCTGCCGCTCTCGTCGAGCGACGAGCGCCGCAGCTGCCAGATCGAGCGCAGGCCGTAGATCGTGCGCATCAGGTGCTTGCGCTTGCGGCCGCGCAGCATCCAGCGCGCCAGCGGCCCGGCGCGGGTGCCCATGCGCTCGATATACGGCGTACGGATGACCGACACCGGCACGCCGGTGATGCGCTCGGAGAGCACGATGTCGTCCTCGCCGGCGTCGACGATCGCCTGCTTGTACGGCCTGGCCGCGCGGCACTCGGTGGTGGCGATGAAGCGCGTGCCCATCTGCACCGCGGCGTAGCCCATCTCGAGCGCCCGCACGAACTCCGCCTCGGTTGCGATGCCGCCGGCACACACCACCGGCACGCCGAACCCGGCGAGCTCGTCGAGCAGCTCGCCGGCACTCTTGCCGCCGGCGTGACCGCCGGCCCGGTTGTTGACTGCGATCAGCCCGTCGACCCCATCGTCCAGCCCCTTGACCGCCCACTTGCGCTCGGTGACGTCGTGGTAGACCACGCCGCCGGCGGCGTGCACCTTCTCCACCACCCAGCGCGGCTTGCCGAGCGAGGTGATGAAGAACCGCACGCCCTCCTCGAGCGCGACGTCCACCCAGCGGATCATCCGCTCGTGGTAGATCTTCGACGACTGCTCGATCAGCGCGTTCATGCCGATCGGCTTCGAGCTCAGCCGCCGCATCAGCCGGATGCCTTCGCGGAAGTCGTGGCCGTGGACGTAGGTGAGCGACATCGGCTGCAGCACCCCGAGGCCGCCGGCCTCGGAGGCCGCCGCCACCAGCTCGGGGTTCGAGCACGGGTACATCGGGCCGCAGATGAGCGGCACCTCCACCCCGGCGTGGCGGGTGAAGGCGGTGGCCAGCGGGCTGGCAGTATCCGCACCCGGCGCGGCGCCCGGCTCGCCACGGCCGGCGGTGGCCGGATCGCTCACCCGGCCGCCTCGCGCGGCGCCAGCAGCCAGCGCGCCGTCACCCGGCAGACCACGTCGCCGGCGGCGTCGCGGATCACCGCCTCGGCGCGGTGCTCGGCCTCGGCCGTCACCTCGGGTAGCTCGCAGCGGCACTCCGCCGTCAGCTCGCCGCGCGCCTTCTTGAGGTACTCGGCCTCGAGCCCCGTGACGATGCCGCGCACGCTCGCCGGCAGCCCGGTGAGCATCGCTAGCCCCGAGGTCACCTCCCCCAGGTTGACCAGTGCCACGGCGTGCACCGAGCTGAGGTGGTTTCTCACCCGCCGGCGGTCGCGCAGCGTGATCCGCGCGAATCCCGGTCCCAGCTCGGCGATGCGTGCCCCCACCGTGCCGGTGTAGGGCGCCGTCCGCCCGACCATCCACGAGAACACCAGCTTGCCCCCCGGCCAGCGGCTCAACCGCAGCCAGCTCGCGGCCAGCCGCTCGCCCGGCGAT
>JBFGNS010000067.1:0-22670 GCA_041574955.1 Thermoanaerobaculia bacterium | reverse complement strand
GGTGGACCGCCGTCGAGACCGCCGAGGCGGCCGAGCTGGAGGCCGCCGAGCTGGAGAAGGCCGCCGAGTGGGCGGCGGCGGTGGCCGAGGAGTCGGCCTGCCAGGGGGCGCCAGCGTGCGCCCAGCTGGCGGCCGAAGCCGCCGCCGAAGCGGGGCGGGCGCAAAGCGCCGCGGAGCGAGCGCGGGCCGAGGTCCCGCCGCGCAGCCAGTTCTTCACCGTCGCCCCGCTCCTGGCGGGCGTGTTCGTCTTCATGGTGCTGGTGTTCCCGGTGATGATCCGGGTCTACAAGGTCCACACCCACGGCAAGCAGCTTGAGACCGGAGAAGAGAGCTCGATCCAGCAGCGCAGCAGCGTCGAGCTGGCCTTCGGCGGTGCGCTGGTGGCGATCGGCGTCGCCGCTGCCCTCGAGGCCATGCCGATCGTGATCCACTACTTCCACCGGCTGCACGAGGTGGGCCTGCGCGGCGTCTACGCCGGCGCCGCCAGCGGCGGCGCGCTGGGCGCCGTCACCGTCGCCAGCCGGCTGCTGGCGAAGCTCGGCGGCGGGCTCAAGCAGAAGCTGCTGCTGGCCGCCGTCGGCCTGCTGGGCCTGCTGATCCCGCTGGTGATCATCCTGTACGTCACCGAGGGTCTGATCTACGGCGGCTGGAACGGCATCCAGGCGTTCCGCTCCCTCCAGCCGGGCTCGATGCTCGACGGCCTGAACCCTTTCTGGATGGCTCCCGGCGTCTTGCTGCTCCTGCTCGGCGGCGGCGGGGTCGCGGCGGCGGTCGGCAAGTGGTGGCGGTGGGGCAAGAAGGCCTGGGCCACGGCGGTCGGCGTCCTGCTGGGCGCCGCCTTCGGCTACTTCGCCACCGGCTGGCTGTCCACCCTGCTGGTCTGGATCTCCTGCTGGATCCCGGGCACGCCTTCGGGTCTGGTGCGGCCCGATATCTTCATCCTCGGCCTGGGCGGCGTCATCCTGCTGTTCTGCTGGCTGGCTATCGACATCAACCTCACCTCCGTCCACGGTCTCTATCGCGACCGGCTGGCCAACGCCTACCTGATCGGCCTGGGCTGGAAGAAGGACGACAGCGGCAAGCCGGTCGCCAACATCTTCGTCGAGCCCGACCTGAACCTCGAGGACCTGTGCGGCGGCACGCCGCCGGAGGCGCCGCCAGAGCGCGAGTGGCAGCAGTGGGCCGCGGCGATGGCCGCCTGGGACGGCGCCCCCGATAAGCGTCCCGACAAGCCCAACCGCCAGCCCGCCCAGCAGTTCCGGGATTGGGTCGAGTGGGTGGAGCGCTGGCGGCGCCCGGACATGCCGACGCGCTGGCGGTCGAAGGCGCCGTACCACCTCGTCAACACCTCGCTGAACCTCCAAGGCAGCAAGGACCCCCGGCTGCGCGACCGCAACAGCGACCTGTTCATGTTCAGCAAGCACTGCTTCGGCGGCGCGCGCACCGGCTACTGCTCGACCAACGACATGGAGCAGGTGTTCCCGCAGATGGACCTGCCGACGGCGATGGCGATCTCGGCCGCCGCGGCCTCGCCCAACGCCGGGCGGCTGACCAGCAAGCCGCTGGTCGCCCTGATGACCCTGCTCAACGTACGTCTGGGCTACTGGGTGCCCAACCCCGGCAAGCTGTGCACCTGGCTGCGCGAGCAGCGCCAGGGCGACAAGCCGTTCGAGCCCAACCTGATCCACCGCTTCAACTGGCGCATCCCGCCGTGGGCGTTCCTGCGCGAGATGGGCAGCAAGGTCGACGAGACCCACCGCTGGGTCAACCTGTCCGACGGCGGCCACATCGAGAACCTGGCGGTCTACGAGCTGCTGCGCCGGCGCTGCCGTTACATCATCTGCGGCGACGGCGAGGCGGATCCGGGGCTGCAGTTCGGCAGCCTGGCCACCCTGATGCGCTCGGCACGCATCGACCTGGGGATCGAGATCGAGATCTTGCTCGACGACCTGCGGCTCGACGCCAACGGCCGCAGCCACCAGCACGCCGCCATCGGGCGGATCGTCTACCCCGGGGCGCACCGCCAGCTACGGATCCCGCAGAGCGAGTACAAGCGCAACAACAGCTGCCCGATCTGCGAACTGCCGCTGGCGCCGGCGCCCGAGGACGACGCGGAGCGCCGCAGGGCCAAGCCCGGGCGCGCCGAGCCCCCGGACGTCGAGCCGAGCTACCTCTGCCCGGCGGGCGAGCCCGAGATCGGCCACCTGCTCTACATCAAGTCGTCGTTCACCGGCAACGAAGACGAGACGATACAGGAGTACCGCGCCAACAACCCGGCGTTCCCGCACGAGTCGACCGCCGACCAGTTCTTCGACGAGGGGCAGTTCGAGGCCTACCGGGCGCTCGGCTTCCACATGGCGGACGGGCTGTTCGCGCCGCTCGAGCCGGAGGCCGATCCCAGGATCGGCTGGCAGGAGTTCGAGCAGTGGTTCGACGCCCTGCGGGCCGACCTCGCGCCCCGCCTGTCGGCCAAGCACGGCCAGCTCCAGGAGCAGCTGCGCCAAATCCAGAAGCAGCTCCAGATGCCGCAGTACCGCGAGTACTTCTTCGAGCTCAACCCGCGGCTCGAGGACGACCAGGAGCACACCGGCAAGCGCCCGCCGCTGCCTCAGGCGGAGCTGCTCTACCTGGTCGGCCAGCAGCTGGCGCTGATGGAGAGCGCCTTCGTCAGCCTCAACCTCGACCAGCCGCAGAACTGGAACCACGAGGGCAACCTGGGATGGCGGCAGCTGTTCGAGGACTGGGCCTGCTCGGACAGCTTCCGCGCCGCCTACGAGAGTCTGATCCACCTGCACAGCGGCCGCTTCCAGAACTTCTGCCACCGCGCCTTCGGTCTGCCCACCGCCGCGGAGCTGGCGCGACGCGCGCAGGAGCGCCGCGAGGAGTGCCCGCCCGAGGAGACCGGAGACTAGCCCGACCTTCTCACCGAGCCGCTGCTGCGCGTGGCAGCAGCCGCCCCAGCGCCAGGAGCTGCCAGAAACCCGCCGCCGCCGCGGCGGCCAGCAGCGCCCCCCCCAGCCGCAGCACGCCGAGGCGGTCGAGGCTCAGGCCGAGCGCCAGCGCCGGTACCCCGGCGGTCCACAGCGCCAGCACCCCGACCTGCAGCCGCCGGCCGGCCAGTTGGTAGGGCGACGGCGGTCGGCGGTCGTGCAGCCGGCCGCCGTAGGCGCCGAGCCAGACCCACAGCGGCACGAAGCGCGCGGCGACACCCACCACCATCTGCGACAGGAAGCCGACCAGGCCCGCCACGCCGTAAGCCATCGCCGCGCCCAGCTTCCAGCTGGCGGCGGGGGCGGCGGCCAGCGCCAGCCCGAGGCCGGCGGCCACCAGCAGCCAGCACACCGCCCCGGCCAGCTGCAGCCGGGGCAGGTCGGGGCGCGGCAGGGCCGGCGGCGACGGCCGCCGGTGGGCCAGCATCCAGCCGACACGCGACAGCCATACCGCCAGCGCCGCCACCACGCAGGCGGCGAAGGCGGCGCGCGGACCGGCGTCGACGAACAGGCAGGCCGCCAGCCCCAGCACGCCGACCTCGAGCAGCACCGCGCCGGCCACCACCCAGCCGCCGCGCGGCGGAGCCGCTGGCAGCAGCATCGGCAGCAGCCGGTAGCCGGCGGCCATCACCGTCATCACCCCCCAGCCGAGGGCCGCCAGGTGGGCGTGCGCCAGCACGTGGTCGAGCGAGGCTCCGGGCATCACCGACCACAGCTTGTCGACGCCGATCGCCACGCCCAGCCCGGCCGCCAGCAGCAGGTTGACAAACGCCAGGTGGAAGTGCAGCCGGATCTCGGGCGGCACGCTCGAGCGCTCCAGCGCCAGCGCCGCGCGGCCGGCGACCCACAGCGCGGTCAACGCCGCCAGGCCCGCCGACCAGACCATGCCGGAGACCTCGTCGATCCAGAAGTGGCTGGCCATGCCGGTGGCGCCGAGCGCGAAGCCGGCCAGCACCCAGCGGTCGGCCCGCCCCGCCGGCAACCGGCAGCCGAACGCCATCGGCAGCACCATGTAGAGGGCGCCGAGGATCGACGCCGTGATCCAGCCGAGGGTGACCAGGTGGACCACCGCCAGCAGCTTCGGGTGGTAGTAGAAGCCGGCGACCGCGGCCGGTGCCAGCGCCACGGCGCCGAACGCCACCAGCAGGCAGAGGTGGGCGAGCGCGAACCAGGCCAGTGGCAGGGCCCGCGCGCCGGCGCCTACCCGGTCGGCCACCACCGCTCGAAGCCCCCGCAGCCGGCGACCGGCAGGGTCGGGTAGCGCGCAAAAGACGGATCGGTGTCGGCTAGCCGGCAGCGCACGAACTCTCCCCGCGCCGCGCGCACCAGGGCCAGGTGGCGGCAAGCAGCGCACTCGCCGGCCGGCGGATGTCCAGCGGCGAGACGCTGCCGCTCCTCGGCGGTCACCGGCCGCCGCCAGTCCGTGCCGCGCTCGCCCGGCGCCGTCATCGCCGGGCGGGGCGCCGCCGACTAAACCCCCGCGGCGTCTGCAACGTAAGTAAAGATGAAGGGTCGGCACCGACCGGCCCTCTCTTCGAGACCCACCCGGCCGTGTCCACGGGCGGGATCGCGGGTCTCACCACCGGAGTCGGAGACTCCGGCCTGCCCCCCTTCTCCGCGCTGCCTGCGACGGCAGCCTCACCCGCCCAACGCGCGAAAGGGGGCCGGCTCGCCGGCCCCCCTTCCCCCCCTGCCGTCGCCGCGTCCGAGCTCATTCGTAGCGCAGCGCGCTCGCCGGCCGGACGCGCGCCGCCTTGCGCGCCGGCAGCCAGCAGGCGACCAGCGTAACGGCCAGGGTGAACAGCGCGACCGCGGCCAGCGCCGGCAGCCGCACCCGGAACGGCACCGAGCTGATGAAGTAGATCGCCGCCACCTCGGGATCGAAGCGGATCAGCTCGAACTCGGTCAGCAGCCAGGCGACGCCGCTGCCCAGGCCGAGGCCGAGGAGCGTGCCGGCCAGCCCCAGAGCGGTGCCGTACCAGAGGAACAGCGCCCGCAGCCGCGCCGGCGGCAGGCCGAGCGTCGCCAGCACGCCGATGTCGCGTAGCCGCTCGCGCACCAGCACCACCAGGCTGGAGGCGACGTTGAAGTTGGACACCAGCACGATCAGCCCGAGCACGAAGAACAGCGCCACCTGCTGCATCCTGAGCGCGGTGAACAGCTCGCTGTTGAGCTCCTGCCAGTCGGTGACCAGGAACTCCTCGCCGAGGATCCGGCGCGCCCGCTCGGCCACCGTCGAGGCGCGGCCGGCGTCGGCCAGGGCGATCTCGTACAGCGCCACCCCCTGCTGGCCGCCCACCAGCCGCTCGAGCTCGCGCCGCTCGAGCACCGTCCAGCTGCGGTCGAACTCCGAGAAGCCGGTGGTGAACAGGCCGGCGACGCGCACGCTGCGGTAACGGAAGCGCGGGCGGCCGCGGTCGAAGCCCAGCACCATGAGCCGCAGCGGCTGGCCCAGCCCGGCATCGAGGCGCGCCGCCAGCTCGCTGCCCAGCACGATGCCTGGCAGGCCGTCGAGAGCGAGGCCGGCCGCCGGCTCGACCCCCGGCGCCAGCCGCAACCGGCCGAGCTCTGCCAGCCCGCCCATCTCGGGGTCGACGCCTCGCAGCGTGACCTCGAGCCCGCCCGCCGCCGGCGCCCCGCCCGCGGCGGGAGCCTCCAGCGAGCCCTGTCCGTACAACACCTGGCGCACCGCGGTCACTCCGGCCTCCGCCTCCAGCAGCCGCCGCGGCTCGCCCTCCAGCGCCGCCCCCTCGGCCAGCGGATACGCCACCACCGCCGCGTGGCCGCGGATCATCTTGGCCTGCAGGTCCTCGCGGTAGCCGGTCATCAGCGCCATCGCGACGACCATCGCGGTGACCCCGAGGGCGGTGGCCAGCAGCGCGGCGCGCGCCGTGCCGTCGAGCAGCCGGCTGCGGCCGCCGCGCAGGAAGCGCCAGGCGATCTCGGTCTCGAGCGGCCAGCTCACCGCCGGCTACCGCCGGCCGCCGTCCGGCCCACCGCCGACAGGAAGGCGTCGAACAGGTTGTCGGCGTCGTGCGGCCCGGGCGCCGCCTCGGGGTGGTACTGGGCCGAGAAGATCGGCCGGTCGCGTACCCGGAACGCCTCCACGGTGCCGTCGTTGAGGTTCAGCTGGGTGACCTCGCAGCCTGCCGGCAGGCTGTCGGGATCGACCGCGAAGCCGTGGTTCTGGCTGGTGATCCAGACCTTGCCGCTGGCCAGGTCGCGCACCGGCTGGTTGCCGCCGTGGTGGCCGAACTTGAGCTTGAAGGTGCGCCCCCCCATCGCCAGGCCGAGCAGCTGGTGGCCGAGACAGATGCCGAACAGCGGCAGGTCGCTGCCGGCGAGCTCGGCCACCTGCCCGATGATGCCGGTGAGCGGCTCGGGGTCGCCGGGGCCGTTGGACAGCACCACGCCGTCGACCCCCAGCGCCAGGCAGTCGGCCGCCGGGGTGCGGGCCGGCAGCACCGTCAGCCGTGCTCCGCGCCGCGCCAGCGAGCGCAGGATGTTCGACTTGACGCCGAAGTCGTAGACCGCCAGGTGGAAGCGCGCAGCGCCGCCGGCCGGCTCGACCACCCGCGGCGTCTCGCCGGTGACGTCGTCGACCAGGGCACGGCCGGCCATCGGCGGGTGGGCGGCGAGCTCGGTGGCCAGCCGCTCGACGTCGGCGGGCGCGGTCGCCAGCACCCCGCGCAGCGCGCCTTGCTGCCGCACCCGGCGGACGATGGCGCGGGTGTCCACGCCGTCGAGCGCCGGCACGCCGTGTCGCCGCAGGTAGGCGATCAGCCCGCCCTCGCTGCCGTGGCTCGACGGCCGGCGAGTGAAGCTGCGGGCGATGAAGCCCTCGACCCACGGCCGGTCCGACTCGGCGACGTCCTCGCGCACGCCGTAGTTGCCGACGTGCGGCACCGTCATGACCACGATCTGGCCACGGTAGGAGGGGTCGGTGAGCACCTCCTGGTAGCCGGTCATCGAGGTGTTGAACACCACCTCGCCGAACCGGCTGCCGGCCGACACCACTCGACCCTCGAACAGCGAGCCGTCTTCGAGCAACAGCAGCCCCTGGCCGCCGCCGGAGACTTCGGAGACGGACAACCCGCGCCCCGGCTAGGGCTCCGCCCAGGCCGGAACGCGCCGCTCCAGCACCGGCGCGAGCTGCCGCGCCTGGTCCATCAGGCGGTCGAACTGTGCCGGCAGCAGCGCCTGGTTGCCGTCGGAGAGCGCCTTGGCGGGCTCGGCGTGGACCTCTACGATGAGCCCGTCGGCGCCCACCGCCAGCGCGGCGCGCGCCAGCGGCAGCACCGTGTCGCGGCGGCCGGCGGCATGCGACGGGTCGGCGATCACCGGCAGATGGCTGATGCGCTTGATGGCCGGGATGGCCGACACGTCGAGCGTGCTGCGCACGTGGTCGACAAACGTCCGGATGCCCCGCTCGCACAGCACCACCTGGCTGTTGCCCTGGTCGAGGATGTACTCGGCGGCGAGCAGCCACTCGGTGACGGTGGCGTTCATGCCGCGCTTGAGCAGCACCGGCCGCCCGCTGGCGCCGGCGCGCTTGAGCAGCGAGAAGTTCTGCATGTTGCGGGCGCCGATCTGGATCATGTCGGCCACCTCGGCTACCGCGTCGAGCGTCTCGGTGTCGAGCGCCTCGGTGACCACCGGCAGACCGGTCTCGGCGCGCACCCGCGCCAGGATCTCCAGCCCCTCGCCGCCCAGCCCCTGGAAGCTGTACGGGCTGGTGCGCGGCTTGTACGCGCCACCGCGCAGCATCATGGCGCCCGCCGCCTTGACCCGGCGCGCCACGGCCAGCGTCTGCTCGTAGCTCTCCACCGAGCACGGGCCCGCGATGATCGCCAGGTCGGGGCCGCCGAAGCGCACGCCGCCGACCTCGACCACGCTCGAGCTCTCCTGGAACTCGCGCGAGACCAGCTTGTACGGGTGGCTGACCGAGATGACCTCGAGCACGCCCGGCAGACCTTCGAAGTGCACCGGCTCGACGATTCCGATGTTGCCGGTGATGCCCACCGCGGTGCGCTGCGCGCCGGCGATCGGGTGGGCCTTGAGGCCGTGCGACTCGACCGCCGTCACCACGCCGTCGATCTCCTCGCGACCGGCGTCCATCTTCATGACGATCAGCATCTTCAGCGCTCCTCGGGCCGCGGTATGATAGCAGAGCCCAACGACCCCCATCCGACTACCACGAGGGTCCGAGAATGTCGCGCAAAATCCTGATTCCACTGCTGGTTCTGCTGATCGCGGCGCCCGCCGCGGCCTACACCATCTACCTCAAGGACGGCTCGCGGCTGATCGCACGCGAGAAGTACCAGCTCGACGGCGACCGCGCCCTGATCGTGCTGCAAAACGGCACCCAGACCTTCCTCGACGCGGCCGAGATCGACGTGCCGCGCACCGAGACCGCCAACCGCAACAACTACGGCACGGCGATGGTGCTCGAGGACGGCAAGTTCACCGAGGCGCCGCGCGCCGCGCCGCCGCCGCGCGAAGAGAGCCTGGGGGATCTGATCGGCAACCGCGAGGTGGCTCCGCCGGCGCGCCCGCGCGCGCGGCGGCCGCCGCCGCAAGCCAGCCACAGCGGTCCCCAGGCCGATCTGTACCAGATTCAGCGACAGCCGTACGGCGACCTCGACCTGGCGGCCGAGATCCAGCAGGTCTTCATGGCGCAGGGCGTCGCCGGCGCGCAGATCCTGCAGGGCACCTCGGGCGATCGCGTGCTGCTCGAGATCATCGCCGACTCCGAGGCGTCGGTGTTCCGCGGTCTCAAGGTGGCAGCCGACGCCCTGCTGCACGTGCGCACCCGCACGGCAGCACCGGTGTCGGCATTCGAGGTGGTGCTGGTGACCTCGTCGCGCGAGCGAGCGGGTCAGTTTCTGCTCGACCCGGCGCTGGCCAGCGAGCTGGCCGCCGGCGGGGTGGAGCTGTCAGCGTTCTACGTCCAGCACGTGCAGTTCTGAGGGAACGGCAAGCGTCGTCAGCCCACGCTCACGGGATGACGGCGGCGGACAGCGCCCGGTGGGACGCCGCCACTGCTGAGCACCCCGAGGTCCGAGCCCGAGGCCCGCGGTCATGCTGAGGGCCGCGGAAGATCTCGCCACCGACCCCGGTACGCGCTGGCCGGCTCGCGGCTCGGCCCGCTCACTCCTCCTTGCGCGGCTCATCACCGCCCTGCGACAGCTCGACCAGCACTCCGCCGGCGCTCGACGGATGCACGAACTGCACCCAGCAGCCGCCGGCGCCGCGCGTCGGCCGCTCGCGCAGCAGCCGGTGTCCGCGCTCCCTGAGCCGCGCGTCGTCGGCGCTCAGCGCGTCCGAGGCCAGGCAGATGTGATGGATGCCCGGTCCACGGCGCTCCAGGAAGCGGGCGATCGGAGACTCCGGGGTGGTGGCCTCGAGCAGCTCGATGCGGCTCTCGCCGCAGCGCAGCAGCGCCACCCGCACGCCCTCGCTCGCCACCTCCTCGACGCCCTCGAGCTCGAGGCCGAGATCCAGCCAGAAGCCGCGCGCCTCGTCGATCGAGGGCACTGCTACGCCGATGTGGTCGATGCCGCGGATCACTCCGCCTCGCCCCCCGCTTCGGCCACCACGCCGCGGTAGACCTCGTCCGCCAGCCGGTACGGGTCGACCCGGCTGTCGAACGCCCGCTCCACCGCCGTTGCGAGGCCGACCACCTCGACGGCGGTGCGCAGCACACGCTCCTGGAGCAGCGCCTCGACGCGCTGGCGCAGGCGGCGGCGGCGGCGGCCGGCCAGCTCGCCGCGCTCCTCGAGCCAGGCGCGGTGCCGCCCGATCTCCGCCGCCAGCGTGTCGACGGCCTCGCTGCGGCTGGCGACGGTCTTGATCACCGGCGGCCGCCAGCCTTCGGCTTCCGCCAGCCCCAGCATCAGCTCGATGTCGCGGCGGGTGCGCTCGACGCCCTCGCGGTCGGCCTTGTTGATCACGAACAGGTCGGCGATCTCCATCAGCCCGGCCTTGATCGCCTGGATGTCGTCGCCCAGGCCGGGCACCGTCACCACCACCACCGAGTCGACGCTGCGCACCACGTCGACCTCGTCCTGGCCGACGCCGACGGTCTCCACCAGCACCCAGTCGAAACCGGCGGCGTCGACCACGTCGACCGCATCGTGGGTGGCGCGCGCCAGGCCTCCCATCGCGCCGCGGGTCGCCATCGAGCGGATGAACACGCCCGGATCGGTGTACAGCGCCTGCATGCGGATGCGGTCGCCCAGGATGGCGCCGCCGCTGAACGGGCTGGTGGGATCAACCGCCAGGATCGCCACCCGGTCGCCGGCGGCCCGGAAGAGCTGGGCGAGACGGTCCACCAGGGTGCTCTTGCCGGCGCCGGGCGGTCCGGTGACGCCGACCACCCGCGCCTTGCCGGTGCGCGGATAGATGGCGCCGATCAGCCGGCGGCGCAGCGGACCGCCGTCCTCCACCAGCGAGATGGCGCGCGCTACCGCGCGTGGCCGGCCGTCGACGAGCGCCGCCGCCAGCTCGTCGACGTCGCCGGCTGCTGCCGGGCGGCGGCCGGCCGGGGCGGTCGGCATCAGGCGCTCTTGAGCAGCTGGCGGGCGATCACCAGCCGCTGGATCTCGCTGGTGCCCTCGCCGATCGTGCAGATCTTGCAGTCGCGGTAGTACTTCTCGGCGCGGTAGTCCTTGATGAACCCGTAACCGCCGTGGATCTGTACGCCGCGCTCGGCGCAGAACACCGCCGCCTCGCCGGCGTACAGCTTGGCCTCGGACGCCAGCCGGGAGACGGATGCGCCGCGGTCCATGGTCTCCGCCGCCGCCAGGGTGAGGATCTCGGCCGCCGCCAGCCGGGTGGCCATCTCGGCGAGATGGAACTGGATCGCCTGGAAGCGCGCGATCGGTCTGCCGAACTGCTGGCGCTCGCGCGCGTAGGCCAGCGCCGTCTGGTAGGCGCCGCGCGCCGTGCCGACGCCCAGGGCGGCGATCGAGATGCGCCCGCCGTCGAGGATCTGGAGCGCCTGGATGAAGCCCTCTCCAGGCTCGCCGAGCAGATGGTCGTCGGGTACGAAACAGTTCTCCATCACCACCTCGGCGGTGTCCGAGGCGCGGGTACCGAGCTTGTTCTCCTTCTTGCCGGCGCGGTAGCCGTCCATGCCCTTCTCGAGCACGAACGCCGAGATGTTGTGGTGCCGGGGCCCTTGCGGGTCGGTCACCGCGTGCACCACGCAGACCCCGCCAACAGTGCCGTGGGTGGTGAAGGTCTTGGCGCCGTTGAGCAGCCAGCCGCCGTCCACCTTCTCGGCCCGGCTGCGGGTGCCGGCGGCGTCGGAGCCGGCATCCGGCTCGGTCAGGCTCCAGGCGCCGATCTGGCGGCCGCTGGCCAGGTCGGGCAGCCAGCGCCGCCTCTGCGCCTCGCTGCCGAACTTGAGGATGTGGTTGGTGCACAGCGAGTTGTGGGCGGCGACGCTGAGCCCGATCGACGGGTCGACGCACGACAGCTCGTCGAGCACCAGAACGTACTCGATGTAGCCCAGCCCGGCGCCGCCGTACTCCTCGGGCACCAGGATGCCGAGAAAGCCGAGCTCGCCGGCCTGGGCGAACAGCTCGACGGGGAAACGCTGCGCCTCGTCGATCTCCTCGACGATCGGATCGATCTCCTGGCGGGCGAACTGGCGCGCCGCGTCGCGGATCGCCTTCTGCTCCTCGCTGAGCGCGAAGTCGATCCCCGCCATCTGCTCGGCCTGCTCCATCGCCACCGTCATCCGGCTGCCGCCTCCTGGCAGCGATGCTATCGCGTGGCCCCGGGCTGGGCAACGCGGTAACGAACGCGGCGGCGGCGGCGCCCAAGCCAAAAAGCCCGGGCGCGGCGGGGCGGCCGGCGTTATACTCCGACCCAACTGCTGCGTAACCAGCACCGCCCGCAAGGCGGCTCCGGCGCGCGATCCGCGCGGCCCGGAGCGGCCGATGGTGGGCACCAGGAGCGGCATGCCCAAGCTCACCGAGGACCAGCTCAACTTCGACACGCTGCCGGACCCGACCGATTTCCGGGACAAGCTGTACGAGCCGACGCTGGTCGAGGTCGGAGTGCGCCTCGAGCTGGAGGAGTACCTGGCTCGCAAGGTGCCGGTGCTGCGTCAGGGCAGCGAGGGCTCGTGCACCGGCCACGGCCTGGCGACAGTCGCCAACTACCTGCTCCGCCGTCGCGCCGTGGTACCCGACGACACGCCGGTGAGCCCGCGCATGCTGTACGAGATGGCCAAGCGGTACGACGAGTGGGAGGGCGAGGACTACCAGGGGTCGAGCGCGCGCGGCGCGATGAAGGGCTGGCACAAGCACGGCGTCTGCTCGGCCGAGAGGTGGCCGTACGAGTCGGGCGGCGCCGACCGCGAGCTCACCACCGAGCGGGCCGGCAGCGCCATCAAGCGGCCGCTCGGCGCCTACTACCGGGTCAACCCCAAGGACCTGGTGGCGATGCACTGCGCGCTGGCCGAGGTGGAGATCCTGTTCGCCACCGCTGTGGTGCACGCCGGCTGGCTGGTGCCCGACGCCGACGCCGTCATCGGCGAGCACCCGCGCAAGATGGGCGGACACGCCTTCGCCATCGTGGCCTACGACGCCGACGGTTTCTGGGTGCAGAACTCGTGGGGCGAGCGCTGGGGACGCGGCGGTCTCGCGCTGCTGCCCTACGACGACTGGCTGGAGCACGCCATGGACGTGTGGGTGGCGCGGCTGGGCGTGCCGATCCACCTCAAGTCGGCGCCGTCGGCCGCGGTCGCGGTGTCCGAGACCGGCACACGGTCGGCCGCCTCGACCTTCCACGACCTGCGACCGCACATCGTCAGCGTCGGCAACGACGGCGGTCTGCGAGCCGGCGGCACCTTCGGCACCACCCGCGATGACGTCCGGCGCCTGTTCCAGCAGCAGTTCGTCGAGGCCAGCGCGAGCTGGAAGCACAAGCGGCTGCTGATCTACGCGCACGGCGGCCTGGTGGGCGAGCGCGCCGCCGTGCAGCGGGTAGCCGAGTACCGCGCGGCGCTGCTCGACGCCCAGGTCTACCCGGTGGCGTTCGTCTGGAAGACTGACTTCTGGACGACGCTCAAGAACATCCTGCAGGAAGCGATCCGCCGGCGGCGCCCCGAGGGGCCGATCGAGAAGGCCAAGGACTACCTGCTCGACCGCCTCGACGACGCCCTCGAGCCGCTCGCCCGCCGCCTCGGCGGCAAGGCGCAGTGGGACGAGATGAAGGAGAACGCCCGCCTGGCGTCGAGCGCCGAGGAGCGGGCCTGCCGGGTGGTGGCGGCCGAGCTGGCGGCGCTGGCCGAGAGCGAGCCTGAGCTCGAGATCCACTTCGCCGGCCACAGCGCAGGCAGCATCCTGCTGGCGCCGCTGGTGCGGCTGCTGACCGCCGGCGACAAGATCGACGACGGGCCGCTCAAGGGGCGCGCCGGCTACGGCCTGAAGGTCGCCACCTGCACCCTGTGGGCACCGGCGTGCACGGTCGAGCTGTTCCGCCAGACCTACCTGCCGGCGATCGACTCGGGCGCGCTCGACCGTTTCGCGGTCTACAACCTGACCGACCACGTCGAGCGGGACGACGACTGCGCCGGCATCTACCACAAGTCCCTGCTCTACCTGGTGTCGCACGCGCTCGAGGACCAGCCGCGGGTGCCCGAGTTCCGCGACGGCGCCTTCGCCCGCCAAGGCACGCCGCTGCTCGGCCTGGAGCGGTCGATCCGCGACGACCGCGAGCTGGCGCGCCTGTTCGACCCGCGCCGCGGCCGCGCCGAGCTGGTGCTGGCGCCCAACCAGTACGGCGAGATGGAGCCCGGCCGCGGCCGTGACGGCCGGCAGCTGCTCAGGGCTTCGCGCGCCCGCCACCACGGCGACTTCGACGACGACCTGCCGACGGTGCGCTCCACCCTGGCGCGCATCGTCGGGCTGGCCGAGCTCCGCAAGATGCGCCCCGATATCGAGTTCCGCAGCTCCGCCCAACGGATGAGCGACCGGCGGCGGCAGCTGACGGAGTAGAAGCGAACCCCACACCGCAGGAGGAACCCAGATGCCCGAAGAAAAGAACGACGACGAGCTGCTCGACATCTACCTGTGCACCGCCCGGCCGACTCCCGAGGACAAGATCATCGACGCGGCGATCGCCGCGGTGGAGGAGAACCCGGACAACACCCCGATGCGCGAGGGCGCCGGCGGCGTCGGCATCGACGCCCGCGGCCCCGCCGAGATGGCGGTGCTCACCGAGACGCGCTGGCGGCCCGGACGCACCCTGACGGTGGCCTTCACCGACGGCGACCCGCGGGTGCAGACACGGGTGCGCGAGTTCGCCAAGGAGTGGCAGGACCACGCCAACCTCAAGTTCGACTTCGTCTCCGGCCGCCAGGGCGACATCCGCATCTCGTTCGAGCGCAGCGGCTCCTGGTCGTACCTCGGCACCGACGCGCTGGTGATCGACAAGGACAAGCCGACGATGAACTTCGGCTGGCTCAAGCCCGACACCTCGGCGCGGGAGTACTCGCGGGTGGTGCTGCACGAGTTCGGCCACGCGCTGTCGTGCATCCACGAGCACTCGCACCCGGCTGCCGGCATCCCGTGGGACGAGGAGAAGGTCTACCGCTACTACAAGGCGACGAACGGCTGGGATCGCGACAAGACCTTCCGCAACGTGATCCGGCGCTACGACGCCAGCAAGACCAACTTCTCGCAGTACGACGCGACCTCGATCATGCAGTACGCGGTGCCCAACGGCCTCACCCTGGGCGACTTCGAGATCGGCTGGAACACCGTGCTGTCGGACACCGACAAGAAGTTCATCTCCACCATCTACCCGGGCGCTGCCAAGCAGCCGGGGGACCTCGAGCCCGGCGAGACGGTCGAGGCCGACATCGGCGAGCACGGCGAGGAGGACAAGTACCAGTTCACCGTCGGCAGCGACACGCCGCGCCCCTACACCGTCGAGACCAGCGGACGCACCGACGTGGTGATGAGCCTGTTCGGTCCCGACGACGCCACCCGGCTGGTGGCGTTCGACGACGACAGCGGCGAGCAGCGCAACGCCAAGATCAGCCGTAGCCTGGGCCGCGGCACCTACCACGTGCGGGTGCGGCACTACTGGTCGACGGGTACCGGAAAGTACTCGATCACGCTGCGCGCCGACGGCTGAGCCGCCGGTAGCCGCGTCGGCGCCGCGGGCGCCGGCTCAGACGTCGACGGCGTCGACCACGCCGACCACGACGGCGCGGATGGGGGCGTCTGGCTCGCCCACCACCTGGCGGGCCGAGTTGCCCTCGTCGAGGATCAGCACGGTGTCGCCGACCCCGGCGTAGACGCTGTCCACCGCGATGGTGTACTCGCCGTCCGGGCGACCGGACTCGTCCAGCAGGTCGCACAGCAGCAGCCGGCGGCGCTCGAACACAGGCGCGCAGATGGTGGACACCACCGTGCCGGCCACCCGTCCGACCCTCACGGCTCGGACTCCGGCAGGTGGACCTGGTCGACGATGCCGACCACCGCGTGGTCGACCGGTACGAAGCTGTCGGGCATGGCCAGCGCCGCCTCGCGGCTGGCGACGACGTAGACCAGCTCGCCGGGCGCCGCCATCTCGACGCCGTCGGCGGCCACCACCGGCCGCCCCGACGGCTGCTGGTCGCGGTCCAGCGGCTGCACCAGCAGGAACCGGACGCCGTCCAGCCCGTCGACCCGCATCGAGGCCACCACGGTGCCGATGACCCGGCCGAGCTGCACCGCTACGGCCCCACCCGGTAGCCGCTCACCCGCGGCAGGAACTCGGCGTGCGCGTGCAGGTTCTCGAGCATCTCGCCGTGGATGCGCGGAATCACCACCTGCGCCACCAGCCGGTCGGGCGACGGCAGGCTGGCGACGCCGATCTCGACCGCCGCCTCGACGTCCGACAGCTCGCCGCTGAACAGCGCGTAGCCCTTGCCACCCAGCCCGTCCGCCAGGCGTACCTCGTTGAGCGTCACCGCCGCGCCCTTGACGCCGGCGTCGGCGGCGCGCAGGGTGGCGGCCACCGTGCGTGTTTCGATGATCCCCAACGCGTCGTGGCTCTCGGCGCGGCGGCCGCCGACCACGGCGCCGACCACCGCCGGATGGACGTCGGGCAGGAACACCTCGTCCACCAGCTGCCGGCCGCCCACCTCGCGGCCGGCGGCCAGCGCCTCCTCGACGCTCGCCACCTCGCCGCCGGCCAGCACCAGGTAGCGGCCGGGATGCACGGTGCCGGCGTGCAGCGTGGCCAGCGGCGCGCGCTTGGCCATCGCGTCGCCGGCCTCGATACCGACCGCGATCGAGTCGAACTCCAGCAGCAGGAGCGCCGGGCGCATGCCTCAGACGATGCGCAGCGAGCCGACCACCGCCAGCCGCCGGATGCGCGAGAAGGTGCGCGGCCGGGTCAGCCCCTCGCCGGTGGGGGTGGCGATCGAGAACGAGGTGAAGTCCTCGCCGCCGGCACCCAGACCGGCGACGTTGGCTGAGTTGGCGACGAAGATCGAGACGTTCATGGCGCGCGCCATGCGGGTGATCGCCTCGACGTCGTTGGAGAAGATCGACGCGGTGTGGCGGAAGCCGTGCTCGGCGCGCACCGCCAGCTCGATCCCCTGATCGATGTTGGCCACCCGCGCCACCGGCATCACCGGCATCATCTGCTCGGTCCACACCAGCGGGTGGTCGGTGGGCACCTCGGCCACCAGCAGGCGCAGCTCGTCGCCGGCGGTGACGCCGATCTCGGCCAGGATGCGACCGGCGTTCTGGCCGATCCAGCGCCGGTTGATGCGGCCCGGCCGGCCCGGCTCGCCGGGCTCCTCGAAGATCACCCGCTCGAGCTGCTTGAGCTGGTACTGCTTGAGCACGTAGGCGTCGCCGCGGCCGAACGCCGCCAGCAGCTCGTCGGCGCGGTCGCGGTGGACGAACACCTCCTTTTCGTCGGTGCACACCATGTTGTTGTCGAACGAGGCGCCGCGCACGATCTCGCGCGCCGCCCGCCCGATGTCGGCCGAGGCGTCGACCACTACCGGCGGGTTGCCGGGGCCGGCAGTGATCGCCCGCTTGTCGGTCTTGAGCGCCTCGGCGACCACCGCCGGGCCGCCGGTCACCATCAGCAGGCGGATCTGGCGGTGGCGCATCAGCTCCTGCGCCGACTCGATGGTCGGCTCGGCGATGGTGCACACCAGGTCCTGCGGCCCGCCGGCGGCCATCACCGCCCGGTTGATGCGGGCGACGTTGTCCGCCGACACCCCCTTGGCGTAGGGGTGGGGGTTGAACACCACGGCGTTGCCCGCCGACACCACGGCGATGGTGTTGTTGATGATGGTCGCCGTCGGGTTGGTGGTGGGGGTGATGGCGGCCACCACGCCGAACGGCGCATACTCGGTGACCGTCATCCCCTGGTCGCCGGTGACGGCGCGCGGCTCGAGGTCCTCGGGGCCGGGCGTCTTGTCGGTCACCAGCAGGTTCTTGATCGTCTTGTCCGACGCCCGCCCGAGACCGGTCTCGCGCCGCGCCGCCTCGGCCAGCTCACCCGCCGCCTCGCGCATCGCCGCGCGCACCGCCTCGATCACCTCCCGCCGCCGGTCGAGGCCCAGATCGCGGAAGCTGTCGAACGCCCGGCCGGCGGCCGCCACCGCTTCGCCCACCGACCGGTGGACGCCGGGCGAGCCGGCGGCGGCGGACGCCTCGGCGAGCGGGCGGCGGGCGGGCGGCGGCGCCGGCGACGCCACGCCCATCCGGCGGCGCACCCGCTCGAGGATGGCTGCGATCTCCTGCGGCTCCACCGGCAGCTCCCCCCGCTACTTGCGGTACACCTCTTTGCCGCCGACCTCCCAGCTGTCGACGATCGCCATCACCACCGCGTCGCACGGCCGGTCCTTGGTGGCCACGGTCTGGCGGGCGGCGCTGCCGGTGGCGTACAGCACCACCTCGCCGACGCCGGCGCCGACACCGTCGGCCGCCACCACGAAACCCGGCACCTGCTTGCCGTCGACGTCCACCCGCCGCAGCACCAGGAACTTGAGCCCCTCCATCGAGGGCTCCTTGCGCGTGGCGACCAGCGTGCCGACCACCTCTCCTAGCAGCATCTTCGCGCTTCTCCGCGGTCAGCCGGCGGCTTTCACTTGCCGCCCTTTTCCTTCTTCGCCGCCTGCCGGCCCAGCGGCAGGCTGGTGTCGACGTTGGCGTGCGGCCGCGCGATGACGTGAACCGCCACCACTTCGCCGACCTTCTCGGCGCCGCGGGTGCCGGCGTCGACCGCCGCCTTCACCGCCGCCACGTCGCCGCGCACCACCGCGGTGACGTAGCCGCCGCCGGTCTTCTCGTAGCCCACCAGCTCCACCTTGGCCGCCTTGACCATGGCGTCGGCCGCCTCGACCATGGCGGTGAACCCTCGGCACTCGATCATTCCCAGCGCTTCAGCCATTTGACTTTCCTCCTTCGACGCGGCCGCGCGCGGCCGCGCTTTGTGGGTGCTACTTGGTGATGTCCCGGCCCTCTAGACCGTCGAGCGACGCCATCGCGGCGCGCCAGCCGACGTCGATGTCGCGCTCCTCGCCGCCCAGGTAGACGCGGCCGAACGAGCCGAACGACCGCACCTCCAGAATGTTGATCTCTGCCGCCTTCTCGGCCTCGTTGGCGGCCAGCGCGGCGTACGGCGCCGGCTCCACCTCGAGCACGTACAGCGTCTGGCCGGGGATCAGCATGTGACCGTGACGCATCCGGTTGATCAGCTGCACCTGGTGGTCGTCGACGTGGCGCACGATCTGGCTCGACAGGATGCGCGGCTTGAAGCGGTCCTCCACCTTCAGACCGATGTCGCCGAGGATCGCCTCGCCCGCACCGCGGGTCTCGGCCTGCGAACCCGAGTGCACCTCGAGCAGGCCGTAGTAGCGCTCGACGATCTGCATGCCCGGCCGCACGCGGTTCGACTTGAGCGCCACGTCGGTCAGCCGGTTGATCTCGATCCCGGGCGCGATCTCGACGTACAGCGAGGCATCGCCGGCGAGCGGCAAGAAGCCCTGGGCGACGGTGCCCAGGAAAGCCGCGTACTGCGGCTGCAGGCTGTCCAGGAAGACGTACGACCGCAGGTCAATACCGGGCACCGGACTCTCCTTTCGTTCCGCTGACGATCGAAATGCCGGCCGAGGCGCCGATGCGGGTGGCGCCGGCGGCGATCATCTGCTGGGCGTCGTCGGCGGTCTTGACACCGCCCGAGGCCTTGATTCCCATCTCCGGGCCGACCGTCTCGCGCATCAGCGCGATGTCGAACACCGTCGCGCCGCCGCCGCCGAAGCCGGTGGAGGTCTTGACGAAGTCGGCACCGGCGCGCTGCGCCAGCCGCGACGCCACCACCTTCTCCTCGTCGCTCAGCTTGGAGGTCTCGAGGATCACCTTCGACACCGCCCCCACCTCGCGGCAGGCCTCGGCCACCCGCTTGATGTCCTGCTCGACCAGCTCGCGGTCGCCACCCTTGAGCGCGCCGATGTTGAGCACCATGTCGATCTCGCGGGCGCCGTCGCGCAGCGCCCGGCGGGTCTCGAGCACCTTGACCTCGGGGGCGTTGGCGCCGAGCGGGAAGCCGACCACCGAGGCCACCTTGACCGGCGTGCCTCGCAGCCGGCTGGAGGCCCGCTTGACCCACACCGGGTTGACGCACACCGCGGCGAAGCCGTACTCGACCGCCTCGTCGCACAGCCGGTCGATATCGGCCGCGGTGGCGTCCGGCGCCAGCAGGGTGTGGTCGATGAAGCGCGCCAGCTCGGCCGGCACCCGCGCGCCGTCGCCGTTGTAGCTGATGCGGGCGGCGCCCTCGCCGACCATCGCGCGCACCTTGTCGCTGCAGTCTGCGGCGCAGCCGCCGGTGCAGTCGGGGCACTGCTCCTGGCGGCCGCCGCGCAGCTCGTCGAGCACCCGGCGGGTGATCGCCTCGATCAGCTCTTCGGACGCCGCCACCTCAGCCTCCCCGCTCCGGCTGCGCCGCCAGGTAGCGGCGCTCCACCTGGTCGATCTTGCCGACCCGCGCGGCGTGGCGGCCGCCGCCCCATTTGGTCTCCAGCCAGGCGTCGACGATCTGGCGTGCCAGCCCCTCGCCGATCAGGCCGGCGCCGAGGGTCAGCACGTTGGCGTGGTTGTGCTCCCGGCTGTTGCGTGCCGACGAGATGTCGTAGGCCAGCGCCGCCCGCACCCCGGGTACCTTGTTGGCGGTGATGCACGAGCCGATGCCGGCACCGTCGACGATGATCCCCCAGCGGCAGTCGCCGGCGGCCACCCTGGTGGCCACGGCGTGGGCGAAGTCCGGGTAGTCCACCGCGTCGGCGCTGGTCGTGCCGCAGTCCTCGACCCTGTGGCCCTTGTCCCGCAGGTAGGCCGCCAGCTTCTGCTTGAGCGCGAAACCGCCGTGGTCGGCGCCGACCGCGATGCCGTCGGGCGACGCCGACGCCGACGGGCCCGCAGCGGCCGGCTCCGGGGCCATCTCGCTCATCATTCGCCGCACGACGGCGCGGATCGTCTCTTCGCTCGCCATCTCGGAGCCGCTTTTGTACCACAAGCGCGGGCCCAAGGGAAGGAACCGGTAACTGTTTGGTTACGAATCTAACGCGCGGCCGCCCCGGCGGCGCCTCCGTCACGCGTCAGGACCACGCCGGTGTAGTAGTGGCGCAGGATCTCGCGGTAGCCGTGTCCCCGCAGCGCCATGCCGTAGGCGCCCACCTGGCACAGACCGACGCCGTGGCCCCATCCCCGCCCGGTGAACAGCCAGCCCGGCTCGCCGCCGCTCGGTGCCAGCCGCTTCACCGTGAACAGGGTATCCGGCAGATCGAGAGTCCAGCGCACCGCCAGGCCCTCGACCTCCTGCACCGCGCCGCCGGCGTCGACCAGCCGCACACGGCCGACCCGGCCCGAGACGCCGCGCGCCAGCACCTCGATTCGGGCCGGCACCCCGAAGCCCGGATAGCGCGCCGCGATCAGCTCGGCCAGCCGCGCCTCGCTGCGGAAACGGCTCCAGGAGCTCAGGTTGCTGGTGCGGTCGAACGCCACGCCGTCGACGTCGACCTCCTGCACCACCGCCAGCAGCTCGCCGGCCGTCAGGTAGAGATCGAGACGGTCGCCGGGCACCAGGGCCAGCGGTCCGGCCGCCACCTCGCCGGCACGCCGGCGGAAGGTGACCAGCCTTGGCGGCAGCCGGTAGGCGGCCGGCTCGTCGTCGACCCTCACCCGCAGCTCGCCGGCGCCGAGCCCGAGGTAGCGGCCCTCGCGGCGCTCCAGCACCCGCAGGTAGAGAGCGAGCTGGAACAGGGTGGCCTCGATCTCCGCCCCGCCGAGCGGCTGGCCCGGATCGCCCGCCAGCAGGCCGCTGCGCATCAGGTAGGCGGCCAGCCGCAGGTCGTCTTCGCTCCAGTCGTCGGGACGGGCGGTGAGCAGATACGGCAGATCCTCGCGCGCCACGAACAGCCGGGCGTCCAGCGCCAGGTCGAACAGCGAAGCGATGAAGCGCTGCACTTCCCGCCGCTCGAGCGACGCCAGGCGGTCGTCGGGGGTGGGCAGGCCGGCGGCAAGCGCCAGGTGCTCGAGCCGCGCGGCCAGCGCGGCGGCGCCGCCGCCGGTGGCGGGCAGCAGCCGGCGGGTCAGTGCCGCGGGGTACGGCTCCTCTCGGGCCAGGTCGCCGGCCAGGCGGTCGACCCCCGCCTCGAGACACGGCACCGCCCGCAGGTACGGCTCCCGCTTGGCCGGGAACACCACCGACACGTCCTCGGTGTGGCCGCCGCAGGTCGAGCTGTAGAGCGCGTCGGCCGGCCGATCGTCGTAGACCAGCAGCTCGCCGGCGGTCTCGGCGACCGCTCGGTCGCTGAGCGGGTGCTCGGCGTCCATGCCGCCGTAGACCTGGCAGCGCGGCGTGGCGCAGATGTCGTAGCCCTCGCGGGCGAACTCGCCCATGTTGCGCAGGGCGTAGGAGCGCGCCGCCACCGTCTGCGCCTTCAAAGCCTCGAGCTGATCGAACACCTCGGGGCCCATCTCGCGCGGCACCACCCCCCGCAAGTAGTCCTCGAACGCCACCTCGTTGATCAGGTTGAGGGTGCCGCGGTCGTTGAGATAGACCAGCAGCCGGCCGCGATAGCGCCCGCTCGCCAGCCGCAGGCCGCCACCGTCGGCGCTCTCGAAGGCCAGCCAGCGGCCGGCGATCCGGGTCGCTCCCTGGCCGTGGACCAGGCGCAGAGCGGGCTCGAAGCGGCCCGGCTCGCTGGTCACGAACGCCGTGCCGGCACCGGCGGCGGCCAGTCGCTGGCGAGCCCGCTCGGCCTCGTCCCGGCGGCGGTAACGGCCGATCCGCACCCGGTACAGGTCGCTGCCGGCATCGAACACCACGTCGCCCGCGGCGCCGACCATCCGTCCCAGGCGAGCCGCCAGCTCGGCCGCCTGGCGCTCGTCCTTGAGCGCCGCCACCTGAACGCGGTAGGCGCCGACCGGCGCACCCGCGATGTCCGGCTCGACACGCAGGGGCACGGCGCGCGCCAGCGGTCCGCCGCCGGCAACCGCCACCGCGGTCACGCCACAGCACGGCACCTCGACCTGCTCGAGGTCGGTCGACAGCCCGACCCGCACCACCGCCGGAACGGCGACGGGCGCGACCGGAACGGCGGCCGGCGGGGGCGGGGCGGGTGGCTGGGGGACCGGCCGCGGCGCC